>JAOAUB010000094.1 GCA_030157805.1 Legionellaceae bacterium
TACTCAAACACATGATGTTTGGCAATAGCTCGAGTTTCAAATTTTAGTTGCTTTATTTCTGATAAATAGTGAACTCTATCAGATCAATCCCTTTGGCGCACTACCGCCAAACAATCAAACCATCGCTTGACCATAGATAACCCTATCCCCCAGGTTCAGATCAGTTTGCCAGTGAACAGGGAAATCCTTGGCAAAAAGTAAAATAACCGTTGAGCCTAATTTAAAATGACCCATTTCTTCGCCTTTTTCCAACACAATGGCTTGTTCTAAACTGGCATAATTATAAAAAAAAGGTGTTGTCGTTCGAAACACATCCCCATGCCAAACGGTATTTATCGCGCCAACAACCACCGCACCCACTAAGACCATAGCCATTAATCCAAATTGCGTGTCAAAAAAAACCACCAAACGCTCATTGCGCGCAAATAATTTAGGGATCGTGCGAGCGGTCCTTGGTTGCACGGAAAATAGCTGGCCTGGAACATAAATCATTTCCCGCAAAGTCCCTTCGCACGGCATATGAATACGATGATAATCTTTGGGTGACAAGTAAAAGGTAGCAAATTGCCCACCATCAAAGCTCTGGGATAAGGCCGGAGTACAAGCTAATAACTCATCAACGCCATATTCATGGCCTTTAGCTTGCACCAATTGCCCCTGTTGAATAAGCCCAAATTGACTCAGCACGCCGTCCACAGGAGAAACAAGGCTGGCCTTGGCAATAGGGCGATGCTCCAATTTTAAATAACGAATAAAAAAATCGTTAAAACAGGCATACGCTGTTGGATTTTCTTCCTGAGCAAGCGTCATGTCCACCGCAAATCGCGAAATGAACCACGTGATCAACCCATTTTTGAGCCATGACACGTTGCAGTTTGCTAAAAGTCCTGCAAAAACAGTCAACGCCCGCTTGGGAAGTAAAAATTGCGGTAAGGTTTTTATCTTGTCAAAACTCATCGTAGGAAACAACACTAAAAATCATCGGGACAAAAATCATACCGCGAATTGCTCGTGCTGTCATGTTCATGCCGAAGAAGTCCATCAAATCGAGCCAATTAATATCAACACTCCCTATGAACTACATTGAAGAAGCCATCGCCACAGGTGTGACTGATGCATGAGCAGAAGTTCGAATCTGCTCATGCTGCTCATAGGTTTGCATGCTGTGTTGTTTCGCATGAAACTTAAACGAAGGAAAATGAAGAAAACGTTTAGAGTTGGCTCCGTCGACTTTTGCGATGATTGCAAACTCTTGATCCAATGGCATTTTATCGCCCAGCGAAATTGCTTTTTTCATGGCGTCAAAGATACGATCAAACACACATAAATTTAAAGGTCGGTTCGTCACAGGAACTCCAGAAATCACCGCCGGCTCATCAATGCCACCATCTTTAAAAATCGAGCCTAATACGCCCGCATTAGTCAATTGCTGATTGTCTAAATAAGCAAGCACTTCTTCTCTTCGGGACACTGTTGCCCCAACAGTCGCATGAGCAAAAGCACGAGCTGCTATACGAAAAAAACCATACGCGCTCCTCAACAATGAGGCGTCAGGCCTATTTTCAGGCTCATAGTCATCTAATGCATTACGAATCAAACTCTCAAACTGAGCCCGCGACAAACCATTCACCCAGGAATACATCGCTTTATTAAACTTCATCTGGGATAAGGGCGAATAAATATGATTAAATTGGTCAGCTATTCGCACAAAGTCAACGATCGTTTGGGTATAAAAGACATAATCAACCGTACCACCACTTAAGGCATTATCAAGACTCATTAAATTAACATTCTCAATACCACCCAATCCCCGCCGCCACCTCAAAACCAACGGCAGTATGCTCTCAATAATACGGGTATTTAATGACGTACTGGTACATTTACCGGTGCTTAATACATAAGCTAAAATATCGGAGCCTTTGACATCATCTCGAGTTTCAATGTCTTTAAGATAAGCCGCTATTTCAGGCCCTCGATGACGGCATGTTAAAGGATTAGATATTTTAAGTTCAGAACTTGCTGCAGCAAACATTGTCGGCATTTTAAAGATTAAAAGCGGCTGCTCATAGTCATCCTTGACTTTAGAAATAAGCCATATTAAATCATCTCTTGCGATACTGTCGGCCCATTCAAACAATACCTTAGCGAACGTGCGGAACACTTCCTTACTTGTGTGTGAACGATTAAGCAGTTCATTATAATCAAGCTTGACCGGGGCAGTTAACTCATCATCATCCGAGAATTTATGCAAATCAAGACGTAAATTTCCATGCAAGGACGCCAGATCCCTCACTTGCGCCACAAAACGACCCACCCACTCGGTGGAGCTCCAGTCCTCACAAATTTGTCGATAATACATTTTAGGTAAACGAAGCAAGATCTCGCAATAGTCTTCGTTCGCTTTAAGATTTAATAACTTACACGTGCTATTAAAATAATCCTCGCTTGCTTCTGTCAATTTTACGAGAAATTCAATCAACGACTTCAAGCCGCGCGTCATCTTGCTGTCCGGATCACTGTTCACGGACAAATCTAATTGTTGCAACAGTCTGGCAAGTGATTGAATCACTTGTCCCGTCGCAGTAATACTGTCGTCAATCTTAAATCCAGGATCCGGCAAATCAAGAGAAGGTTTAATGCTGAGCTCCTTGGCAACATCGACGACCAATCTGATAAGATGATGCCAAAGAACCCAAAACTCCATAAGATGCGCGTCTCGCCAAATTTGCGCATAACGATCATCCATCTTTTCGGGGTTAAATCGTGCCTCTGATGAAAAGCAAGGATTCTGTTCTTCAGCCCATGCGATTGTTTTTTTACGTGCGGAAGGACGATTGCGCAAAAAATCAACAAAAGAAACAACGGGCGAACCGACCCCATCCACTGGCTTATATCCTTTAAAAAAAACAACCGCGCGATATAATTCATCATATTGTTGCTGAAATTCGCCTAACATGTGATCGACAAAAAGGGCTTGATCCGTTCTCTCGTTAAATAACTGCCCGTCACTTTTGCGCAGGGCCTCTCTTTTAATCTCGGGTAGGCTCATAAAATCCAAGGGGAAGTTACCCAAATACTCGTACAAACGGACTCGCAACATCTCCGGATCGTAAGTTAAAAGCATGGTTAACAAACTTTCAAACATCTGACCCTGAAACGAAACCTCTTCGCCTGACAAGAGGCGAATGCGCACATGCGACATTGCCGCAAGTTTTTCAAAAGTCTCATACGATTGAAATTGCTTATCCCAATTCAAATTACCCGGAAGCCACTGCGTCGGCCAATGCTTCCGCTCATGACCCTTACTCAAGATAGGAAAAGTCTTGAGATCGTCTTCCACGAGTTTTTGGGGTTTGTTTAAAAGAAAGCCCTCAAGCCACTTAACCAAACCATCACCACCTTTAATAATTAGCGTACGCCGAGGAAGACACTCATCATAATCCAGAACACAGCCATGACCTTTAATGCTAATGTTATAGGGATGAACATCGGGATTACCAATGCCCCATTCAGCAGTTAATAAACGCGCCACATTTTGCTCTAATAAAGTCTCAACTTTAGTTGGGCAAACTAATTCTGGCTCCTTCTCTTCCGATGAAAGCGGATTTTCACGAGAGGCCATGGGTTTATAATCAGGAAGATTTTTTGAAAAAGTGCCAAGTATTTGACCATCGTCATCCAACACCAATCGGTCTTCAGCCGCAGTCTCACCCAACCACATTCGCATAAAAACGCTAATTGCAACGTCATATTTTGCCAGTAAAATAGGGTAATTGTCTTCCTTGTCGGCAGGTGTCGTCACGCGCTTAAAAAAGCCGCTCACAAGAGTGTCACTGGCAGAATCAACCCATGATGCGGGCAAAACTTCATGCGCTGACTTAGTTTGAGTCAATACGGGATCTGAAGAAGAAGCAGCAACCTGCGCCGAGCTAGCCTGTAAAATAACCGGCTGTTTCAACGTTAATTGACTAAGTCGTAATGCCTTTATTGGCAGCATCGGGCTTTTCCCTTAGTGTTGCTCACAAATTTTCATATTACGCAGAAAATGGCATAAAGTTCAATAGTGTTTTTACTAGCTAAAGTGAGTTCACATTTCATCAACTGATTATATTATAAGCACATCGATGCGAGGAGGGGTGCTTGATGTTAATTTAATGATACAATTGCCGTGTTTTCATGCGATAACAACACTTTTCAAGCTTCGCTGAAAAACGCCGATTCATTGAAATTATTGGAAATAAACACCGTCTGGAGTAAGAAATATCAACAAGCACACCATTAAAGTGAGTCTAATTGGGGCGGGGCGCTTAGGTAAACACCTAGCATTCTCCTTGCTCAACACAAGCCTCATTGAATTAAAATCGCTCTATAACAGCACATTGAGCTCATCTGAAGCGGCAAGCAAGCTTCTTCGGGCCGGAAAGCCAATGACCTCTCTCAATCAACTTGAGCCTTCCGATATACTATGGATCACCGTTCCAGATGACCAAATTGCCCCTCTTGCAAAAACGCTGGCTGAAACAAAAATCATAGCGCCAGGGACCCTTGTCGTTCATTGCAGCGGTGTTTTGAGCTCAGCAGTATTAACCCCGCTGGCACAACAAGGCTGCTATACCGCAAGTTTACATCCTCTTAAGGTGTTTAAAAACCATCCCCTTGAGTCGACCGCTTTTCATGGGTGTTATTGCACGCTAGAAGGCCATCCCGAAGCAACAAACATTCTAGAGCCTTTATTTAAAGCGCTTGGTGCTATTCTCGTGAGCATCAAACCTGAGCAAAAAACTACCTATCATGCTGCTGCCGTCATCGCATCCAATTACGTCGTCACTTTGGCATCCCTAGGAACTCAACTACTAAACGAAACAGGAATCAAAGCGAACCTTGCTAAGTTAATGATTCAACAATTAATGCAAAGTAGTTTAAATGCCATTGAAACGACAAGCTCTCTCGAAGACGCATTAACAGGCCCTCTTGCGCGCGGTGATATTCGTACTATAAAGAGCCATATGGAAGGGTTAAATGAAAAAAATAGTCGTGATTTTTATCGCGCGGCCGCACTTGCGACGCTTCCGTTGACGTCCTTAAATACTCAACAGAAAAAGGACATGGAAGAATTACTCAACCACCAAACTTGAAACGTTTTGTAATCCTCGTGGCAATCTGTTTCCACGGCGGCCACGCTCACCTTGGTAAGCATTCAAATCAGAAGAGTTCAACGTAAAATGACGCCGACCTGCATGCACTGTCAATAATTTACCCGGTGAAAGCAGTTGAATATCAACAACCCACTCTTCTCGAGACAGCGCTTTTGCACTAGGAATGCTGATGATTTTATTCCCCTTGCCACGAGCAAGTTCCGGCAGCTCGCTCAACGGAAAAATCAATAAACGGCCAACATTGGTAACACAAGCAACCTGTTGTTGCTCTTTATCCGCAATTAAACGAGGTGGCAAAAGACGGCTTCCGGTGCTTAATTTTATACAAGCTTTACCATTGCGACTTTTGACGTATAAATCTCGAATCTGCGAAATAAAGCCATACCCTGCGTCGCTTGCTAATAACAACCATTCGTCGGGATCACCACTTGCCATCGCTTCAAAAACCATACCGTCCGTTGGGTTTAAACGACTCGTCAAGGGCTCCCCTTGCCCTCGTGCGGAAGGAAAAGAATGACCTGGAAGACTATAAACCTTCCCTTCACTATCAAAAAACAAAATAGCCTGATTACTACGAGCATGAAGTTGCGATCTAAACTCATCGCCTGCTTTATAACTTAATTCTCGGCCATTAATATCATGGCCTTTAGCACTACGAATCCATGCTTTTTGTGACAAAATAACGGTGATAGGCTCATTCGGCAAAACGTCTTCTTCTTTTAACGCACAAGATTCGCCACGCTCTATTAGAGGTGAACGTCTAGCATCTCCAAAACGATCCCGGTCGGCGATCATTTCATCACGAATAAGAATCTTAAGTCGTTTTTCATCCCCGAGAATTTGCTGCAAAGTATTGCGTTCGGCGCTTAACTCATCCAATTCACCACGCAAACGTACTTCTTCAAGTTTCGCTAAATGACGCAGTTTCATTTCAAGAATAGCTTCAACCTGACGCTCGCTCAAACTAAAACGTGCCATTAACCGTGCTTTAGGATCGTCGTCTTCACGAATAATGGTGATAACCTCATCGAGGTTAAGATAAGCAATAATAAATCCTTCCAAAACGTGAATACGCTCAAGGAGCTTTTCAAGACGATGTTCTATCCGCCGCCGCACCGTTGCGGTACGAAAAACCAACCACTCTTGCAATAAGGGCAACAACCCTTTAACACGCGGCTTGCCATCCAAACCAATCACATTAAAGTTAACCCGGTAACTGCGCTCCAAATCCGTCGTCGCAAATAAATGCGACATCAAGCCGTCAACATCAATACGATTAGAGCGAGGAATAATCACGATACGGGTGGGATGCTCATGATCGGACTCATCACGAATATCATCAACCATGGGTATTTTTTTCTGCTGCATTTGTGTTGCAATTTGCTCAATGACTTTAGCGCCAGAGACCTGATAAGGTAGAGCTTCAATCACAATATGATGATTTTCCTGTCGATAAATAGCCCTCATTCGCACTGAACCAAGACCGGTTTGATAGATGGCCCTAATTTGGCTTTTTGGTGTAATAATTTCAGCCGCTGTTGGAAAATCAGGCGCTAAAACATGATGAAGAAGGTCGTCAAGCGTCGCTTCGGGATGCTCAAGTAAATGAATGCAGGCATTAGCGATTTCAGTCAAATTATGAGGTAACACATCGGCTGCCATGCCAACGGCGATGCCTGTCGCACCATTCAATAACAAATTAGGGAGTCGCGCAGGCATTAAAGCAGGCTCTTGCAAGGTGCCATCAAAATTATCAACCCAGTCGACAGTGCCCAACCGTAACTCGGCTAACAGCAACTCCGCATAAGCCGAAAGCTTCGCTTCCGTGTAGCGCATTGCAGCAAATGATTTGGGATCGTCAGGCGAGCCCCAGTTTCCTTGACCATCAACAAACGGATAGCGATATGAAAAAGGCTGCGCCATTAATACCATGGCTTCATAACACGCTGTATCGCCATGCGGATGAAATTTACCCAACACATCTCCGACCGTTCGGGCTGATTTCTTATGCTTGGCGGCTGCACTGAGCCCTAATTCAGACATCGCATAAATAATACGACGTTGCACGGGTTTTAGACCGTCGGCAAGATGAGGTAGAGCTCTGTCTAAAATAACGTACATTGAATAATCAAGGTACGCTTTTTCAGTGAACTCCGTTAGCGGTTTACACTCGATGAATTGGCTCATTTCATGTGTTTTTTGATTTTCTGAATGGCGCGAATCTGAGCAACAGCTTCAGCAAGCTCAGTCACGGCAATCGAATAATCAAATTCAGCTCCTTTATTAGCAATGGCTTCCTCTGCACGAGCCTTAGCGGCCAAAGCAGCGGCCTCATCGAGGTTATCCGCCCGTTCTACCGCATCGGCAAGCACTGTGACATAATAAGGCTGAACTTCCAGCATTCCACCAGAAATATAATAAACCTCTTCATGGCCTCCTGGCAAATGCACACGGACTTCACCCGGCTTTAAAATTGTCAATAAAGGTGCGTGGCCTGGGTTAATACCAAGCTCACCAAATTCCGCCGTTGCAACTACCATCTCAACAATACCAGAAAAAATGGCTTTCTCAGCACTAACAATGTCCAAATGGGTCGTTATAGCCATGTTTTCATTCTGCCTCATATTACTTTAGCTTTAGCAATTGCTTCCTCAATACTACCGACCATGTAAAAGGCCTGCTCAGGTAAATCATCATATTCACCGGCTAATATACCTTGGAAGCCCTTAATGGTGTCTTTCAATGAAACGTATTTTCCTGGCGAACCTGTAAATACCTCCGCCACGAAGAAGGGTTGTGACAAGAAACGTTGAATTTTACGAGCCCGTGACACCACGCGGCGATCCTCTTCAGATAATTCATCCATTCCAAGAATAGCAATAATGTCCTTCAGTTCTTTATAACGCTGTAGCGTTTGTTGAACACGACGAGCCGTATCATAATGAACCTGGCCGACTACTAAAGGATCTAATTGGCGTGACGTTGAATCAAGAGGATCCACCGCAGGATAAATTCCAAGTTCTGCAATTTGGCGCGATAACACAACGGTCGCGTCCAAATGCGCAAATGTTGTCGCAGGCGATGGATCCGTCAAGTCATCCGCGGGAACATAGACCGCCTGAATCGAGGTAATTGATCCGGTTTTGGTTGAGGTGATTCGCTCTTGCAACATGCCCATTTCTTCAGCCAAGGTGGGTTGATAACCTACCGCTGAAGGCATACGACCTAGTAAAGCAGAAACCTCAACTCCAGCCAAGGTATAACGATAAATGTTATCGATAAACAACAACACATCACGCCCTTCGTCACGGAATTGTTCTGCCATGGTGAGGCCAGTGAGTGCAACACGCAAACGATTACCAGGAGGCTCATTCATTTGCCCGTAAACCAACGATACTTTATCAAGCACATTAGAGTCTTTCATTTCGTGATAAAAATCGTTTCCTTCACGAGTACGCTCACCAACGCCCGCAAAAACGGAATAACCGCTGTGCTCGATAGCAATATTACGGATTAATTCCATCATATTTACCGTTTTACCAACGCCTGCTCCACCAAAGAGACCCACTTTACCACCTTTAGCAAAAGGACAAAGCAAATCAATCACCTTGATACCTGTCTCAAGTAATTCCTGGCTTCCTGCTTGCTCTTCGTAGCTAGGCGCTTTACGGTGAATCGGCAAATACTCTTCCGTTTCAATAGGGCCAGCCTCATCAATAGGACGTCCTAACACATCCATAATTCGGCCTAACGTTTTAACGCCTACGGGAACCTTAATAGGCTCGCCTGTATTTTGCGCTTTAAGACCGCGCTTTAATCCATCTGTGGTGCCCATTGCAATCGTACGAACAACGCCGTCACCCAGCTGTTGCTGAACTTCAAACACCAAATCGCCTTCAACAAGTTTCAAGGCGTCATTGACTTTAGGCACCGCTGTTCGTGGAAACTCCACGTCAACAACCGCACCAATGACTTCAACTACTGTACCTAAACTCATATTTCTATCCTCTGTAAGGAACTCTCTGAAATGGGTAACACACCCCTCTTTCGACTCATTTGACGATCGAGGGAGCTTATTCAAAAAATTATAACGCCGATGCCCCGCTCACAATTTCCGCCAACTCTTGGGTAATTGCTGCTTGTCTTGCTTTGTTATAGGCCAATTGAAATTGTTTTATCAAATCCCCGGCATTATCCGTAGCGCTCTTCATGGCAATCATTTTTGCAGCTTGCTCACACGCGATATTTTCAACCGTTGCTTGATATATTTGCAACTCAATGTACCTTTCAAGCAATGTATCAAGAAGCTCCTTGGAATCGGGTTCATAGATGTAATCCCAATGATGCCCTAAATCATTGCTATCTTCTTCAGCAATCGGCAAAGGTAACAGTTGCTTCATCACGGGCTTCTGAGACATGGTGTTCACAAACTCATTGTAAACAACATGCAATGCATCAATTTCGCCCTGGTAAAAAGCGTCAAGCATCACTTTGATCATACCAATTAAATCAGCGATCCCGGGTTTATCCCCCAAGTGATCAACCGAAGCAAGGACCAAACCGCCAACACGTTTAATAAAAGCCTGGCCTTTGCGACCAATGACACCCAAAGCTATTTCTTGATCTTCCTGCTGCCAATCACGCATCGCGCGGGCTGTTTCACGCAGCAAGTTAGCGTTTAAACCGCCGCACAAGCCTCGATCCGTCGTCACAACAATTAAGCCAACCCGTTTGATAGGCCGCACTTCCATGAAGGGGTGACGATACTCCGAGTTAGCTCGAGCAATATGTTTCACCACATCATAGATTTTATTGGCATAAGGCTTAGAAGCACGCATACGATCTTGTGTTTTACGCATCTTGCTCGCCGCGACCATTTCCATGGCGCGTGTAATTTTTTGCGTGTTTTTAATGCTCGCAATTTTAGTTCGAATCTCTTTCGCGCCTGCCATGTTTACCAGCTTCCTGATGTTTTAAATTCGTCAACAGCCGCCTTAAGAGCCGCCTCAATCGCGTCATCGTAAGCCCCTGCTTCATTGATCTTGCTCAGTAAAGGAGCGCAGGAAGACCGCATATGATCATGCAACGATTTTTCAAACGACGTGACTTCTTTCACAGGAACATCATCTAAATAACCTTTTTCAACCACAAATAAAGACACTGCCATTTCAGCAACAGAAAGTGGCGCATATTGATTTTGTTTCATGATTTCCATGATACGTTGGCCACGCTCTAACTGCTTACGTGTTGTATCGTCCAAGTCAGAAGCAAACTGCGAAAAAGCTTCTAATTCACGAAATTGTGCCAGTGCTAAACGCGTTCCACCACCTAACTTTTTCATGATCTTCGTTTGTGCGGCACCACCAACTCGTGACACCGAAAGCCCTGAATTAATAGCTGGTCGTACGCCTGAGTTAAATAAATCAACGTCTAAGAAAATTTGTCCGTCCGTAATAGAAATTACGTTAGTCGGAACAAACGCGGAAACGTCACCCGCCTGCGTTTCAATAATGGGCAGCGCCGTTAACGAACCTGTTTTTCCGGTCACACGGCCGTTTGTTAATTTTTCAACTTCTTTTTCGTTAATTCGTGCAGCACGCTCAAGCAAGCGTGAATGCAAATAGAAAATATCCCCAGGATAAGCTTCTCGCCCTGGCGGACGCTTCAGTAACAATGAAATTTGTCGATAAGCCCAAGCTTGTTTCGTTAAATCATCATAAACAATCAGTGCGTCTTCACCGTTTTCCATGAAGTACTCACCCATAGCACAACCAGCGTATGGCGCGATAAACTGCAAGGCCGCCGTTTCTGAGGCGCTCGCCACAACAACAATGGTATGCTCTAAAGCACCATGCTCTTCAAGTCGTCGAACAATCGCCGCCGTAGAAGAAGCTTTTTGTCCAATGGCAACATAAATACACTTTATGCCCGTACCTTTTTGATTAATGATCGTATCAATGGCAATAGCTGTTTTGCCCGTTTGGCGGTCACCAATAATCAACTCGCGCTGTCCTCGACCAACAGGAATCATGGCATCAATTGCCTTAAGTCCTGACTGAACAGGTTGATTAACGGATTGTCTTGCAATAACCCCTGGCGCTACTTTTTCAATCGGCGACAACTTCGTTGAATGAATAGGACCCTTACCATCAATAGGATTTCCTAAAGAGTCCACAACACGACCCAATAAACCCTCACCAACGGGAACTTCGAGAATCCGACCTGTACACTTTCCCTTTTGACCTTCAGCCAACTGAGAACTGTCTCCAAGAATCACCGCGCCGACAGAGTCCCGCTCAAGGTTCAGCGCTAAACCATAAACACCGCCTTGAAATTCGATCATTTCGCCTTGCATAACATCGGCCAAACCATGAAGTCGCACGATACCGTCTTTAAGACTGACAATCGTTCCTTCATTACAAGCCTCAGGCGCAACCTTAAACTGCTCGATTCGTTTTTTTATTAATTCACTAATTTCTGATGGGTTTAATGCAACATGTTCTGACATGATTATTTCCTCACGCTACCAAATGGGCTCGAAGTTTATTAAGTTCACCGCGAACTGAGCCATCTATGACTAAATCACCGGCCTGTATAATTGCACCGCCCAGCAAATCCTGGTCGATCGATACATTCAGTGCTATCTCACGCTTTAAGCGGTGTTTCAATTTATTAATCAATGCCGCCTCTTGCTCGTCGGTTAAAAGCGAAAAGCTGACGACATCTACTTCCAACGTTTTTTCCTGCTCTGCACGCATCTGATTAAAGAGAGTGCTGATGGCAGGCAACGATACGATACGATTATTATTAGCTAACAAAGTAATAAAATTTGTCAAAGCAGATAGTTCTGATTGAGCAAGCCCCTCAGGAACGAGTCCTGTGAACAAGGCTACTTTCTGATCCGCCAAAGTTGCCGGATTAGTAAGAAAATCGATGGCATTACGATCAGAAACAACCAGCGCCCAGTAATTTAATGCCATTGACCACTCTTTGAGCTTCTCACACGCCTTAGCGTGCTCAAAAATAGCCTTCGCATAAGGTCTTGCAATGGTGACATAATTGCTCATAATTAAATCTCTTCAATCAGCTGATCCAACAGACCTTTATTGGTCTCTTGATCCACTTCTCGTCTCAGAATTTTTTCAGCGCCAGCAACGGCCAGAGTAGCCAATTGCATGCGCAGACCCGCTTTTGTGCTATTAACTTCTTGCAAAAACTGATCCTGAGCTAATTTTATTTGCTTTTGAGCCTCATGACGCGCATCTTCTTTAGCCTCTTCAAGAAGCTCCGCAGCACGATAATTCGCCTTTTCTATAATATCGTGTGCTTGCGCTTTGGCTTGTTTTAGCTCGGTTTTGACTCGGTGTTGTGCGAGTTCGAGTTCCTTGCGGCCTCGGTCTGCAGACGCCAAACCATCCGCGATTTTTTCTTGTCGCTCTTCAAGCGCGCGCGACAAAGGTGGCCAAACAAACTTCATGGTAAACAATACAAATGCAATAAAAACCAGCATTTGCACCACAAGCGTAATATTAATTTCCACAGAACCCTCCTGCTATCATTCACCAATGTAGGTTAAACAGACTAGAAAACTAGAACAGTGGCAACCTAATTTTGTACCGCTCTTCGCTACCGCTCCTTTAATCTGAGAAAGAGGGGTAGCGAAAAATTGAGTTGGTCCAAAACAAAATTAGTCGTTGACTAGCCCAAGCTACTTAAAAACGGGTTCGCAAACGTGAAGAATAATGCAATACCAACACCAATCATGGTGACTGCGTCAAGTAAGCCTGCCACAATAAACATCTTAACTTGCAGCATAGGAACCATTTCGGGTTGTCGCGCCGATCCTTCAAGAAACTTACCACCTAACAAACCAAACCCAATGGCGGTGCCTAATGCGCCAAGACCTATTAACAAAGAAACCGCAATAACGGTCATACCTTGAACTTGAGCAATTAAACTTGCATCTACCATAACAATCCCCTTAATCAACAATGAGTAAAAAAAACCTAATGCTCTTCATGAGCCAAACTAAGATAAACAATCGTCAGTACCATAAAAATAAACGCTTGTAAGGTTATCACCAAAATATGAAATATGGACCAGGCCAAGGCAAGAAAAAACTGCGCAACACCCAAAGTTGATGAGCTAAGCCATGAGGACTCACTGGCATTTAACGTCAACAAGGCAATAAGAATAAAAATAAGCTCGCCGGCGTAAAGATTTCCAAACAATCGCAACGATAAAGAAATAGGCTTTGCTATTAAACCAACAAACTCAAGCAAAAAATTAAACGGAATAAGCCACTTACTGTTAAAAGGTTGTAATGTTAGCTCTTTAATAAAGCCTGACGCCCCTTTAATTTTAATGCTATAAAATAAAACCAAAAAGAACACCGACAACGACATTGAAAATGTTAAATTAAGATCGGTTGTTGGTACTGATTTTAAATAATGAAGCCCCATGGCCTTGGCGAGCACTGGCAATACATCAACCGGCAAGATATCCATGAAGTTCATCAAGAAAACCCAGACAAAAATAGTCAATGCCAACGGACCAATAAGTGCATTGCGGCCATGAAAACAGTCTTTCACCTGACTGTCTGCAAACTCAAGCAGTAATTCAGAAAAATTCTGCAATTTACCGGGCACCCCGGTCGTAACACGACGAGCACCTAGATAAAGAAATGCAAGAACTAACACACCAAGAAAAACAGAAAAGAACACTGTATCCAAATTAAGTGTCCAAAATCCATTAGTGCCCAAGGTCATCGTCTTCAGATCGAAGCTAAGGTATGTTAAATGATGTTTAATGTAATCTGTACTGGATACCATTTCCGTCACGTTCCAACCTATGTATTTAACTCGTTACAGGGCCTTTTTTGCCGTGCCCGACCAAAAATTAACAGTAAAAAACCAAAACTCATTGCTATGCCACTGTACGTGGCGAAAAACACAATTGCCGACACATGAAACAACCGAAATACTAAAGCAAAAAGCACGATAGCAACAACGATTTTAATTCCTTCGCCGAGATAAAAATCATTGACTATTTTCTTCGCCAAGCGAGCGCCTCGATGACGAAAAAGTACTTTTGCAAAAATGAAGGCAGGTAAAATCGCCACAACCCCACCCAACAACGCAGATAATGCTTCACGTTCATGCCGAGTGAAATACATGACCACCGCTATTACAGCCGTCATCACGCCTTGCCAAGCAAAGATGCGATGAATATTTTTAGTACCTAGGTTACTCACACTGTTCACGGCGCGAATTATAAATGAATCAGCCAACAGAAGCAAACTCTACGACGCTGTGTTTATCGTTTTTGGTTGATTTTCTGTCAATATGTGAAGTAATTTTACAACGCGGCGCACACCGCTGGTTTTGCGTGCAATATCAATCACGCGCTGCGCTTGAATTTCCCGCACTTCGCCCATCAAGTAAACGATGCCATCCACCGTGACAATCTTAAATTCTTTGGGTGCAATACTTGCGTCAGCAAAAATACGGCTTCTTATTTTGGTGGTTATCCAGCAATCTGAGAATCCTGCTGTTTTTTCCTGAGTGACCACCGCAACTTGATTATAAAGAGAACGATACCCCGACAAACCTTTCAATCGCTCAATGGCCTCTTGACGTAGCTCGGCTGTCGGAACATGGCCTGCTAACAACATGTCCCCATGAAAAACGGCCAAGTCCAATAAAGACCCTGGCGGAGCAAAGGTATTATTTTCGGCAAGAAGATGTCCTGCTTTTAAAGCAAGCTGATAATCACTAAAATCGTCATACACGGTGTGGCGATCATAGACCAACGTAGCACCTGTCCAGGCGACATTTAAACACGCCGTAAGCGACATCGCCAAAGCCATGATCAAAATAAAACATCCTTGTTTTTTCATCATTAACTAATATATTGGAAAACTTTTACCACTTTCTGCACTCCTTTAATTTGTCGCGCAACATCAACGGCTAAATTAGCTTGTTCTGCCGTCACAATCCCCATCAAATAAACCACCGCATTTTCGGTAACAATTCGAATTGACCCGGACTCTAAGCCCTTTTTGGTTAAAATATGACTACGAACCTCCCCTGTAATCAACGTATCTTGACTTTGTTGCTTGAAGGATATTGGGGACTCCACCGTAATTTCATCATAAACGTGACGAACGTTAGGCGTTTGTTGCGCTACTCGTTCTGCCACAACACGACTTGACGCCGTCGGTGTCTGCCCAACCAACAACACCACCTGATTAAAGCTTACAATCACAATTCGTGAATCACGAAACTCCGGATTGGGAATAATGGCCTTCTGAATCACGTGAAAAATACGTGCGTCACGTTCCATGGTAAAAGCACTGCGGCGATCATAAACAATAAGGCCCGCTGCAGCACCTGCAACAACGACGGCAATACAACTGGTTAACACACAAGCGACTAAGATCAGCGCAACACAACGACTTTTAAACATATCTACCCCGACATTTGTCCAAATAACGATTGATCAATCAAATCACAAAAACAATGCAACACAAACAAATGCATTTCACGAATTCGAGCATCATTGTCAATTGGGATTCGAATTTCAATGTCTTCAGGGCCAACATGATTTGCGAGAATTCCACCATCGCGCCCACTCAACACCACGGTATCCATCCCACGATCATTAGCCGCATCAACCGCCCGCAAAATACTATTTGTATTCCCGGATGTTGTAATCACAATCAACACATCACCTTCTTGACCTATCGCCTGAATCTGCTTTGCAAAAAGATCCGCATAAGCATTTTCATCCGCGATCGCCGTCATAATGGCGCTATCTGTATTTAAGGCAATCACCGGCAGCGGTGGTCTTTCAACTTCAAAATGATTAATCAAAGCACTTGAAAAATGCAAACAATTGGCCGCCGAAGCCCCGTTGCCGCAAATCAATATTTTCTTATCATTCAATAAACAATGAACTAAATGTTGCGCTGCTTTAGCAATAACTCCTGATAGCAAATCCGCAGCACTTACTTTTGTTTCAATGCTGCTACCAAAAAGCTGTCTTATTCGTTCTTCCATTAGTGATAACATAGTGTTGATTCATCGCCTGTCGTTAAGGTCTAACACGAAATAGCATTCTTAATCCAATCAATATTGGGCGGAGTTCCTTGCAGTGTCAATACATCAATACGACAAGGATGGTTTGATAATGTTTTCTGCGTCCATTGGAAATGTTGTGCTGATTTAATCAATTTTTTTTGTTTTGCCCAAGTCACGCTGGCAAGAGCTCCGCCAAAAGCCATGGAACGCCTTTGACGCACCTCAATAAAAACCAAATAATCACCGTCCTGCATGATTAAATCAATTTCCCCAAAACGGCAATGATAATTACTAGTAATCCAGCGCAATCCCTGCTTCAGAAGAAATGCTTTGGCTGCATTTTCTCCGGCCATCCCTATTGATATCGACATGATCGTTAAGTCTCACTCATTAATTGAGCAACGCCTCCTCTAAACTGTCCCCAGGCAAGAATCCGCCCAAGTTGATGTGCTCCATTCAAATATAAAACCCCTGTATTCTGATTCACCGATACTGCCGGAAATAAAATTAAACGATTAAGTTCTGTCGACAAAGAATAACTATCCATCCCCATCGCATAAAGACGATTATAACTATTTAAAGATTCGGGCCAATTTTTATTAGGCAATTGATGAGAAAAGACCCACGACATGTCGCAAAAAATAATACCGTCAAGATCTTTATCTTGCATCGTGTTGATGTTTCCAGAATAAACCGTTGAAATCGAATAAACCGGAACATCACCTGCAAAATAATAACGCAGCAATGGCATGATTTGTCGTGCATTCGAAGGATACGCTAACAAAAAAATCATATCAAAATCTTGGCGACGTTTAGCGTTCACACTCGAAGAACCATGATATTGCGTCGCACTGGCAAGGCGCTCAGAAACATGTAAAAAATCACGAACGGCATGATTCAAGTCCGTGCCTTCACTATAATTTAAGGTATCAACCAGATCACCACCGCCGGCTTGCCATTGATCACGAAAGGCTTTAACCAAATCATCACCCCAGACGCCAGAAGGTGCAATGATGAGCGCCCGATGCAAGCCTTTTTTACTTGCACGATAAGCAACTTGTCTTGCTTCATTAATAAGCGACAAGCCAAAAAGATACGCATTATCTCGAGGCCTCACGTCCGTATCATTCAATAGTAACGTGGGCACAGGATGCTCCATTTGGGCAACAGCCGCGACTTCCGGCTTGGCAAGAGGCCCTATCACATAATCAGCTCCATCCGCGATAGCTTGCTCATAAAGCTTAGGAATGCTTCCCTCATTAGTATCATACGTTTTAATACTTAAACGTTTTGGGGCTCCAGCCTCATGATATGCTGCAATAAATCCATCACGAATGGCATTTCCAGGGCCGGCTAAGGATCCCGTGAACGGCAATAAGAGCGCGATTTGATGCGGTAAACCTTGCAATAAGGGCTCAACCGAAGCAAGAGGTGATGGCAAAAGACTGTTGGCTGGGTGTCTAGGGTGACTTTGTTGCCACGCTTGCATTTCTGACAAAATGCCCTCATAGGCCTGCGCCGTTGAACCGCGCACGGGCTGTCTTGCTATCAGTGCAAGCTTGATCCATGCTTCCAGCTCTTGATTATCTTCCGATTCCACGCCCATGGTGGTGAGTTCTGGTGTCGATAAACGCGTCAAACTTAACCATAAATTACGACGATTAATCACTTGGCGTGTGTTTTTTGATTGCACCTGATCCGAAAGAACGTGATCCAATTTAATCCGCTCACTCACGGCATAAGATAAATTTCCTGCCGCCTCATAAGCCCAAGCTAAGATTTCATGGTATTCAACTTGATAGTATTGCGGAAGTTGAGTCAAATGATGCACAGAAGACAATTTGGCAATTGTGGCTTGCGATTGCTCATGCGCCCTATTAATCTGCGCCAGCAAAATATTTTTTTCATCCCATTGCAGCTCGGATAAATGCGTGCTTTGCGTTAAAATACGTTCGGCTTCTTGAAATTGTGCGTCTTCAATAGACCGACCTGCCGCCAAAAGAAGCATGTTTTGCTGCTCTCCTTCCGGTTGATTTTTAGCTAATGCAAGATAGGCCTCTGCCGGCATGGTATAAGGGCTTTGTTGTTTGCCTGATGAGGACGTGGATTTTTTCACTGAATTATTAGAAAACTTCGTGCAACTTCCAAGAACCATCAAAACGAGGGCCATGAGTACACATTTTATAATGAACGATTTTGTTGGGTAGGAAAAATAAACCATAATAAGAGACTCTGTCCACATGAAGGGTCGCTCATTTTTCGAGTCAATCGAAAAATGGCCCCTATTATTTAAAATTAAACCAAGCAAGGATAAACGATGGGTAAAAATTCAGCAACCCCAGCTACCGCTAACGGGACTCTCTATGTGGTCGCCACACCCATTGGAAATTTGAAGGACCTAAGCCAACGCGCCATTCAAACCTTAACGTCGGTCGATGCTATATTAGCAGAAGACACTCGCCATTCCAGCTTATTACTTAACGCTCTTGGTATTCAAAAACCATTATTTTCACTGCATGCCCACAACGAACACGAAAAAACGAGCCAACTGATTATAGCATTACAACAAGGCCAATCCTACGCGCTGGTGAGTGATGCCGGTACACCATTAATTCGCGATCCGGGATTTTCATTAGTTCGGGAGGCTCAACAACACAACATTCCAGTGATTCCGATTCCAGGACCTTGCGCCTTAATTACCGCCTTAAGTGCTGCTGGCGTTCCCTGCGACACTTTTACTTTTTCAGGGTTTTTGCCAGTCAAACAACAAGCTCGAATCGAACAATTAACATTATTACGATCCCTTGGTCATACGGTTGTTTTTTATGAATCAACCCACCGACTTTCGCCGTGTCTTAACGACATTGCGACGGTCTACCCCAATGATTATAGGTTTGTGTTAGCCAAAGAGCTCACTAAAATTCACGAATATTTTATTCACGGTACGGCATTGGAGATTCAACAGTGGTTGTCAGCAGAAAAAGCCCGTAGCAAAGGGGAGTTTGTTGTCCTGTTGCCACCCTTCATTGATGCCAAGATGCCCGATCAAGACCAGCAATTACTGAGCGTATTATTGCGAGAACTACCTTTAAAACAAGCGGTAAAAATAGCATCGCAATTAAGCGCCACTCACAAAAATGCCCTTTATGAGATGGCGCTAAACCTTGTCAACTCTTAAGTCTTCTAAAAAGTGTTGACAAGACTTCATGCATTACAACAGTCTGGAGCTAATAAGATGGAGAAGTAATTCATCATCATCTGGAGCTGGCAAAACTGATTGGTCCGCAAGAACCAATTCAGGCTTTGCGGGTTTATGGTAATGCTGATAAAGCTTATAACTCGCATAAAGCACAATGAAAACTACCGCAGCTTGCCAACAGGCAGCCATCAAACCAAGCACTAACGTCGGAATAATGACATTTTCAGCTATTTTCAACCCAAAAGCTCGACGTGCGGCTTGATACTCTTGAAGCGATTGATGATTAGCCTTTATGAGCTCTAAACCTGGAGCAACTAATCCTCCACGAACTTTCTCAAAATCACAGTTTGCATCATAAAAACGCAATGATTTCGCTTTATACTGCCCGTAAGTGCCTGAGGATAAATACATAGCCACCGCGACCATGCATGTTGCATAAGAAACAAGAGCCACCACAGGTGCCGCAAAAATAAAGGACGCTGTAAAACCTGCAATAAACAAGAAAGCTGCTGCTGCATTAAACAGGAACGTTGAATTTTTTACTTCCCAAGAAATTTCAAGTTCTCGTTGAGTTTTCATCGTTAAACTTATCAACTCTTGATTTAACGCATGCTGAGCCTTCAGCTTTTCTATCTCCTTAAGGAGGCTGTCTGAATTAGAATCGAATGGTTTTTCTGCAAACAGAACCTCTTTTTGCGTAATTGCAGTTTCAATTTCACGGGACTTATCACAATAACCATCAAGCTCTTGCCGATACTGATTGCGCTTATGACGAAACTCTTTTTCAGCTAAGTTACGTTGCCATAAAATCAAACAAAAATCAAACAGCAAAAATCCGGCAATAAGCCAGTTTGCAACAGGCGCGCTGATGTTAATTAATTCGGGATAGTTCGTTAATAAATTAACCGTAGCCCAGGCGGCATCGTTCATCAAAACTGGATGACGTTTGTAAAGTTCAAATTTAAAACGTTGTGCCACTGTTGCGTTTTTCTCTGCTCCCTGAGGAAAAAACGTGTGCTTCATCAGCATCGCCACGTTAAGCAAGAGGCGTCCCGCAAAAAGACCGACACTTAACGCATTAAAAATAAAATTAGGCGCTTCCATTTTTCGAATAAATTCATTTTCATCAAATTTTGAGCTCAGTGTTTTTTCAAACAGATCGATAAATCCTTTATCTCTAAAATGATGCAGACCTGTGGTGAATGTTAGGCGACAAAAAACCCAATACACCCGAAACATATTCATCATGCCCAATTTGTTTTTTATTGAAGAAACCCTGAGTGGGGTTTTTAATAATTCAGAAAAATCCGTTTTTAGCTCTTTAATAAAAGGGGTTGAAACCAAAGGTTCATCCTCTGCATCATTAACATGACGTTTAATTTTTGCAGCATAATTTTCATAATATGCCCTTTTGCTTGGATTATGGTACGCCCTTTCATCGGGCTTGTCCGATCCATAAAACTCCATCAACAAGCGACAACAGTAATAATAATAAGACCAAACCGCACTGCTCCATTCTTTTTTATCTTTATGCGATTCAAGAACTTGGGTAAGATTGTCAAACTCCGCTTCAAGTTCAATATTAGCTTGCAACGCAAAGGCATAAGAACTCATTTCAGCTCCACCGTCGCTATTCAAAACTTGAGCGCGTCGTGCATAATCTTCTACAGCATCAAGAGTAAAAGGTTCGGTGGCATTAAAAAAAGCACTTTTATCATTTTTAAAATTATAAGCCATGATTAAAACTCAACTAAACATGATTTTGAATACTTTTGATGACATACTCTAAACTTAAAATTTAATTTAAGAATCAATTTTCGTTAATATTGATATCACCACCCGAGCCTTCAAAAACTAAACATACCCCAAACAATTCATCCGGAAGTGTTTATAAAACGACCTGCTGGATAATATATTACCAAACTACTATATTAATATCTAGAGTACAAAAAAAATAATCAACAAGACAACACCTGTAAATATTAACCAAGCGACTCCAAGAGTTTGATATGACCTTAAAAAACAACATAAAATTATTGATAGTTGGTGGGATTCTTCTAATAACGATGCAGGCGGCAAGTTCAACATCAAATCCTATTTCAAACAATAACATTCCAGGATGCCCCTATTCATCCCCTATTTTATCCCCAGGAACTTACACCCTAGATGTGCAATCGCTCTTTAGTCATGATGGGATCGTTGACTGGACGTCATTGTTTAATAGTATTTCTTGTGCACGACTTGCGTTAGGCCATGACCCTGGAGGTCATCAAGTCACTCTAGTTCTTCAACTACCCCCAAGTAACATCGATCTTTCAACAACAAGAAATCCTGCATTAAAAGGCTCTATCAATGTATCCGGCATGAACTGCGTTAATCCTCAAGCACCTAATTGCGGCAACCAACCCGGAGAAACCGTGAATACAACGAATCAACTGATCGTTCAAGGTGCTGGATTAGATCAAACGTCCATCACGTTTGTTCTGGATCAAACGGATCATAACAACGACCTTGTCGGAATAGTTGGACGTAACACGGTCAATGTGGAATTCACTGAAATAACGTTTATTTATAAGCCCATCACCGTGACCCAAGGCAGCGTGGTTAGTGCAACAAACACCTCCGTCACTGTTGATATCAGTCATGGATACCCAAACCCTGACACCCTGATTGATCTCGTTCACTTTCCTGACTCTGGGCGATTTTTAAGAGTCTTTAAATACGCTAACTCACCCAATGACCCAATAACCTACTGCTCCATTATTCAAGATCCCATAAGACCTGATGGCTCAGTCAAGATGTCACAAATTGCATGGGGACGACAAGGTGAACCTTCTTTAGGCTTGCAACAACTGTCTTCAGAGTCTCCTAACCGATGGCTTATTCCTTTTACGTCAACTCAAAAAACAATACCTTATAAACCTGGACAAATCATCGGTATCAAATCAAAAGAAGGCGCTAACGCTTATCAGTTTAATAATAGTGCCCATATTACGTTTGATCATGTCGCGTGGCAGAATCACTCGCGCGGTGTTTTTGGTGGTTCAATCATAAACAACATTGCTTACGGTACATTGAATGTGAAAATCATCAACAGTATTATTTTTCCTCACGCAGCCATTCAAACGATCATGCCTTGCATGTCAACCCCAGATGGTGGACCTCAATTAGGCGGCAGACTTGGTTTTCCTTCATCAGGTCATCTCATCACTAACAATCATTTTATTGCTCTGGGTGATGATCCTATTGCCCTGTTTGATGTAACGAACAGTATCGTGACTAACAACATCGTGCCCGGTTCATTTAGTGGCCGTGGAGTTAATTTTAGTTTTAGCACAGCCCCAACGGCACCGATTGATGCTTCAACCCATCAAGGTGGTGCAGGCATTAATTACTGCCAACCGCAAAATACATTAAGTCTTGATATTTTAGATGAACTTGCTGCAGGAATTAATAAGGAAGGGAATCTTCAGATTTTTTGTCCTAACTAATTCACCCAAACGCCCTTTTTATCAATAGATATCGATAGTACCTTGTCATCCTCGCGAAGGCGGGGATGACCAATTTTATCCTATAAATGCGCGGAGGATGCTTAAGATTTAGGCTCGCAAGACTCGCAAGACTTGAAAGACTTGAAAGACTCGAAAGACTCGAAAGACTCGCAAGACTCGAAAGACTCGCAAGACTCGAAAGACTCGCAAGACTCGAAAGACGATTTATAAAAACCTTGTGTAATCAAAAGAGACGGTCCGGCCGTTAATTG
>JAOAUB010000095.1 GCA_030157805.1 Legionellaceae bacterium
TAAATGAGTGCACTTAGGGTATGACAGCTCTCCTCCTTGTTGTGTTAGGAGGAGAAGTTTTTGGTGTCTAATTACATATCTTTCGTTGAATATTGAGATCTTATCGTCCATACCTAGCGAATCCAACAATCGTGCAAGACGATCATCACTAAAGTCCAGAGCGCAAACCTCCTGAGCTAGGCATTTTTTGAGTTTGATTAATAAACCACTCGCCCATCTTTCAACGTGATTCAGGCGATGGTCTCCTTCGCTTAATATGTAGGCAAGCCAAACCTGTAGCAGGTTACCAAAACTCAATGACCAACCCAGTTTCCATGCATAGGGAACTCTTCATCAAGTAACTTTGCTAGCTTTAGTTTTTCCATCTGCGCCAACAGCAGAGGAATATCGTCAATGCGTTCAATTGCGGCTACAAGTGGTACTGTCATATTTCCCTATCTCACTATTCCATCATCTGAATTAAAAGGCGTTGATTATCGTATTGAATCTCAAAACCAAGCAATGGTTTTTTATTGATAAATAGTAAAAATTACTTTTAGCTCTTAAGTTATCTCGTAATCGTAGTTTTCGCTCTAACTTTGACAGAAAATCAATCAAATGTAATAATTAAGCATCAGATTTAAGTCGAGAATAAAATAATGGGCAACACATCAAGTACGGGGAAAGATAAAAAACCAGGGCTTCCGAATCAAGCAGCGCTGAATATTCAAGGTGACGACAGCGATGATGAAGCCGCCCATGCAGCAGGTCAACCCATTGTCGAATCCGCAGCTCCAGAGCCTAAAAACCCCTTACAAATTGCCGAAATAGCTAATCTAGTTGCTAAACATGTTCCCGAAAATTCAAAAAGTGCCTTAGCAGCCACGTCAACACTGTTCCATGCAGCAACCCAAGGCCCTCGAATCGCTCACAAGTGTGCATTACTGGCCTCTTGGGGTGAAGAAGAGAAGATTATGCAACTTTTTAATATCTCACCAGCCCATATTGGCTACCTAATTGCCAAAGCCGATTTTGAAGACCCTGCAGGACGAAAAATGCATTGCTCTGCCTTTCAGTACGCACTATGGGCGGGAGATTGGCACATGTGGAACATGATGTTAACGGCTTTAGATGAAGCCGATGCTCACGCTATTCCCAAGGATAAGTGGGACGCAATTCATGATGAGGAAAAACGACGCAAGCCCTACCTTGGCTCTATAACCAAAGAAGAAATTATTGCCATTAGAGCTGCGCTATTTGAACAATACCAAGAAGTGGTTGATAAGGGTCTTGATTACACCAGAACGCGCTATGACAGAGTTCAAGACGCTGCTGGAAAATATCAACTCACTAACTCACGCACCGTTCAAGTGCGCGGCGAAACGCATTGTGACCTCAAAGGGCCTGAGTTTTGCCTTGTACGCAACGGCGAACAATTTCCACTTGAAAAGAATAAACTCTATGTGCGAATTGAAGACGGCACACTTCACTACCAAGTCATCGCCTTATCCGGTGAAATAGTTAATGGAAGTATTGGTTTAGCAGAGCTAGAATGCCCTCTGGTGCAATTAGATAACCCAGACCAATTAAAACCTTATATCCACCAAATTTTAAAGAAAACCTCCGAAAGAGACCACACCCATCCCCAAGCGTTGATTAGTGCGTTCGAGACCTACGTCTATGGACTGAATAACAACTGGAATGGTGCGCAATTAATGCAGCAATGGTGCGGCGGAGTCGGCATGGCTGAGCGCTTCGAAGCTACTGCAGTTGTTGCCCAGGAAATGTGTCGTGAAGATGTGTTATTGCATGTTGACCGGGGCCAGTTTAAGGAGCCACGCTTCCCACGTACGCTTAAGTTCTATAACTACTTGTCTACCAATGCTGATAAATATGACTCCTGGTTCTCCGCGAGCGGGCATACTCGACTTGGTCTTGATTTTGGGATTGTAAATTGGGCCGAGGGCTACAGGGGAGCCCTGTTGGTGGCGCGTGGGGCCAGTGGAGAAGGGCTCCGAAATTCGACGGCTTTATCCGCCCTATGTACTGTGAGAACCATCGATATTGCCGAGCTTAGAAATAAACTCGATCCAGCGAACCTGCGGGATGTGGCAGTTGATCAAGGGCCGCGGTTAGAGTAATGTTGGCTTGTTGGGCTAACCTTCGCGCGATGACCGCGACCGTTTTATCCCAGTAAACCTTCAAAAACCACTCCATGACCTCTTGATAATGCCAGCTTTTTGATGTCATCACCCACCACATGGCTCATCGAATGAGTTTAAATAATGCGCAGAAATAATCTGATCTCCTGAATGATTAGCAGCATTTGCAAATGAGAGCAGATTTCAAATTTATAATGTCAAAATTATAATCATTCGGTTGGGTTAAACAAAAACATTTTGAACGTTAGAGGAGACCGTTGAGCTATATTCAGTCAGATTTTATCGTTACCGAACATCGATTTAATTTGAGCGAACGGTGAGCAATATGCTCTAGTCTGTAATAATTCATGGTAACGCCTCAAATGAAGTATTGAAATTGCGGCAGGAAGATCCGGGAAGATATGTTCCTTAAACTAATTTTGCTTTGAAATAACGGACCTGCTGCAAAGAGAGTAAGCTCTAAAACAGAGGCGTTAAATGAGCAATAATAAAAGGGGTTTTGTAGCGGTAGATTAAGAAGGTTTAATGTTATGGGGAAAGATCAATTTTAGTGGAATTGTATTCCATGGCTTGTTTTGATTAACAATTTTGATGTAAAGATTAAGCTCTTGAGGGTCAAATATAATTTGATAAATAGTAGAACTACATGTTGCGCAGTTTTCGACGACTGCGCCGCCATTAGCTAGCGTTTTATCCATCAATGTTTTTAAATTAGAGACATCAACTTGATTGGATAGACGACTTAAACGCAATAAATTAGTTCGTCGTGTAACTCCAAGCCAAGTGGTGGCGTCCGTTGGTTTTGGGGTGTTTTTCCAGGCAGGATTTAAATAGAAATTGGTGGAAGCATAAATTTCATAAGATTTTGGTTCATTGACTTTCATCCCGAGAGTTGATGAATATTCGTACGATTGAACGTGCTGTTTATCGGCAATGTTGATAATGAGTGAATAATCCGCTTGGAGTCCTTCAAGCTGGTGTTGCATATCTTGTAGGGTTGAAGCGTGTTGCATGATTTGTAGCATTTTGATAAGTAAGGATTCTTTGGTTTGGGTGGTTTGATATCCTCCTGAAGGCATGCCGTTATTGAGCTCCATAAAGAGCCCCTTGGCATTAACACAGGTTGGGCAATACATTTCGCCAACAATAGAAATAAACGCTGTAGGCACGGCGTTATCTTCTTGCAATACCGTGACGGTTAAATACTTAGCAAGTTGATCGTAAGGCGCTGGAAAATCGTAGTTTCTGCCAATAAGCAAGGCATGGCTCTTTGTTTTAATACTAGGTAGAGCGAGAAAAGCACATTGTGCTACGTGGGGGTGATTCAGTAAAACACCTAAGGTTTCCATGGCATTTAAAATTTTGGCATCATTCAGCGTGATCTCCGCTCCTTTGGCAACACCCTCGATCAACTTTTGATAAGTGCGTGGGAATCGCTCATAAAACAAGTTTGCTTGAGCTTGCAATTGACTGTAAGACACGCCGTGTTGGTTTATATAATAGTTTTTAATAATCATCAAAGCTTCATGCAGCTCTTTTTTAAAGCTTCGTCCATATTGATCGCCCATTTGTTGATGGGTTCCATGCAACACGATGGTTTGAATCGTGCCAAATTGTTTTTTAGAGCCAATTGATGCGGTGGCAGCTAGCAGTGTTGGACTGATGACATTCAGGCTTAAAATCAGCGTAACAGCAATGAACGTTAATAATTTATTCATAAGTGACTTAGTCAACGAAATGAAGTAAATAAGATACGATGGGTGCTAATTGACATTAGAATACCAAACCCTGCTAAAAAGGTAACCATTGCCGTACCGCCATAGCTTATTAAAGGTAACGGAATACCTACTACAGGCAGTATTCCCATCACCATACCGATGTTAACGAACGCAGACAGAAAAAAAGTCATAATTAAACTTGCGGCGAGGAGATGCGTGTAGGTGGTTTGTGCTTCTTTTGCAATTTGTAAGCCTCTTAATGAGATGAGGGCAAGTAAAACGATTAAAATAGTGCTTCCTAAAAAACCAAGCTCTTCGCCAGAAACGGCAAAAATGAAATCAGTGGCATGTTCCGGCAAAAAATTTAAATGAGATTGACTACCGGTAAGCCATCCTTTGCCAAACACGCCGCCAGAACCAATGGCAATTTTTGATTGAATGATATGATAGCCAGCACCTAAGGGATCGGATTCAGGATTGATTAAAGTAAAAATACGTTGGCGTTGATAATCGTGCATAAAATGCCAAAGTAAGGGGATACAAAGCGCAATGAGGGCGCCTATTCCCAATAAAATTTTAAGAGATAGCCCGGCAAGAAAGATAACGCATAAGCCTGAGATCATCACCATAATGGCTGTTCCAAGATCAGGTTGTTTGGCGATTAAGAGCGCTGGAATAAAAATAATGAAACCGGCTATGAGTAATTCTTTGAATGCTACAGTCGCTTGGTAGGCAATGGGGGTGTTTTTTTGATCGAAATACCAGGCTGCCATCATGGGTACTGCTAATTTCATGATTTCAGAAGGCTGAAAGCGAAAAAATCCAAAGTCGAGCCAGCGCTGCGCCCCTTTGCCTATAGTACCGATAACAGCGACTGCCATTAAAAGTAACAGTCCGCTAAAATAAACTAATGGTGTCCATGCTTTGTATTTGTGCGGCGGAATCATTGCGAAGAAGAACATAATAAAAAAAGCCAGTGCTAGCCGCATGATTTGGCGTAGAAGCATGCCCATATTTTCATTGGATGCGCTGTAAAGAATTAACAAGCCGAAGCCAACAACCACAAGAAGTAACACTAACAGCGGCGCATCAACGTGAAGTGATTTTGAGGTCAGACGGTAGATTGGTTTTGAGGGTTTATAGTTCATGATGTTTCTTGACTCGTTTTGGTATTAGCATCTCGTAAAGAAAAATAGGCATCAAGCATTTGGCGTGCGACAGCTGAAGCAACAATATCATTTTCAAGCATGACAGCAATTGTGACTTCAGGATTCTCTACAGGTGCAAAAGCAATAAATAATGAATGGTCACGTAAAAGTTCAGGAATCTTTTCGTAACGTGTGTTAATGTATTGCCGACCGCTAAACACTTGGGCTGTTCCTGTTTTTGCAGCCACCGAGTAGGGGGCTTTGCGGCCAAATCGATAGCCAGTTCCTTCGTTGTTAATGATCACGGAACGCATTGCCTCAAAAATAACATTCCAGTGATTTTCGTTTTTGAGTTTGATGGGTGTCTCTTCAATAATCGGTTGTCGGTAAACTTTGTGGCGGTCATTTTGTACTGATTTTAGTAGCAAATGCGGACGATAGCGCACGCCTTTTTGGCTTAGCGTAGAAACAGCGCTGGCGAGTTGCAAGGGGGATGCTAGCATAAAACCTTGGCCAATGGAGCTGATGAGTGTATCGCCTGGGTACCAAGGAACTCCTTTAGTTTTTTGTTTCCAAGTACTATCAGGTAAAATGCCAGTAGCTTCTTCAGTCAAGTCGATGTGGGTTAATTGACCAAATCCAAATTGATGTAACATGGCGGCGATTGCAGTTATCCCAAGACGATGGCCAAGGTGAAAAAAATAAGTATCACAGGACATCATAATCGCTCGCTGAATGTTCACCATGCCATGTCCTCCTTTTTTATGATCATGATAAATATGGCGCACATTCGGTAATCGATACCAACCAGGATCAGGTATGCTATAGCTTGTATCCACCGTTCCGTTTTCTAAGCCAGCCAAAGCAACATAAGGTTTGACGGTTGAAGCGGGGGGGTATAAACCACGTACCGCACGATTGTATAAAGGCCGATTAATGGTATTGGACAGTTGTTTATAATTTTCGACAGTAATCCCATTCACAAAAAGGTTCGGATCAAAACTGGGCGTGCTTGCCATGACCAAAACTTCTCCATTACGAGGATCCATGACGACCACAGCGCCACGCTTGCCTTTAAGTGTTTCATAAGCGATTTTTTGTAAACGAATGTCGAGACTGAGATAGAGTTTTTCTCCTGAGATGGGTGCTGTTTTGTTTAAAACGCGTACTGTACGCCCACTGACATCGGTTTCAACTTGTTGATAGCCCACTTGACCATGCAATTTATTTTCATAATAAATTTCAATACCTGTTTTACCAATAAAATTGGTGCCATGGTAATTACTACTGTCCACTTGATTTAATTCTTTCACATTAATGCGTCCTACATACCCCAGCACGTGGGCTGCAATTTCGCCTAAAGGGTAATAACGCATTAAGCGTGCTTTAATACTAACCCCTGGAAAACGGTATTGTTGAGATGCAAAAATAGCGACTTCTTCTTCGCTTAATTTTAATTTAATGGGAATCGAGGCGTAAGCTCGATTTTGAACACAGGCACGCTTAAAACTAGCCACATCATCATCGCTTATCGAAGGAATAAGGGCTCTCAATTGAGCTAGAGTGCGTTTCATATTGACGGTATGTTCAGGCGTGATTTCTAAAACATAAACCGGGATGTTTTCAGCAAGGACAACTCCATGACGATCTAAGATGATCCCGCGCGGAGGGGGGATGGGAATAATGCTCATTTGGTTTTTTAATGATAAGGTTTCATAGCGGCTATATTGAGTGACCTGCAAGTAGGCCAGTCGGAGTAATAATATTAACGATAAGATAAAGACTAGACTGACTAAAAAACCAAGGCGAAGACGGTCTGTTTGTAGTTTGCTGCGCTCTTGTTTTGCTGTCTTAAATAAAAGTCGAGTCATTATTTGTGATAGGGATGGTTAGTATTAATTGTAAAAGCTCGATAAAGGGCTTCTAAGAGTACAATGCGTGCTAGTGGATGAGGAAGTGTTAATTTTGATAAAGACCAACTTTCCTGACATCGTTTTTGAACTGAATCACTTAAGCCCTCAGGTCCACCAATAAGAAAACAAATATGGTGGGATATGTGTTGGATTGCAAGTAATTTTTTAGCTAATTCATCACTGCCTAATGTTTTCCCCTCAATAGCAAGAGCGATAAGGTAAGCATTGGAGGGAATTGCCTCATGAATCAAGAGGCTTTCTTTTTCAATAATGCGGGAAAGATCGTTATTTTTCCCTCTCTTGATTAAGGGGATTTCAATTAACGTAATGTGGGCAAACTCTTTGAGTCGTTTGCTGAACTCATTAACAGCTTCATTCACCCAGCCAGGCATTTTACTGCCTAATGCGATAATTGATAATTTAAACATAAGGTGTGTGCCTTAAAAAACTAAGGATGCCACAAGCCTTCGAGATTATAATGGGCGCGTACTTCAGGTTGCAGAATATGAACAATGCAGTCACCTAAATCAATTAACACCCAATCACCTGTTTCTAAGCCATGATTACCTAACGGTGCTTGGCCTACTTGTTTGGTTTTTTCTAAAAGGCTTTCTCCAATAGCTTTAACATGACGAGAAGAGCGGCCAGAACAAATGATCATATAATCCGTCACGCTGGTTTGTTTTCTGACGTCGATGACGGTGATATCAGAAGCCTGTATTTCATTTAAAATTTCTACTAAATTTTCAATAAATTTAGGCTCGATTGGTTTGGATTCAATTTGATTGGTCATAATTTACCAGTTCTGCTTGCAAAGGGGTTGAATAATAGCAGCAAATTCACCCCTTTGCCAATTGATGCATTTGGTGATGCCTTCACCAAGGATAGGTTGTTATACTTCAAGTTTTTGAGCGTCAAGCAACAGCTTTTTAATACTTCGATTAAGCAATACAGCAATGCCGGTAGCGACAAGCAAAATAATAAGCAGAGACATAAAACTATGCGCATAATTTAATTTCAAGTCGATGATGGATAAATTTTCAGAGCTTACGGCCGTTAAGCTTGCTAACTTACCCGATAAAAAGCCACCAATCCCTAATGAGACGAAAAATATTCCCATCATTGTACTGACGTTATGTCGCGGGGCAAGTGTTGTGATTGCGGCAAGTCCTACAGGGGAGAGTAATAACTCCGCTAAAGAAATTAACAAGTACGCGGGAATAAAAAAGAGAGGTGAAAGCAAGGCACTTCCGTGGCTCGTTAAGGCGAGTGATGTAATCAATAAATAAGCAATGCACATCAAACCCATGGCAGCCAAAAATTTGTTGTTAGTTTGTAAGGAACGAGAAATTAATTCAGTTTGCGTTTTTTTGCGGGAAAGAAAATAGCCAAAAATCAGCATGCCAATGCTTTGAATAGCCACATAATAAGGTGGTGGAAACGCAATGCCGAGAAACGTGGGATTGACAACACGAGCGATAAAGAGGGTTAGGGACATAAACATTTGAAAATAAAAAGACCAGAAAAGTATTGAAATAACGCAAAGCATCCCAATAACAAGGGTTTTTTTAGCTTGAATTTGGTTTTCACGTTGAATGCAATGCCCTAAATAGCCAAAAGAGACGAGCACAATACCGATGAATGAAAGATCGGCAAAGTGGGGGTTAAATAAAATAACGGCACATAAGCTCCATAAGGAAGCAATTAACACGGCGGCTTTAAGAATTTTATTTAAATCATAGTCAAATTGCCCATAATCCTCAATATAGAACATTCTGACTCCTAGAAAGAAAGTGAAGAAAGAAACAACCATGCCAACAGCAGCACTTATAAATGAAGCTGCCCAGCCAAAATGATGATTTAATTGGCTTGGTAGCGTTGTTCCTAAAATAATTCCTGAAGTAATGCCCATATAAAAAATGGTGAAACCTGCCTCTCTTTTTGGGGAGTTCATAGGGTATTGATTTCCTAATAAAGAAGATATATTAGGTTTAAGTAAGCCTGTCCCCACAGCAACGCCGGCTAAAGCCATCGGAAGTACATGTTCACTTTGAATCAAGGCCAGCATTAAATAACTTAAAAAAAGAACAACAGCGCCAGTAAGAATGGTTGTTTTTTGACCTAAAAATTGATCAGCTATCCAGCCGCCAATCACAGGCGAAAGATAAGTCAATGCGGTAAATGAGCCCACCAAGGCATACACTTGTTTATCAGGCCATTCATAGTGGAGTGCTAAATAAAGAGCAAGAAGAGATTGTATGACATAAAAACCATACCTTTCCCACATTTCCGTTGTAAAAAAAACTCTTAAAGAGGCTGGGTGATGGTCAGTTTTGGTTGGTGTTATTTGCATGGATCCCTATCATCTCAAAACCTGGTTATCAACCATTCTAGCAGACTATTTAATTTATGAGCAATAAGTAACTTCCCAGGTTGTGGATGACGTACTTGGGGAGTTACAGCAATCAACTGATGTTAAAAAAATATACAAATATTTGTTAGGTTGCTGACTCGGTGTTTTATGGTTAGATTTAAGGTTGCAGCTGTTCCTTAAGGGATTCTAGTTGAGACTATTCGGGGTGTGACAATCATTGAAACGAAAAATGCCCTAATCAAATAAATATGATGCTACACCACGACAAAAAAGATGGCGTTGAAAAAACCGATAGCTCAGCTATCATACGGTATGTATTTAACCTTTCAGGATATGCTCATGCTGTCATCTCATCAGAAACCACGTTCAATTAAAGCAACCGTTGGTTTATCTTTACAAGCTAAAAGTTGGTTAACTGAAGCTCCATTACGCATGTTAATGAATAACCTTGACGAAGAAGTCGCTGAAAATCCGGAGGAGCTTGTTGTTTATGGCGGACTGGGGAAAGCTGCAAGAAATTGGGCGTGTTTTGATAAAATTGTTGAAGTACTCAAAAAACTTGAAGCGAATCAAACTTTATTAATTCAATCTGGAAAACCAGTGGGAGTCTTTACAACGCACGAAGATGCACCGCGTGTTTTGATTGCTAATTCTAACCTCGTCCCTCACTGGGCAACTTGGGAGCATTTTCAGGAGTTGGATCGTAAAGATTTGATGATGTACGGCCAAATGACGGCGGGAAGTTGGATTTATATCGGCTCGCAAGGCATCGTTCAAGGAACGTATGAAACCTTTGTTTCGGCGGCGAACAAACATTATCACGGAGATCTTAGCGGTAAGTGGATCTTGACAGCGGGTCTTGGCGGTATGGGTGGGGCGCAACCTCTCGCGGCAACGATGGCAGGAGCAAGTATGCTTGCGCTAGAGTGCGATATCACGCGGATTGAAAAACGTCTTGCAACACGTTATTTGGATAAACAGACGGATAATTTGGATGAAGCTTTGCAATGGATTAAACAATCTTGCATTGCTAAAAAGCCAATATCGGTAGGTTTGTTAGGCAATGCTGCCGAAATTTATCCTGAGTTACTGCGTCGAGGCGAGTCGCCAGCATTAATTACCGATCAGACTAGTGCGCATGATCCATTAAATGGTTACCTGCCTCTGGGTTGGACGCTAGAGTATGCGGCACAAATGCGAAAAACTTCACCGGATGACGTGATTCATGCCGCGAAAGAGTCTATGGCGGTGCAAGTTCGTGCGATGCTTGATTTTCAAGCTCGAGGTATTCCTGTGTTTGATTATGGCAATAATATTCGTCAAATGGCGTTTGAAATCGGGGTTAAGGATGCTTTTTCTTTCCCTGGATTTGTGCCCGCGTACATTCGACCTTTGTTTTGTGAAGGCATTGGGCCATTTCGTTGGGTTGCGTTATCAGGCGATCCTAAAGACATTGATGCCACCGATCGAAAGGTGAAAGAACTGATCCCGGATAACATGGCGCTGCATCGTTGGCTGGATATGGCTCGTGAGCGTATTGCATTTCAGGGCTTGCCGGCACGAATTTGTTGGGTTGGTCTTAAAGACCGCGCACGCCTTGCTTTAGCTTTTAATGACATGGTTAAATCGGGAGAGGTAAAGGCCCCCATTGTGATAGGTCGCGATCACCTTGATTCAGGATCAGTGGCAAGCCCTAATCGTGAGACAGAAGACATGATGGATGGTAGTGATGCCGTTTCGGACTGGCCTTTATTGAATGCTTTATTGAATTGTGCCAGTGGCGCCACCTGGGTTAGTATTCATCATGGCGGTGGTGTGGGCATGGGTTTTTCACAGCATGCAGGTGTTGTTATTGTTGCTGATGGTACTGAAAAAGCGGCCGTGCGATTGCAACGAGTTTTATGGAATGATCCTGCAACGGGGGTTATGCGGCATGCTGATGCGGGTTATGAGATAGCCAAACAATGCGCAGAAAACAATGGTTTATGGTTACCTATGGTTGATTAGGAGTGCGTCATGAATTTCATATTAAAACCAGGTCAACTTAATTTTGACGATATTAAAAATTTAGTTCAAGCAAAAAAAACGTGTCAGCTTGATAACGCGTCAATTGCTAAAATAAAAGCTTCGGCTGCGACAGTAAAGGCGATTTTGGATAATAAAAAAACGGTGTATGGCATTAACACGGGGTTTGGTGCTCTTGCGAAGCAGCGTATATCAGAACATGATTTAGAGCAATTGCAGCGTAACATTGTGTTATCTCATGCTTGTGGTACAGGTGAATTATTGAATGATGAGACAGTTGCTCTGATTTTATTGTTGAAAATTAATAGTCTTGCTCAAGGTTATTCTGGGGTAAGATTAGAGCTGATTGAAGCTTTGTTGGCTTTATATAATGCGGGTGTTTACCCCTGTATTCCGGGCAAAGGATCAGTGGGCGCTTCAGGGGATCTAGCGCCTTTAGCGCACCTTGCTTTACCATTATTGGGGGTTGGTCAGGTACGCTATGAAGGACAAATTATTTCAGCAAAACAAGGATTGGAACTTGCCGGATTAACCACCTTTGTTTTAGGGCCCAAAGAAGGGCTTGCCTTGCTGAATGGCTTGCAAGTTTCGACAGCTTTAGCCCTAGAAGCTTTACTTGCGACGGAATCGCTTTTTGAAACCGCGCTGATTGCGGGAGCTCTTTCAATTGATGCGGCATCGGGCAGCGATGTGCCTTTTGACGCTCGAATTCATCAAATTCGCGGCCATCAAGCGCAAATGACGGTGGCAAAAAAATTCCGTGACTTGCTTCATGGTAGCCCGATTCGCGAATCACATCGAGACTGCTCTCGCGTGCAAGATCCTTATTCACTGCGTTGCCAGCCTCAAGTGATGGGCGCTATTTTGCATCAAATTAACTTTGTTAAAGAAACGTTAGCTGTTGAATTGAACGCCGTGACGGATAACCCGTTAGTCTTTACTGATAATGGCGACATTTTATCCGGTGGTAATTTTCATGGTGAAATGATAGCCATGTCGGCAGATAATTTAGCCCTTGCACTTGCTGAAATAGGGGCTATTTCTGAGCGACGCATTGCCTTGCTTATTGACAGTCATTTTAGCGGGCTTCCCGCATTTTTAGTGCGCGAAGGGGGGCTAAATTCAGGATTTATGATTGCCCATGTGACGGCATCAGCTTGTGCTAGTGATAATAAAGTATTAGCTCATCCTCACAGTGTTGATAGCTTGCCGACATCGGCGAATCAAGAAGATCATGTTTCAATGGCAACGAATGCGGCGCGACGATTGTCGATGATGATTGATAATACGGCAACCGTGATTGCTATTGAGTTATTAGCAGCCTGCCAAGGTTTAGAGTTTCATTTACCCTTAACCACATCGCAAGCGTTGCAACCGACGTATCAAAAAATCAGGGCGTTGGTCGCTCCTTATGATACGGATCGTTACTTTGCGCCGGATATTGCTGTGATTAAAGAAAAAGTATTATTAGGTGTTCTCTAGATGAAGGTGCAAATTTATTGTGATGGTGCCTGCCGTGGTAATCCAGGTCCTGGCGGCTGGGGTGTTTTATTACGTTATCAAGACCATGAAAAAACATATTACGGATCGGAACCTCATACGACGAATAACCGGATGGAATTGATGGGGGCAATTAAGGGCCTTGAGGCTTTAAAAAAACCTTGTGTTGTGGAGTTGTTTACGGATTCCCAATACGTACGTCAAGGAATGATGACATGGATTGTTAATTGGAAAAAAAAGGGGTGGAAAAACTCACAAAAACAAGATGTTAAAAACATGGATTTATGGCAAAGATTGGATATCTTAGCTGCCGGCCACAAGATAACATGGTATTGGGTGAAAGGACACTCAGGGCATCCTGAAAATGAGCTTGTTGATAAGTTGGCAAATCAAGCGGTTGATGACATGTTACGAATGAACGTGGAGTAGGGATTGTGCGGCAAATTGTATTGGATACGGAAACAACCGGCATTGGATCCGAGATTGGGCATCGGATTATTGAAATTGGCTGTATTGAATTAGTTGAGCGTGAATTAACGGGCAAACATTTTCATCATTACCTTAATCCGGAGCGTGCTGTTGACGAAGGTGCTTTTCGTGTTCATGGTTTAAGCAATGAGTTTCTTAAGGACAAACCCTTATTTAGTACTATTTGCGATGAGTTTCTTGAGTTTATTGATGGGGCTGAACTAATTATCCATAACGCGCCTTTTGATCTGGGCTTTCTCAATGCCGAGCTTCATCGGATGAATCACAAAAAAATCATAAGTGATTATTGCACGATTTTTGATACTTTAGTTGTGGCTCGTGAAAAACATCCCGGCCAACGTAATAACTTAGATGCTTTGTGTAAACGTTATGATGTTGATAATACTAATCGTCAATACCATGGTGCCTTGCTTGACGCAGAAATATTAGCATCAGTTTATTTAGCAATGACGGGTGGTCAGCGGAGTCTATTTGCCGAAGAGCATCGTGAACACCGAGCGAGTGTCGGGGTCGCCGCGGTTGAAAAGGCGCCGACCTTAACTGCCAATACGCCTGTGGTTTTACCTTCGGAGGATGAAATGGTTCTTCATGATGAATTTATTCGTTATTTAATTAAGAAGTCAGGCGTTGATCTTTGGAGTAATAACGGTAAACCACAATAAAAGATATGATTAACCACCCGCCTTAAAAGCTATCATTTTCATCATTATGCTCTATATTTAAACTTATAACCATAGAGCCACGAGGATGACATGATGAAAGTGCAGGCAATTTTTTATCCATTACGCAACGTCTTGTTATTGATAGGATTTTTAGCGGTAAGTTCTCCGTTTGAGCTGCATGCTCAAGCCTTGGCAGATTCTGCGGGTGAGATAGTTTTTGCATCAAATACCTTTGTTTTTAATCCGCAAACCTTGAGGTGGTCAGCAATAAGTCAAAATGGTCAGGTAGTTAAAACCGGAAGAGCGTCGGGAGGCCGTGGCTATTGTCCTGATATTCATCGAGGTTGCCATACTCCTACTGGGACTTATACAATACAGAGCAAAGGCGGACCTGGATGTCGATCAAGTCGTTACCCGGTGGGGCGTGGCGGCGCGAAGATGCCTTATTGCATGTTTTTCAGTAAGTATTATGCCATTCATGGTTCCGATGAGGTGCCTAATTATAACGCAAGTCATGGTTGCATTCGTGTGCAGCCCCGTGATGCGAAATGGCTAAGCGATAATTTTATTCGAATTGGCACTAAAGTTGTTGTGAAGCCGTATTAAAAAGCTGTTTTATTTGAGGTTGTAAAAAATAAATGAGAAAAAAACAACGTTTGTCCCAAGAACCGCAATCCGCAAAGGTAACCCGTTTAAGTCATGATGGTCGTGGCATTGCATCGATTGATGGAAAAGTTACTTTTATTCGTGGTGCGCTTGCTGATGAAGAAGTCCTTTTTCGCTATACGCGTAAGAAAAGTCAGTTTGATGAAGGTGAAATTATGGACGTGGTTAAGGCGTCGCCTCATCGGGTGTTGCCTAAATGCCCTCATTATTCCTTGTGTGGTGCGTGTTCTTGGCAACATTTGGATGAAAAATTACAAATTCATGAAAAGCAGTTATTAGTTTTAGATCTTTTAGAGCGGACCGGGCATGTCAAGCCCTTAACTGTTTTACCGCCGTTGACGAGCTCGAATTGGAATTATCGAAGTAAAGCACGTTTATCGGTTCGTTACGTTGAAAAAAAGCAAAAAACCCTCGTTGGTTTTCGAGAGCGATATCATCCTAGTTACATTACAGACATGAATGAATGCCCCATTTTGCATGAAAAAGTGGATACGCATATCATGCTTTTGCGACAATTAATTGACTCATTTGAACGGCCTGAAATCATTGCTCAAATTGAAGTAGCTGCGGGTGATGACGATGTGGCCTTAATTTTTCGTAATATGGAATCGCTGAGTGAACATGATGCACAGAAACTGCGTCAATTTGGTGAAAGCAGCCAATTCACACTGTATTTGCAGCCAGCTGGTCCTGACAGTATCACGTTGTTTTATCCTGAGGATGCGAATCAATACTTGCATTACCAGTTGCCAGACGAAAACATTGTCTTTCAATTTCTTCCCACCGATTTCACCCAAATTAATATGAACCTTAATCGTTTGATGGTGAGACTTGCTTTGGATTTATTGGAATTGAGCCCGGAAGATTGTCTCCTTGATTTGTTTTGTGGACTAGGTAATTTTTCTTTACCTGCGGCACGACATTGTGCAAAAGTTGTCGGCGTTGAAGGTAGTGCTGATATGGTTGCGAGGGCTACAATGAATGCTCAAAACAATCAAATTAATAATGCCTGTTTTTATAGTGCGGATTTGACTCAATCCGAGATTTTTAATACGTTAAAAAATCATCGATTCACTCGACTTTTATTGGATCCGCCTCGTACAGGTGCTTTTGAAATTGTGAAAGAAATAGATAAGCTCTCGCCAGAGAAAATAGTTTATGTGTCTTGTAATCCAGCAACGCTGGCTCGTGATGCGGATGTTTTAGTTAATCAATTTAATTACAAGCTTGTTTCGGTAGGCGTGATGGACATGTTCCCACATACAACACATGTCGAATCGATTGCCTTATTTGTGCGAGGCTAGGCATGGTTAAAATAAAAGAACATGAGCCATGGGTATCAGTAGACGGGCATGTTGATATCGAACATTGGTTTAAGCAAATTGAAAACAAAGGTTATTCGCATGATCTGGATTTACTGCGTAGGGCTTGTTCTTTAACTCAATTAGCAGGCATTGATCATCCTGCTGAAACGGGAATATCTTGTTTACAGCTTGGTTTAACGATAGGTGATGTTTTAGCGGATTTGCATGTTGATCTCGAAACGTTGGTTGCCGGTATTATTTTTGAATGCACTCAGTATGCTGAATTATCCCTCGATGTTGTCGAGGAGCAATTAGGTCTTAATATTGCAAAGCTCATTAAAGGTGTTACTCGCATGGGCGCGTTGCAGAGCATGCAAGTGGTGCGTCAATACCAGCAAGACAAACTGGTTCAAAACAAGCATCAACTTGATAACATTCGCAAAATGTTACTTGCGATGGTGGATGATCCACGAGTTGTTTTAATTAAGTTAGCTGAGCGCTTATGTGTCTTGCGTACATGTATAGAACTACCTGAAGCCATTCGGCGGCAACATGCCACTGAAGCTATGGAAATTTATGCGCCTCTTGCTAACCGATTAGGGATTGGGGCAATTAAGTGGGAGTTAGAGGATTTAGCTTTTCGTCATTTATATCCTGATGATTATAAAGCTATTGCTAAAGGGCTTAAGGCTAGGCGTATTGAACGGGATCACTATGTTAATGTGATTGTTGATCAATTAAATCAGCAGATTAAAACTTTGGGTATTCACCCTTTTGAGGTGTATGGTCGCTCAAAGCACATCCATAGTATTTATCGAAAAATGACCCGTAAAAATGTGCCTCTGGAAGCCATCTATGACGCCACGGCGGTGCGAATTTTAGTCGAGAAATCGGAGCAGTGCTATGAAGTGCTGGGTATGGTACATAGCCTATGGAAACAAGTGTTAGTGGAATTTGATGATTACATCAGTAATCCGAAACCCAATGGTTATCAGTCATTACATACCGCTGTTGAAGACGTTGAAGGTCGAGTTTTTGAAGTTCAAATACGTACTTTTGCGATGCATGACCGTGCTGAAATGGGGGTGGCTGCGCATTGGAAATACAAAGAAGGCGGAAAAGATCATAAGGAAAGTCATGAGCGTAAAATTTCTTGGTTAAGAGATGTTTTGGCTTGGCATCATGAAGTATCGGCATCAAAAGGCGTTTCTGAAGCCATGGAGTCCGGTTTTTTTGAGGATCGGGTTTATGTTTTGACGCCTAATGGCGATGTCTTTGAGCTAGTTCAAGGTGTGACACCGCTTGATTTTGCATATCATATTCATAGTCATGTCGGTCACTGTTGTCGCGGTGCTAAGGTGAATGGCTCCATTGTTCCATTGACCTATGTGCTAAAAACGGGTGATCGTGTTGAAATTTTAACGGGAAAAGAAGAACGTCCATCACGAGACTGGGTTAATCCGCATTTAAATTACCTCAAAACGTCTCGCGCTAAAGCGAAAGTGATGCATTGGTTTAGGATGCAGGATTATGAAGAACACCGGATGATAGGCTATGAAATTTTAGATAAAGAATTAAAATCGCTTGGTCTTAAGGCCGACCGTCTCAATGAGATGGTGGAGCCGTTTAATTTTAAATGTTTAGATGATCTCTATGCTGCAGTGGGTCGAGGTGATCTGAAGCCGTTGCAAATTATTCATCGCTTGTCTCCGTCGGGTACGTATATGCCCGTCGTTCGTGTTCAAAAAGAAAAACGTCCTACAAACACGGGTGGTTTGTGTATTGAAGGGGTAGGTAATTTATTGACCCATATGGCGCGATGTTGCCAACCTTTACCAGGTGATGAGGTCCTTGGTTATATTACCTTAGGTCGTGGAGTTTCAATCCACCGTCAAGATTGTGTCAATATAATCCATGCCACAGAAAAGCAACGACAACGTTTTTTACAAGTGAGCTGGGGAAAGACTGCTCGAGAAAACTACGTGGTGCATCTATTAATCCAAGCTTTTGATCGAGCTGGTCTTTTGCGTGATATCACATCCTTGTTATCCAATGAGAACGCGAATGTTCATGCCCTTGAGTTAAAGACTGATCAGGAAAATAATACAACTCAAATTAATTTGACGATCGCAGTGGATGGACTTAATAATTTGTCTCGTATAATAAGTCGGTTGCAACAAGTACCCAATGTTGTTGAGGCACGTCGCCTGCTTAATGACTCATCGGACATGTGATGGATGAATTGATTTCAGCGCAAATTCTTAAGTTAAAGCAAGCCGGTCTTTATCGAGAGCGCTTATTATCCCCCGCGAATTATTTAAATTTTTGCAGCAATGATTATTTATCGTTAATGTCAGAGCCTGTGCTTCAACAGGCTTATCAGGAGGGTTTTTCACGCTACCCTTGCGGTAGTGGCGGCTCGGCGATGATTAGTGGCTATCATGAAGTGCATCATCAACTTGAGTCAAGCATCGCAACGGCGTTAGGTGTTGATGATGCCATTCTTTTTTCCTCAGGCTATGCCGCGAATTTAGCTATGATGACTTTGCTGGCTTCATGTCATGTTTCGTTATTGATTGATAAAAGCTTGCATGCTTCGATGTATGATGGCTTAAAGCTTGCGCAGGTCAATTATCGGCGTTACCGTCATCATGATTTAGAAAATTTAAAGACCCAATTAAATCGCTCTTCTGATCATTCGATGGTGATTACCGAAGGTTTATTTAGCATGAGCGGGCAAATTGCGGCTTTGGATGACATCATAAAGCTGTGTCAACCTCATCAGGCGCTATGCATTGTTGATGAGGCGCATTCGTTTGGTTTATTTGGCCCAGAGGGCTTAGGTTTAGTTAAGGCGCACGGCTTGAGTCAGAAGGATGTCCCACTGCGTTTAATCACCTTTGGTAAAGCTTTGGCGGGGCAAGGTGCGGTGGTTGCTGGAAAAAAAATATGGATTGATGCACTATTACAGCAAGCCCGTTCTTATATTTATTCGACCGCTTTAAGTCCAGCATTGGCTTATGGCATGATCAAGGCGTTTGATGTCTTACGTGGTGCGGATGAGCGACGTCTTAAGTTGAATCGTTTAGTGGGTTATTTTCAACAACAATGTGAAAATTCGTCATTGATATGGCGAAAATCCGTCTCGCCCATTCAACAATTACAGCTTGGCTGCCCCCATTTAGCCAAGCAACTATCGGATGATTTATTGACACAAGGCATTTTCTGCCAAGCCATTCGACAACCCACGGTGACTCGACAAGAGACTGGACTTCGGGTGGTTTTAAATTATCGTCATACGGAAGGAGATCTTGATCGTTTGTTTCATGCATTAACCTATTGGCGTCGTTGAGGTGTGATTGACGCATCATCAACAGCGTTTTTTAATTTCAGGATTTGATAGACTCAATCAACCCAGGTTTATTCATGTATTATGAAGTAACTTAAATTGGCTTATTTCATTTACAAAGAAAGTTGGCAATAATAGCGACTATTTATGGGTTTTAAGATTCGACGTTTAAATATTAAGGATAAGTCATGGACTTTCAATTCAGTGATGAACATCTGGCGTTTCGGACCATGGCGGCTGATTTTTCGCGTCACCGCTTAGCGCCAAACGCTGCGGCCTGGGATACCGATCATTATTTTCCGGTGGCTATTCTACGTGAAGCGGCACAGCTTGGCATGGCGGGCATGATTGCTAAAGAAGACATTGGTGGTTCAAATTTAACCCGTCTTGATGCAGCCATGATTTTTGAGCAGTTGAGTGTTGGGTGTATTAGTACCAGCGCTTACCTTTCGATTCATAACATGGTGACATCAGTTGTTGATAGGTACGCGAGTCAAGCCTTGCGAGAGACTTGGGGGCCACGCTTAACCAGTATGGAAGTGTTGGCGAGTTATTGTTTGACGGAGCCTGATTCAGGATCCGACGCCGCCTCGTTAAAAACAAGTGCGGAGCGTGATGGTGATTATTATATTTTAAATGGTTCGAAGTCCTTTATTTCGGGCGGCAGTTTTAGTGATGTTTATTTGTGCATGGTGAGGACTGGCGATACAACGCATCGGGGCATTAGCTGTATTTTGGTTGAAAAAAACACACCGGGTTTGAGTTTTGGTAAATTGGAAAACAAAATGGGATGGCATAGCCAACCAACAACCATGGTTTACTTTGAAAATTGTCGAGTGCCGGTAGAAAATCGTGTTGGTGATGAAGGCATTGGTTTTAAAATTGCGTTGAATGCGTTAAACGGCGGACGAATCAATATCGCATCGTGTTCTTTGGGCGGGGCCAAAGCATGTTTGCACTTGTGTCAATCGTATCTGAGTGAGCGCAAACAATTTGGTAAAAAATTAAATCAAATGCAAGCCTTACGTTTTTATTTTGCAGACATGTTAACGGAATTTGAGGCGGCGCGTTACATGGTTTATCGTGCGGCGGATGCTTTAGATAGGCAAGATGACCATGCGCCCATGTATTGCGCGATGGCTAAACGTTACGCGACCGATGTAGCCTTTCAGATTAGCGATAAGGCCATGCAATTGCACGGCGGTTATGGTTATTTGCATGATTATCAGATTGAGCGGATATTCCGTGATTTGCGTGTACATCAGATTTTGGAAGGCACGAATGAAATTATGCGTGAGATTATTGCTAAGTCGTCGTTAGACGAGGCGTATTGTATTGATTGATAACAGGAGTTTTAAATGAATAGCATTGAACAAGCCTTAGATAGTGATGGTATCTTAACGATCACGTTAAATCGCCCTGAGAAATTAAATGCTTTAAGTCAGGATGTATTGCATGCGCTGCATGAATTATTCACTCAGGCTAAAGACAATCCCAAGGTGAAAGCGCTTTTGATTACCGGATCAGGAAAAGCGTTTTGTGCTGGAGCAGATATTGGCCGCTTAGCAGAGTGTGATGCTCAGCGTGGTTATCAATTTGCTTGTGATGGTCAGGCTACGTTTAAATTAATGGCAACCTTGGGCAAGCCTTCGTTGGCTGCCATTAATGGTTATGCGTTTGGAGGCGGGTGTGAATTAGCGATTGCGGCAAGTTTACGTTTGGCGTCCACCGCCGCTAAGTTTGGACAACCGGAAGTCAAGCTCGGTGTTATTCCGGGTTATGGTGGCACACAGCGTCTTGCTCGATTGGTAGGAAAAGGTCGTGCCTTGGATTTATGTCTCACGGGACGTTTTATTGATGCGCAAACGGCGTTGCAATGGGGGTTGGTCAGTGACGTGGTCTCGCCTGAAGAATTATTACCGCGTAGCAAACAGTGTTTACGTGATATTTTGGCGATGGCACCCTTAGCAATTGCGAGTGTCTTGGACGTGATTGAGCATGGTTACGATTTGTCGCTAGATGATGCCTTGCACCTTGAAGCGGTTCATTTTTCAAAAGTGTGTGCCAGTCGGGATAAGCAAGAAGGTGTTGCAGCTTTCTTAGCAAAGCGTTCTGCTGTGTTTACTGGAGAATAGGCATGACGGATGAAGTTAGTTTTGATCAAAAGAAACATCTTGGTTTGATCACGTTGACGCGTCCTCATGCATTGAATGCTTTAACCCTGTCGATGATCACAGCGATACAGGATCAATTGTCGGTTTGGCGTTTGGATGACAGTATTCATGCCGTGGTTATTCAGGGGGAAGGTGAAAAAGCATTTTGTGCCGGTGGTGATGTGCGTTGGCTTTACGAAAAAGGACGTCAACACCATACTGAATTGATGCAATTTTTTTGGCATGAATATCGATTAAATCATTATATCCACGATTACCCCAAACCTTATATTGCGTTATTGAATGGTATCACCATGGGTGGCGGTGTGGGTGTGTCATTGCACGGGTCACATCCTATTGCTAGTGAACGGTTTAAATTTGCAATGCCTGAAACCAGCATCGGACTTTTCCCTGATGTAGGGGCGAGTTATTTGTTGTCGCACTGCCCAGGTGAGCTGGGAACATACTTAGGTTTAACGGGAAGTCGTTTAAATGCGGATGAAGCCTTTTTTTGTAATTTGGTGAAGGCAATTGTGCCGAGTGAGCGTTTTTCAGAGCTGGTGACGGCGTTAACAGAGGCTGATTTGACGACGGATGCGTTTAAAAGCGTTGACGAATGCGTACAACGATTTTCAACGACGCCTGCTAAAGCAGCTGCTATTCATGCGCATCTTCATACGATTAACACGTGTTTTTCAGCTCATACCATGGAAGATATTTTGGCAGATCTTGCTCATAGTCAAAGTGAATGGGCTAATACACTTGGTGTCGCGCTTTTGGCGAAATCGCCGTTGAGTTTGAAGGTAACGCTTTTACAATTGCAGCGGGCAAAGTCCAAATCAATGACCGAATGCATTAAGATGGATTACACCTTGGTTGAGCACTTCATGACAGATTTTGATTTTTATGAAGGCGTTAGGGCGTTGTTGATTGACAAAGATCAATCACCCCAATGGCAACCATCAACACTTGCAGAGGTTAACGATCCCAAGGTGATGAGTTATTTTGAACGGACTCAAGGTGACTTAAATTTAATTGATTAGCATATTATTCTGCCTTTGTTCTTGGTGCGGTTTGTTTAAGGTATTTCATTGTCCTTCTAAGCCTCTTTCAGAAAGTACTTCTGCTAAGGCTGGTAATCCGGTAACATCTCTCATGGTCATTCTTTTAAACTCCTTGTTTAAAAAACTGAAGTCTAACTGATGGCCACCTACCCAATTAAGCCAATTTAATTTTACAGAAGAAATGTTGCACCACCTGGTTTCGATAATTAAGGTTTGTTTTTTGTGAATTAACTTTTTACGAAAAATTACATATGCCGTATAATCTTACAT
>JAOAUB010000096.1 GCA_030157805.1 Legionellaceae bacterium
GAGATCCTTCGCGCAAAAAAACGCGCTCAGGATGACGTAGCTGGGGAGTTACCAATAATATCAAATGTTAATACGTTCTACTCAAACAATGACGACACTTTTAAGTGTTCTGCGAAAAAAGGTCAAAGTCCAGGTTAACGAGGCTCCTGGTTTTGAGTAAGTGATTAACAATTTGTTTTAATTAACCACTCTCTCGCCAGCACTCACGAGTTATGTCACAATGATTCTACATGGATAAAAATTTCCTGAGGATTAACTGATGGGTACTGTGTTAATTGTTGAGCATGATACGGTTTTGCGAGAGGCTCTCGCAGAGACGATGACCTTGGGCGGATACACCTGTTTTTCAGCGAAATGTGGCCGTGAAGCGTTAATGATGTTGGATCGCTACTCTCCTGCTTTAGTGATTAGTGATGATAGCCTGGATGATCTCAATGGCCGACAAATGCTGATGGAAATTCAACGACGCAAGCCAGGTACGCCGGCTATCCTGATTTCAGCTCAGGCTTCGGTTGAACGTGCTGTTGATGCTATGCGTCATGGGGCCGTGGATTATTTACAAAAACCATTCAGTACCCAGGTGCTCCTTGAAAAAATTAAATCGTATATTAAACCCAAGTTATCCAACGATGAAAACTCACCCATTGCTGAAGATGCTAAAAGTCAGGCGTTGATGTCCGTGGCGTTGCGAGTTGCTGATGCTGATGTGGGTGTTTTAATTACCGGGGAAAGTGGAACAGGTAAAGAAGTTTTAGCTCATTTTATTCATGATCATTCCCCACGACGTCATCATCCTTTCATTGCCATTAATTGTGCTGCTATCCCGGAGCAAATGTTGGAAGCAACCTTATTTGGTTATGAAAAAGGGGCCTTTACGGGTGCTTATAAAACAACCTCTGGAAAATTTGAACAGGCGCAAGGTGGGACCTTGTTGTTGGATGAGGTGAGTGAAATGAGTCTTGCGCTGCAGGCGAAATTATTGCGAGTTTTGCAAGAAAAAGAAGTCGAGCATATTGGTGCAAATAAATTAATCAAACTTGATGTTCGTGTTATTTCGACCAGCAATCGTTGTTTGCAGAATGAAATTAAATTAGGGCGTTTTCGTGAGGATTTATTTTATCGCCTTAATATTTTTCCATTGCATTGGCTGCCTTTGCGTGAGCGTCCTGACGATATTATACCTTTGGCGAATTATCTTCTTAATAAATATTGTCGAGAAAATTTTCCAATTATTCCTTGTCTAAGTGATGAGGCCAAATGCAAATTATTGAACCATTCCTGGCCTGGAAATGCACGTGAACTTGATAATGTGATTCAACGAGCTTTAGTCTTGCAGACACAAAATAGTATAGAATCTTATCACTTACATCTGACCGACGATGATTTCGATACCCAAGAACCGGAAAATTCACAAGATCATCAATTTATTACCCAAAAAACAGTGAAAGAACAAACTGAAGTGGAATGAAAACAGTGATGTGTAGGAATGTTGAGATTAATCTTATACCCACTTAATATCCTTTAGTGTGGGGCAAAGTAACAGGAGCGCAGTGGCTAAATTTTTTAAGCGATGCCGGCTTTATTTGGCAATACTGATTATTACAGCAGCGTTGTTGACCAGTTTGCTTCGGGCTCTTACTCCTTTTGTTGCTCAATATCAGACTGATATTGAAAAATACCTTTCCAAACTATTAGGTCAAGACGTGGTGATTGCTCGCATGGAAACGGGCATGTATTGGTTTGAACCGGTAATTAAGTTGACCGATTTAGCTATTTTTAATAATCAACATGCGGTCTTGGATGCACATCAGTTGATTGTGGGCATTAACTTATTCCGTTCGTTGTGGCATTGGCAAATTGAGCCTGGTGTTCTTTATGTTGACAAAGTTCATTTAAAAGTTCATCAGCAGGGTCATCATTGGCGGGTTGAAGGATTTAACAATTTAACCTCGCAAGGTTCTTTATGGACTCTTTCGAATAAAATGCCGATGATTTCCTGGATTTTAGCGCAACAAAAATTAATTTTTAAAAATATCTCCGCTGACGTTTATCTTAACAACGGCAAGGTTATTTCTATTAAGCAGTTTAATTTAATCATTGCTAAACATTTGGGGCGTTATCAGTTAAAAGGCGACATAAATATCAAACAAGTTAAGCCTACATTGTTGCGTGTTCTTGCTGATGTATCGCTTGATCCTAAGGCGCTAGAGAACACTTCAGGTGAGGTTTATATTGATGGTCATGATGTTCAACTTTCTTTTTGGCAAGAATTGATCAAGGGGCAGCGTTTTCAGGTGCAAGACGGCTTGGTGAATGGTCGCGTATGGTTGACTTTAGCGTTGGGAAATTTAGTCGCCGTTCAATCGAATGTGGCTTTGCAGAGTTTAGATGTCTTGGATACACAGCAAAAAAAGCATTTTCGAACTGATCATCTTAAAGGCAATTGGGCGTGGGAAAAAAAATCTGCTGGATGGCAATTAAGTGCTGATCACTTGGAATTGGCATTGAATGGTAAGCCATGGCCAATGAATGAATTTAAGCTTGATTATGTTGCCGCAGCACAAGCATGGACTATTTATGTAAAGCATGTTTTGCTTGACTCCTTGTTGACGCAAGACGTGAGTTGGCCACAAGCATTAAAGACTTTCATTCAGGCGAAGCCTCAGGGTTTATTGCAAGAAACCCAGATTAATATAAAAAATAAGACCATGGATTCGGTGGTGAGTCATTTTTCTAGGCTGGGTTGGCATGCTGTTGCCAATTATCCCCGTGTAGAAAATCTTTCAGGGGTTATTTATTGGCAGCCATTGCAAGGTCGTTTGGAGCTGGATGGTCAAAATACAATTATTAAGTTAAAAGATAAGCCTAAAGTTAATTTTCAAGATTTGAATATTGACGTGGCCTGGAATTGGAATGCATTAAATCATGGTTGGCAGGTGAATCTTGATCGTTTTATTTTGCGTCATCCGGACATGCTCGCGTCGTTGACTGGTTCAACCTTTTTTGAAGAAAAAAGTTTGCCAAATAAGCTTGATTTAAAGCCTATGATTTCAGTGATCCCGCCGTGGCGAGGGGAGAATATCCTGGTCAGTCAATTAGTGCCTATTTCCTCTCGTTCCTTATCCACGTGGCCACATAGTGTGGATTCAAGTCATTTTGAGCCGCTAATTGATTTAAAAGGGGCTGTTTCTTTAACAAATGCAGAATTTTGGATGCAGTATTTGCCGAAGCAGTATCTTAAGCCTAAGTTGGATCGATGGCTTAAACACGGTATTAAACGCATTGATCGCTTGGTAGCTGAGGTTAACGTTGCTGGAAATCAGCATGATTTTCCCTTTGATAAGCCCTCTTTTGCAGGTTCTCCAGGTGTTTTTGAAATTAATGCCCATGTTAGTGGCATGGATCTTACTTTTGCGCCGCATTGGCCTTTAACGCGCGATATTGAGGCGGACTTGCATTTGAATCAACGAATTTTAACGGCGGATGTTCTGTACGCTAAGTTGCAAGATATCCGGGTAGATCAAGTGAATTTAAGCGTTAATGATTTGGGGCTTGATCATGAAACCTTGTTAGTTCATGGGAAGGTACGTACAACAGGTGAGAAAGCATTGACGTACGTGCTTGCTTCACCGTTGGTTAAAAAACTGCCTTTGTTGTCGCTTTTTAAGATAGAGGGAATGCTTGATCTGGATTTAAATTTAGAGGCACCTTTGTATCCTCATAACGATAAACTATTAACGAAAGGCGAGCTGACGTTTCATGATAACGCGTTGCTTGTGAATCACCAGTTAAGTCAAGTTCAGTTGGGTAATGTGGCGGGTGTCTTGGCTTTTAATCAGGAGGGAGTTTTAGATAGTGATTTAAAAGCCAACCTTTTAGATGCACCGGTGCTGATTGAAATTCAATCGATTGATAAACCTAAGCCAGCAACCCTTGTTAATATTAAGGGCGAGTTACCGATGGCACCGTTGCGGAAAAAATTCCCCAGTTCGTTTTTAAGTTCGCTGCAAGGAAGCTTGGTGTTGGACAGTGAGTTAAGGATTACCAATGATCCCGGTGATTTGGAGCATGCGCAAATAAAAAGCTCGTTAAAAGGGCTTGAAATTAAGTTATCGCCGCCTTTAGGAAAGTTAGCTGATGAGCAGAAACCATTAACGGTCGATCTTGATTTTAATCCTGATCGTTCGATGAGCGTAAAAATGAAGTACGCTGACTTGCTTATTAATGCTATAAAATCGTTCAACGGGGATTGGTCCATTGATCTTCGTGAAGCGAGTATTGCAGGAAAAATGCATTATCAGCCTTTAGCTAGGAAGTTAACGGGGCAGCTTAGTAAGCTCTACTTACAACAGGATAACAAGGGTTTTTCCACGGTAACGTTTAATGTCGGTGATTTGCCGAATATTGATATGCAAATTCAAGATTTTCGTTATGGTTCCTGGGATATAGGGTTTGTTGATTGTAAAGCGACGAGCAAAGTCACGCAGTGGTATGTTGATTATTGTAAAATCAAATCACCTTATTATTTTATTCAGGCTCAAGGTGAATGGTCTCAAAAAAATGCCGTGAGTAAGACAACTGCGGAGATGAACATGACCATTAGCGATTTGGGTAAGACCTTAGCTCGATGGGGTGTTACACCTGCTGTGGATGCTCGTCATGGCGAGATACAATGGAGTGGTGCATGGCCTGGCGGTTTTCAAGATTTTTCTTTGGAAAAAATCATTGGTCAGGCGTTGATTGTGTTTAGAAATGGCGAGATTACTCATCTTGATGCGGCGACCGAGGAGAAGTTAGGACTTGGGAAGTTGCTCAGTATTTTGAGCTTGCAAACGTTACCACGTCGTTTAAAACTTGATTTTAGTGATTTAGTGCATAAAGGTTATGCTTTTGATGCTTTTCGTGGCAATTTTGTTATCGCACGTGGCATCATGCAGACTTCGGACAGCGTGATTGATGGTCCAACGGCATCAGCAAGCATTAATGGTAACTTAGATATTGTGAAGCAACTTTATGATCTTAAAATAAAAATAGCACCTCATTTGACATCGAGTTTACCGATTGTTGCAACCATTGCGGGTGGCCCCGTTGTGGGTGCTGCAACCTGGGTTGCAAGCAAAATTATCAATCAAGGGATGCAAAAATTCAGTGCTTACGGTTATAAAATTACAGGACCTTGGAAAAAGCCCATGATTAAACCGATGGATGTGTTTAAGGATTGGGATAAAAAGTTACTTGGGATTGATTTAATTTAATTAGGGTCAGTTGATATTCTGAGGAAGATAAGAGCAGGGGAAACATGATGCACCTACATATTTTAGGCATAGGCGGTACTTTCATGAGTGCTTTAGCCATTTTGGCAAGGCAACTTGGTCATCAAGTGACGGGTTGTGATGTTAATTGCTATCCACCCGTGAGTGATTTACTTGTCGATAAGAACATTGAGTGGACGGTGGGCTATGAGAATTGCCAGGATGCATTGAAAGCGGATTTGGTCATCGTGGGCAATGTCATTAAACGAGGTATGCCCGTTCTTGAGGCGGTGCTGAATTCGGGGCAACGTTACATGTCGGGGCCGCAATGGATTGCTGAAGAAGTGTTACCCAATTATCGTGTTTTGGCAGTTGCAGGGACGCACGGCAAGACGACCACAACGTCGATGTTAGCTCATATTTTACAAGAAGCGGGATGTGCGCCGGGATTTTTGATTGGGGGAGTGGCGCCTAATTTTGGTACTAGTGCACGTCTTGGTGAGGGAGAGTGGTTTGTTATTGAGGCAGATGAATATGACAGTGCTTTTTTTGATAAAAGACCTAAAATGATTCATTACCACCCTGAAGTTGCTATTTTAAATAATCTTGAGTTTGATCATGCTGACATTTATCCGAATTTAGAAGCAATACAGCTGCAGTTTCATTATTATCTTAAAACCATAAAATCAGCAGGTCTTGTGCTTAAGCCTCGTGACGATAAAGCCTTAAACGAGGTCATTCAAAAAGGAGTTTTTTGTCATCTTGAGGAATTTGCTTTAGGGGGTGATGTGAATTGGAGGGCTGAACTTGTGGATGAGGGCGGCGGTCATTTTTATGTTTGGCATCATCATGAGCGGGTTGCTGACGTCAAATGGCCTTTAATGGGTCGTTTTAATGTTGAAAATGGCTTAGCTGCCATTGCGGCAAGTCATCATGCGGGGGTGGCAGTGGATGTTGCAGCAGCGGCTCTGGGTTCGTTTAAGCCCGTTAAACGACGCCTTGAAGTTAAATTAGATCACCATGGGATCGTGGTGTACGATGATTTTGCACATCATCCGACGGCCATTGCCAAAACAGTGGACGCATTAAAGCGTAGTGGAAAACATGAACGTGTCCTTGTTGTGCTTGAGTTTGCGTCGAATACGATGCGTGCAGGTGTTCATTTAGACAGTATGCCTAAGGCCTTGGCTGAGGCTGATCAGATCTTTTTTCTGAAGCCGAAGCAATTTGATCTTGAAAAGCATGTTCAAAATTGGCATAGTTGTTATGAAATGTTGCCTGTTAGCTCAATGATTGTTAAACGAGTCGCTGATGAGGTTCGAGCAGGTGATGCGGTCGTTATTATGAGCAATCATGGTTTCGATAATATTCATCAGGACCTTGTTGAGGCAATTAAGCGACGGTTTAACGAATAACTCACTAGGAGAACGTATGCCTCCCCCGTACCTCCAGCCAGATTTTGCTACGTTGTATGAGAAATCCAAGCATCTTAGAAACGATTTTTATGAATTAGCGGCACTTTTTATTTTGTTTTCAAAAAAGGAACGTCAAAAAATAATGGGGTTGGCTGAGTTAGTTGAAGAGCTGATGTCACTTCCTGCTAAATATACGACGGCTGTTGGAGAAATATCGCAAACGCAGAGTTACGTTAGTCAGGGCTTGCGACTTTTTGGGACGCTTGCTTCTTCAGCCGGACTGAGCCCTACAAACAGACTGGGGCAAATTCAGGCCATTATAGACTTGACTCACTTGCTTCAAGGACCAACGTTGCCTGTGGGTGGGGCAAATGAAGCGGCGAAGAAAGATGAGAATCTACGTAGTTGCATCTTACTGGGGGCACTTTTTTATCGGCTACTTCGTATTAAGGATGGTTACGGATCGTTAGAACTAGCTAGGGCACAAAGCGCCCTTTGCCGTGCAATTTATCAATTGCTTGGGTTATCAGAAATCAATCAATTAGATGATTGGACGGTGATGACGTGTTGTCAATATTTTTATGATTATCTCAAAAGAGATGATACTGCTGCACGAGTTCCTTATATTCAAGAAGATGCTCAATTTTTTGAAAAGCTTCAACAACGTATTGTTGAAGCTAAAATCAAAGCGCAACCTATCATTAAGCAATTAGCTTACATTGATTTTATTCAATCGGTTGCTAAAACTCTTTCAGAGTTTCAGCATAAATTTCTGCCGTTACTTGATGGCTTAGTTTCGAATTCAGCAAACCAGCCTTCCTCACCTCAAGCCATGTTAGCTTATTTTGAAGCAATGAAGGATCTATCGGCTTATCATCGTGCTTATCTTAAACTGCTCATTCGTAATGATAGTACTGAGTTTTCCTCATCGGATGGGTCGACGTCGTTGAGACAAGAAATTGAATCGATTAAGCAACGAATACAATGCCGAAATGAGTACACGTTGCTCGGAGCTTATTTATCGGTCTTAATGTGTCGAATGGAGGGGGATTGGCCATCCAAACCAATTCATCCCGATAAGCTCATGCTTCATGGTTTATTGGAAAAAGTGATTGTGACGACAGACACAGGAAAATTAGATTTTGAGGCGCGTGATCTGAGTTTGATGATGTTGCATGATTTTGTTAGTTTGCCAGAGATTACTTCGACGCTAAATATGACTTGTTGGGAACAGCTTGTGTATTTACAACGAGAAATAGCTCAAGAAAGAATCAAGTTTGCGCCATGCTTAGCTCAAGAAAAAGAAGAGCGACAGCTCGAAGAAGCGTCTTCAGGCAAGCCTTTCGAGTGTGCATAGAGCACCCCCTCTCACCCGTTGCGTTTTGTGCAGCAGGTGAGCGGGGCGCTTATCTTTTTTAACCTTTAAACTGCAATTGCTTATCTTCCCATGTGACTTTAATGGTTGTCCCTGGTTTGAATTGGCCATTTAATAACGCTTGCGCTAGGGGATTTTCTAGTTGCTGCTGAATCGTGCGTTTTAAAGGTCTTGCGCCATAGGTTGGATCAAAACCTGCAGCAGCAAGATGGTCAAGTGCTTCTTGGCTAAGTTCTAGATCAAGATCTTGTGCTTGCAAGCGTTTTTTCAAATAACTGATTTGCAAGCTTGCAATATGGTTAATTTGCTCTTTTTCCAAAGGATGGAAGACGACCGTTTCGTCGATGCGATTAATAAATTCAGGACGAAAATGTTGTCCAACGATGTCCATGACGGCTGATTTTATTTGTGCATAATCTAATTTGGCCGCCATGTCTTGAATCGTCGCTGAGCCCAAGTTTGAGGTCATGACAATCACTGTATTACGAAAATCAACCGTGCGTCCTTGACCGTCCGTTAAGCGGCCATCATCCATCACTTGCAAAAGAATATTAAATACGTCGTTGTGTGCTTTCTCAACTTCATCGAGTAATATCAAGGAGTAAGGCTTGCGACGAACAGCTTCAGTAAGATAACCACCTTCTTCATAACCCACATAACCAGGAGGTGCACCGATGAGTCGCGCCACGGAATGTTTTTCCATGAACTCCGACATGTCGATGCGCACCATGGCTTCTTCGGTGTCAAAAAGAAATCCGGTTAACGCTTTACACAGTTCCGTTTTGCCAACACCGGTGGGCCCTAAAAATAGAAACGATCCTATGGGTCGATTAGGATCGGAAAGACCTGCGCGGGCACGTCGAATAGCATTCGAGACCGCATTAACGGCCTCGTTTTGACCGACTAATCGACGATGTAAGGCTTCCTCCATGTGCAATAATTTTTCTTTTTCGCCTTCGAGCATTTTAGAGACGGGGATCCCGGTCCATTTTGAAACCACGTCCGCAATTTCTTCTTCAGTGACTTTATTGCGAAATAATTGAGGTTCGCTCGTTTCGCTTTCGGAGTTTTGTGACAGTTTTTTTTCTAACTCCGGAATCAGTCCGTATTGTAACTCAGACATTTTAGCGAGATCACCTTGACGACGTGCGGCATCAAGTTCAATTTTGGCACGCTCAAGCGATTCTTTAATGTGCGTTGTGCCTTGATTGGCGGCTTTTTCAGCTTTCCAAACTTCTTCGAGATCCGCGTAGTTTTTTTCAAGCTCGGTGATTGAGTTTTCAATATCGGATAAACGTTTTTTGGAAGCCTCATCATGTTCTTTGTTGAGGGCTTCTCGTTCAATTTTGAGTTGGATAATACGTCGTTCTAATTTATCCAGACTTATCGGTTTAGAGTCAATTTCCATACTGATTTGACTGCCGGCTTCATCAATAAGATCAATGGCTTTGTCGGGCAAAAAACGGTCACTGATGTAGCGATTGGAAAGGGTTGCTGCAGCCACGATGGCGGGATCGGTAATTTCAACACCGTGATGGACTTCATAACGTTCTTTGAGTCCACGTAAAATGGCAATGGTGTCCTCAACGGAGGGCTCATTGACCATGACTTTTTGAAAACGGCGCTCAAGTGCGGCGTCTTTTTCGATGTATTGGCGATATTCGTTGAGTGTGGTCGCACCGATGCAATGTAATTCACCACGGGCTAAAGCAGGTTTGAGCATGTTTCCTGCATCCATAGCCCCTTCCGCTTTTCCAGCACCGACCATGGTATGAAGCTCATCAATAAATAAAATGATTTGTCCTTCTTGCTTAGATAATTCATTTAATACCGCCTTCAAGCGCTCTTCGAATTCACCTCGAAACTTAGCGCCTGCAATCAGGGCTGCCATGTCGAGAGCTAACACACGTTTGTTTTTTAAAGCTTCAGGAACTTCGCCATTGATGATGCGTAGCGCTAAACCTTCGACGATGGCCGTTTTTCCAACGCCGGGTTCTCCAATTAATACGGGATTATTTTTGGTACGGCGTTGTAAAACTTGGATGGTACGGCGAATTTCATCATCACGTCCGATAACCGGATCTAATTTGCCAAGCTCTGCGCGTTCTGTTAAGTCTTGAGTATATTTAGAGAGTGCTTGGCGGGTGTCTTCGGCATGAGGATCATTGACTGATTCAGAGCCGCGAATGTCGTTGATTGATTTTTCAATGGCTTCGCGTTTCGCGCCAGATTGTTGAAGTAATTTAGCGAGAAGACTGTCATCACTGATTGCTGCAAGAATAAATAATTCACTGGAAATGTAGGCGTCTTTTTTTTGTTGGGACAATTTGTCAGTGAGATTAAGAAGTCGCGTTAAACTATTTGAAATATGAATGTCACCGCCGGTTCCCGTTACTTTGGGAAGTTTAGCAATCGCATCATCAAGTTTGGATTGAAACAGCGGTAAATTAACGCCGGCTTTACTTAATAAAGGACGGCAGCTTCCCCCTTGTTGGTCAAGCAGTGCTTTCATGACGTGCTCGGGTTCAATAAAATTATTATCCTGACCTAATGCTAATGATTGAGCATCAGAGAGTGCCGTTTGAAATTTTGCAGTGAGCTTATCCATACGCATGATTGATTCTCTTGTTGAAGTTGACAGCTTATTAAAGAAATCGTCGCCAGCTTGCGCGTCAAAGTTCTTTTAATTGTTTTATATTATTCCTTATCTAACATAAAATGAGGGTTTATTTTATTAATTCAAGTGGACTCACGGGGCATCATGACTAATTTATCTTCTGAAAATAACACGGACTCACAAATGGTTTTAAATCAACTTGTGCTTGAGTTTATGCGTGAACAAAAACGTAAACGACGTGGGCGCTGGATGGTGCGAGGTGTGATTATTTTTCTTCTTCTCAGCCTTTTTTATAAAACATCCGATTTTTTGACGGATAATTCTGCAGATAAAGATAAACCTCATGCTGGTTTAATCGATGTCAATGGTACTATTTTTGCAGCGGAAGCAGCGAGTGCGGATAATTTTTTAAAAGGGATTGAAGCTGCTTACCAAAGTACGGGACTTAAAGCTATGATTTTTCGGATTAATAGTCCGGGTGGCAGTCCGGTGCAAGCTGATTATATTTACAATATAATTCGAAATTACCATGTGCGTTATCCTAAGATTAAAACTTACGCGGTGTGTGTTGATATTTGTGCGTCAGCAGCATATTACATTGCAGCCGCAGCCGATGAGATTTATGCTAATCCTGCGAGCATGGTCGGCTCTATTGGTGTTTTGTACAATGGTTTTGGTTTTACAGATACCTTGCAAAAAGTCGGTGTGACACGACGTTTGCAAACTGCGGGTGAGAACAAAGGATTTTTAGATCCTTTTTCTCCTGAAAAGCCGGAACAAAAAGCATTTCTGCAGACGTTATTGAATGATGTTCATCGGCAGTTTATTCATAAAGTGAAAGAAGGGCGCGGCAACCGTCTTAAAATTGATGATCAAACTTTTTCAGGTCTTTTCTGGACTGGGCAACAAGCTAAAGATCGCGGTTTAATTGATGGATTTGCCAGTGCTGCGGAATTAGCAAAAACCACAATTCAAGTTTCTAACGTGATTGATTACACGTACACGCAAACGATGTTTGAAAAAATGTCTAAAACTATGGGTGAAATTGCCGGGAATCCATTAGCTGCTTTGAGCCTAGCTAACTCTAACTCAAAAATTGAATTGTCATTGTAACAATTAACTTCACCACGCACCCACGTCATGACCCAAGGGTGCGTGTGTGGCATCTTGTGTTAAATTCCTGTTGGGTTAATGGTTTGTAACAGTGCCTTGAATACTTTCGGATTCGCCGCAACGATATCACCTTGCTTCATGTAGGTTTCACCGCCTTGCATATCACCGACTAAACCACCAGCCTCTTTGATGAGCAAAACACCTGCTGCAATATCCCAAGGGCGTAAGCCAAACTCCCAAAGGCCATCAAGACGACCGCAGGCAACATAAGCTAAATCAAGTGCAGCGGAGCCGGTTCGTCGAACACCAGCGCATTGACCAATCAACGCATTGAATGTGGGCATGTACTTCTCAGCGATGGCACGGTTTCGAAAAGGAAAGCCTGTGCCGAGCAAGGCACCGCTTAATTGTGTTTGTTGGGAGACGCGAATGCGGCGATCATTTAATTGGGCACCGTCACCACGGCTAGCATAAAAGCACTCGTGACGGAGTGGATCATAAACCACGCCATGTTCAATGCGGTTTTTGATTTTACATGCAATGGAAACTGAGAAGCAGGGAAAGCCATGTAAATAATTCGTTGTGCCATCGAGAGGATCAATGATCCATAAAATATCGGCATCAGGATTGTGGGTTCCACTTTCTTCTGCAATGATCCCATGTTCAGGATAGGCTTTCAAAATGGTATGAATAATGGCTTGTTCGGCCTTAACATCCACCTCACAAAAAAATTCATCTTGATTTTTTTCGGTCACTTTCAGGTGTGAAACGGAGTCTAAATGACGAACAATGATGTCTCCCGCAAGGCGGGCAGCGGTAACGGCGATATTTAATAGTGGTAACATAGAGCCTCGAATTTCAAGCTGTTGCAATTGATCGAATGTTGCAGCTTGCTTTTTTTACAAAATGGGCGACAATTCTATCACGTTTTTTTAAGAATTTAATTTAATCGATGTTAATAAAATGAATTTAAATTCAATTCGTATCATTTTAGTTGAAACCTCGCATCCTGGTAATATCGGATCAACCGCGCGCGCAATGAAAACGATGGGTTTGCAGCACCTCTACCTCGTTTCACCTAAAATCTTTCCAGACAGCAAAGCGCGAGAAATGGCGGTGGGTGCCGATGACCTCTTGCAGCAAGCGGTGGTTGTTGATACCTTGGATGAGGCTTTAAAAGGTTGTCAAATGATTTTCGCCAGCAGTGCTAGACCTCGAGATCTTGCTATACCAGGCCTGACTCCGGCCGGCGCTGCTGATTTAATCGCTCAACATGATGACTCCGTTCAAATTGCGATTTTATTTGGTCAGGAGCGTACGGGTTTAACGAACGAGGAGCTTCTTCGTTGTCATTATCACATTCAAATCCCTACAAATCCGTTGTTCAGTTCATTGAATTTAGCTCAAGCGGTGCAGATCATCGCTTATGAAATTCGTGTTAAATGCCTCAATCCTGAAGCGGTGGTGAGCATGAGTGAAGACAGTTTAGCGACGACTGAGGACATTGAACGATTTTATACTCACTTGGCGGAAGTGCTGTCAGCCATCCATTTTTTAAAAGCTAAAAATCCGGGGCGCGTCCAACAACGCTTACGTCGATTATTTGGACGCGTAGGGCTTGAAACCATGGAAGTCAATATGTTACGTGGTATCCTTACTCAGATGCAGCGAGCTATGAAGTCGTCATGATCGCCTTGTATTTTAAGTTGCGATGTTGAAAAGTGAGGCATGTATGGCAGGCAACGACGTATGAAAAATAAATTACCGATTTATCTTGATTACATGGCAACCACGCCGGTGGATCCTCGTGTTATTGACGTGATGATGCGTTATTTGGGGCCAGACGGTATTTTTGGAAATCCAGCGTCAATCACGCATGCCTATGGCCGAATGGCTGCAGAAGCGGTTGAACATGCGCGTGGTCAAATTGCCGAAGCAATCGGCGCTGTGCCTGCTAATCTTATTTTTACGTCGGGGGCAACGGAAGCGAATAATCTTGCAATTCTTGGTGCTGCAAGATTTTATCAACATCAAGGAAAACATTTAATTACGGTCAGTACTGAACACAAAGCCGTGTTGGACAGTTTTCATCAATTAGAAAAAGAAGGTTTTTCGGTAACGTATTTACAGCCCGATTGCAGCGGATTGTTGAGTTTAGACGTGCTTCAACAGGCCATCACTGAGGATACGGTGTTGATTTCAGTGATGCATGTTAATAATGAAATTGGTGTTATCCAAGATATTGCGGCCATGGGTGAAATTGCACGACAGCGAGGTGTTCTATTTCATGTTGATGCAGCACAAAGTGCTGGTAAATTACCTCTGGATTTATCCAAGTTATCTGTTGATTTGATGTCGTTTTCGGCTCATAAAAATTACGGACCTAAAGGGATTGGTGCCTTGTACATTGGTCATAAACCCAGAGTTCGTCTTGTGCCACGTGCCTTTGGTGGAGGTCACGAGCATGGTCTTCGTGCAGGAACTTTAGCACCACACCAAATTGTGGGTATGGGTGAAGCATTTGCTTTATCGGAGTCTCTTCGAGAAGAAGAGCAGGCCAGAATTTTAAAATTACGACATCATTTGTGGCAAGGAATTTGTTCTTTGCCGGGAGTTCACCTTAACGGTGATGCGCATCAGCGTGTTGCAGGTAATTTGAACGTGACCTTTAAGGGGCTTGATGGAGATTCCTTATTGTTAGCACTTCATCAGTTAGCACTGTCATCGGCTTCAGCGTGCACATCAGCGAGTCAGCAGCCTTCTTATGTGTTAAAAGTGATTGGTTTGGATGATGAAGATGCTTATAGTTCGCTGCGTTTTTCTTTGGGACGATTTACAAGTGACGCGGATATTGCATTTGCTATTTCTTTAATTTGCGAGCAAGTCACTCGTTTACATCATTTACGGCCATCATGATTTATAACGATAAGATCGAAAATTTATTTTTTGACACCCAGCATGCGGGCGAATTGAATTGCGCAAAGCCTTTAACGATTTGTAGTCGAATGAGTTTGAATAATCATCAACTAACAGCACTCTATTTGGCTTGTGATGAGAAAGGTTGGATAACTCAGGCTTATTTTAAGGCTTTAGGCGATCCGTATTTAATTGCGAGTTTTGAATTTTTGTGTCGTCAAATTGAGCATACACCCCTTGATTCGCATCCTTGTGTTGATCATGCCATGATGGTTGACGCGTTGTTGATTCCCAAAAATAAGTATGCGGCAGCAGTGTTGGTTGAAACTAATTATCGCCAAGCGATTAAATTATTGAAACAGTCCTTTTTGGAGAAAAATAATGAATGATGTCGGTCTGCATGTGAGTAACTCTCAGGAAATAATTACATTGACAGAGGCTGCAAAAGCACATGTTTTAACTTATTTGGCAGGACAACAAGAGAGGTTAGGTCTTCGATTGTCCGTTAAAAAGACAGGTTGTTCAGGACTGTCTTACGTGGTGGATATGGTCTTTACGGCTGAACCCAATGATCTTATTTTTCCTTTTGCGGAGCCTTATCAACTGTATGTTGACAAAAGCAGCTATCCTTTTTTGAAAGGCATGACAATTGATTATGTCAAAGAGGGATTCAATTCTAAATTTGTTTTTAATAATCCCAACCAATCGGGTGAGTGCGGGTGTGGTGAAAGTTTTACAGTGGATTAAGGCGTCAAATGACTTGATTTTGGATGAATATTCTCTTAAGCTTTTCTTAAGAAATGAATATGAATAAAACAATCTTTACATTATTTAGTGTCTTTGCTAACATACATCCCATAGTGTTCTTGAATAAGCTTTTTGGAGTCAATCAAGATCAGTTGTTTTGAATTGAATGGGGAAATTTAAATGAGTGCAGTCATGCAAGATGTCGAACAAGTAAGTGACGTTTTAAGTCAACATATTGTTAGTTCGGTAAAAAAATACCTTAGTAATGCGAGCTCAAAGGATGGTAACCTTAATCTTTATCAGTTGATTGTTGAAGAAGTGGAAGCTCCTTTGTTTAGAACAGTGATGGAGATGACTCGTTATAATCAATCTAAAGCGGCAAGAGTACTCGGTGTGAGCCGTGGGACGTTGCGTACTAAGTTAAAGCGTTATTTTGATGATGAATTTATTGGCACCCGTGAACTAGACTAGTGTCTCGTCACGATTTAATTTTAGGGTCCTCGATTTTCTGCGAGGAGTGGCGTGAAAGTACTTCTGGTCTTTGTTAGTTCGTTTTGATACTATCGCAAGCGAAAGTCAGTCAGGCAATCGCTCTTAATCTTCGGGTTAAGGGAGGAAAGTCCGGGCTCCTTAGGGCAGAGCGCCAGGTAACGCCTGGGAGGCGTGAGTCTACGGAAAGTGCCACAGAAAATATACCGCCTCATGAGTTTTACTCATGAGGTAAGGGTGAAATGGTGCGGTAAGAGCGCACCGCATAATTGGTAACAATTATGGCAGGGAAAACCCCGCTCGGAGCAAGACCAAATAGAAACCCAGCTGATCTTACGATCAGAGCATACGGCCCGTATGGGGTTTGGGTAGGTTGCTTGAGGTACATGGTGACGTGTATCCCAGATGAATGGTTGTCCACGACAGAACCCGGCTTATCGACTGACTTTTACCATTATTAATTAGGTTGTATTATGTTATTGTGCCTTGATGTCGGAAATTCACATATTTATGGCGGTGTGTTTATTGGTGAAGAGATTAAGCTTCGCTTTCGTCATACCTCCAAAGTCAGCACCTCCGATGAAATGGGCATTTTTTTAAAAAGCGTCTTACGTGAGAACGATTGCGCACCCAATTTAATCAAGACAATCTCGATTTGTTCTGTAGTTCCTCAATTAGATTATTCATTACGAGCCGCGTGTGTTAAATATTTTGGTGTTGAGCCTTTTTTTTTACAGGCCGGTGTTAAAACCGGATTAAATATTAAATATCGTAACCCCATTGAAGTTGGCGCTGATCGAATCGCGAATGCGATTGCGGCAAGCCATTTTTATCCCAATCAATCCTTGATCATTATTGATTTTGGTACAGCAACAACGTTTTGTGTTGTGACTGCTGAAAAAGCTTATCTGGGTGGCGTGATTATCCCTGGTGTGCGTCTTTCAGTAGATGCGTTGTCGCACAATACAGCAAAATTGCCTACCGTTGAAATCATTAAAACGGAAATGGTCGTTGGCCGCTCGACGATTGAAAGTATCCAATCCGGAATTTTTTATGGTTCAGTAGGTGCTTGCCGTGAAATTATCCAAACAATTAAGGCACAATTATTTCAAGACAAGCCCGTATTAGTGCTTGCAACCGGAGGGTTTTCTTCCTTATTCGAGCAGCAACATATTTATGATTTACTATTGCCCGATTTAGTGTTGCATGGCCTGCGAATAGCTACCACGTTGAATTAATAAACATGACGCAAATTTAAAATCTCGTTCTAATTCAACCGCTCTTCAGAATCTTTTGTAAAAAAATTCACCGATTTACTTGACTGCCCGTATTTTCTCTTCCTATAGTGTAATAAAGTGGGTTAAAATAAGATCGAAGTGGGAATTTGTGGGGAATAATCCATTTCGCACCTGAAGGAACGAATCATGTTTCGTGGAATTAATGCGATCACAGTGGATGGCAAGGGACGTTTAGCGTTACCCGCTCGCTATCGTGAAGCATTTAGCGCGCGAAACCAACATTCATTTGTGTTAACCATCGATACAGAAGAAACATGTTTATTGCTTTATCCAGCGACTGAATGGCAAGTGATCGAGGAAAAGTTGCAGAATTTGCCTAGTTTTAATCCAGTAGCTCGACGAATTCAGCGTTTATTGATTGGACATGCAACCGATGTGGACTTAGATAGTAGTGGGCGTATATTATTGCCCCCTTTGTTGCGTGAGCATGCTCAATTAGAGAAAAAAGTCGTGATGATTGGTCAAAGTAACAAGTTTGAAGTGTGGAATGAAGACTTGTGGCAGAAACGACGGGAACAGTGGTTAATTGAAGAGGCCGCGGCAATCAGTAGTTTGCCAGAGGAAATGAAAACGTTTTCGTTGTAATGGTGGTATATGATACATCAACCCGTGTTATTAGAAGAGTCATTGACCGGGCTTGCCATTAAGCCCGATGGCATTTATATCGATGGCACCTTCGGTCGGGGTGGTCACAGCCGAGCTATCCTTGAAAAATTGTCCGAAAAAGGGCGTTTATTTGCTGTTGATAAAGATTTAGAAGCGGTGGCTTACGCTAAGGAACATTTTTCTAATGACAGGCGATTTAAATTGTTTCACGGATCGTTTGCTCATATTGTCGATGTTGTACGTGACGCAGGCGTGTATGGTCAAGTGGATGGGATTCTTCTTGATCTCGGCGTTTCATCACCGCAATTTGATGATGCAGAGCGGGGATTTAGTTTTATGAAAGAAGGGCCTCTTGATATGCGAATGAATACCGCGCAATCGTTGAGTGCTGCAAGTTTTGTTAATACAGCGGATGTGGATGAGATGATGTACGTTTTTAGGGAGTACGGCGAAGAGCGTTTTGCGCGACGAATCGCTAATGCGATTGTCGAAGAGAGAGCGATATCGCCGATAACCACGACACAGGATTTTGCAGAAATCGTTAAAAAAGCAAATCCGAAATGGGAGAAACATAAACACCCTGCAACACGAGTATTTCAAGCGGTTCGTATTCATGTTAACAACGAACTTAATGATTTGATGTCTTTTTTAACGCAAAGTCTTGAGGTGTTGGCTGTTGGGGGGCGTTTGGTTGTGATTAGTTTTCATTCGCTTGAGGATAGGTTAGTGAAGCAATTTATGCGATCGAAGGAGCAGGGCGTTCAGTTACCAAAAGGACTACCGGTTCGTTCGATGAGTGAAGACAGGTGTTTTAAGCGGGTAGGAAAGGCCATTAAGCCGAGTGATGTTGAAATTCAACACAATATCCGATCACGTAGTGCGATCCTAAGAATAGGGGAGAAATTAGCATGAACGCGGCAGCAAGAGCAATTCATCAAAGTAATTTGTTTAGTGGGCGGCTTGTAGAAATGCGTTTATCCAAAGAATTATCAGGGGTGCTTGTTTTGTTGTTAGCTTTATTGATAAGTTCTTTGGCGGTCATTTATGTGACCAATGAGCATCGATTAAGTTACAGTCAATTGCAGCAGCTTGAAAGCCAAGAGCGTCAGTTGCTACTGGAGCGAGGGCAATTACTTCTCGAGCAGGCGAGTCTTGCGCGTCCCGCACGAGTTGAACAATTAGCGACTGAAAAGTTGCAAATGAGATTACCCGCCGATAAAAGCTCTTTTATTTTACAGCCCAAATGAAGAATAACGGACATAGGGCGCGTTTGTATTTTTTGTCCGCTATTTTTGTTGTATTGTTCGTCGTTCTTTTGTGGCGTGTGTTAGATTTAACTGTTTTAAATCGTCAATTTCTTAAAGGTCAGGGTGACGCTCGCAGTCTTCGTACTATGGCGATGCCGGCTTACCGAGGCATGATTACCGATCGGGAAGGAGCCCCTTTGGCGGTGAGTACCTCCGTTGAATCCGTTTGGATTAACCCAAAAGATTTTAGATCCAACGCACATCAGTTAACGGTTTTAAGTCAATTATTAAATAGCTCTAAAAAAGAGCTAAATTATAAAATAACACATTCGCATCAGCGTGAGTTTGTTTATTTAAAACGTCAATTACCTCCAGAAACGGCAGCTAAAATTGCCGAGCTTAAACTTCCTGGGCTTTACTTACAGCAAGAATTCAAACGTTATTACCCTGAAGGTGACACGACCGCACAATTGATAGGTTTTACAAATATTGATGATCAAGGCATTGAAGGGCTTGAGCTTGCTTATCAGGATTGGTTAATGGGTGTTCCTGGTCAACGGCGTGTTTTAAAAGATAGAACGGGGCGAATTATTGAAAGTTTAGGCGTTCTTAAAGAGCCTCACGCAGGACATGACTTGGTGTTGAGCATTGACAGACGCATTCAGTATATTGCTTATCATGAATTACAAAACACACTTGAACAATTTCGTGCAAGTTCGGGCTCAGTGGTTGTTGTTGATACTCAATCGGGTGAAATTTTGGCAGCGGCTAATGCCCCAGCGTTTAATCCCAATGCTCGCGCGGACTACACTCGAGATAGTTATCGTAACAAGGCTTTTACAGATACGTTTGAACCAGGCTCTGTGATTAAACCCTTTAGTATTGCAAGCGCTTTAGAAAGTAAACAGGTGACCCCTACAACGGTTATCGATACTCGTCCAAGCTGGATGACGGTGCATGGACACACCATTCGCGATGTTCATAACTATGGGGTCTTGGATGTTACGGGGGTGCTGGAGCAGTCAAGTAACGTGGGCGTGACAAAAATAACGTTGTTAAGTCCACCGGAACAATTAATTGGTTTATTGCAACGGGCAGGTTTTGGAAGCCGCACTGAAAGTGGTTATCCTGGTGAAAGCGAGGGCACTATTGTGAAAGCTCGCGATGCTAATCCCTTTGTTTTAGCAACATTAAGTTTTGGTTATGGAATTTCTGTTTCAGCAATTCAGCTTGCACAGGCGTATATGATTTTTGCTAATCATGGGCTTTTGCGACCGGTGACTTTAATTCATAACCAGGTTACAAGTCCCGGTGTGCGCATTTTGACGGAGGAGTCTGCCAATGATGTGTTGTCGATGCTGGAGTCAGTGTGTAATTCAGGAACAGGAAAAGCGGCTCAAGTTCCTGGATATAGAGTCGCAGGTAAGACAGGCACCGCACGAATTGCCGGAAAAAAAGGGTATGATGTTCGGCGATATATTGGAAGTTTTGTGGGAATAGCACCTGTGTCAAACCCCAGGTTAGTAGTTGTGGTTATTATTCATGAGCCGACCCATAATGGCTATTATGGTGCAGCCGTTGCAGCGCCTCTTTTTGAAAAGGTGATGGCGGCATCGTTGCGTATTTTGGACATTATGCCGGATAGAACCATTTAGAGATTAGGAGCAAACAATGACGCTCTTCGAATTATTGAAGCCTTGGATCAGCAGTATTTCCAATGATTGTGAGATTTCAGGGCTTAAAAATGACAGTCGTTTAATTCAACCTGGCGATGTTTTTTTGGCTTATCCTGGGGCCTTGGTTGATGGACGTGATTTTATTCCTAAGGCAATTAAAGCCCGTGCACGTGCTGTGCTTTATGATTCACTGGATGCTCCAGCGCTTTCTTTTCCGGCCGATTGCATCGGTGTGCCCATTCCTGAGTTAGAAAAAAAACTAGCTGCTATATCGAGTCGTTTTTACGGTGAGCCGACACATCATTTAACGTTCACTGGGGTGACTGGGACTAATGGTAAAACGACGATTGCTTATCAATTAGCGCAAGCCTATGCGTTGTTGGGTCAAGAGGCGGCTTATGTGGGCACGTTGGGTCAAGGTAAGCCTTGTTCGCTGAAACCTTTAAATAACACAACCCCAGATGCTTTGGTTTTGCAATCGTTATTCGATGAGTACCATCATACAGGAATAAAGCAAGTGTGCATGGAAGTTTCTTCACATGCTTTAAGTCAACATCGTGTTGACGAAATTCCATTCAAGCAAGCTATTTTTACTAATTTAACTCATGATCATCTCGACTATCACCATACCATGGAAGCTTATGCTAACGCTAAGTCCTTGTTGTTTGCTCAGCCGACACTGTGCTCGGCGGTGATAAATCAAGATGATTCGTATTCGTCGATGATGCGGGCACGAATTCCAAGTTCTTGCCAGGTCATAAGTTACGGCATTCATGATACAGCCGATGTTTACGCCCGTGCCTGGGAGGTGAGTTTGCAAGGAACGAGCGTCGACGTTCATTCCCCGTGGGGGCCTTATAGCTTAAAGCTTCAAGCTCTTGGTTTTTTTAATCTTTACAATGCCTTGGCTATTTTCTCAAGTTTGGTCGTTGCAGGATATGATCCCAAAGAGGTTGTGCCTATCATGAGTCAACTTAAACCAGCTCCTGGACGGATGGAAGTGGTGACGCAAGAGCCAACCGTGATTGTGGATTATGCGCATACGCCAGATGCCTTGGAAAATGTATTAGCAACCCTAAGCAAAGTAAAGCAGGGTCGTATTTTGGTGGTCTTTGGTTGTGGTGGTGATCGTGATAAATCGAAACGACCTATCATGGGAAAGATTGCCAGCCAGTACGCGGATTGGGTTTTTTTGACGAGCGATAATCCTCGCCATGAAGATCCTGAGCAAATTTTGAGCGACATTGCGACGGGAATTCCTGATGGTACGGTCATTGAGCGGATCGTTCATAGAGAATCAGCCATTGCTCGAGCGTTAGCCGTGGCGCATCAACATGATCTTGTTGTTATTGCGGGCAAGGGCCATGAGACATACCAGCAAATTGGCGATCAACGTTTTTCTTTTTCAGATCAAGAGGTTGTTCGCAAGATTATATCCTCTAATTTTCATTGAGGTTTTTTCTAGGGCACGTGGACGATCTTAATCAGCAGCAAATATGTGTAGCGACAATTAAAATTGCGTTTTTTCAGAGGTGAAAGCGCTTAACAAACGGGGGTATGTATATTAACGTTTTTCAAAAACAATGCCTGCCAATGCGCCATCGCCTGATGAGAAAAAAGTGCATATTGCTAACCTGGTCGAACAGATTAATAAAGATAATGCAAAGGATATTGAAGTATTATTTGTCGATGAGTCACATTTTTCCAATCAGCCTTATGTAAGCCGTGGCGGGTTCAAACGCGGTGAAAAAAAGCAGTAAATACGGTTGTAAATCATTGACAAAGATGTCTGATAGAGCAATTGGTGTTTGATTTTAAAATATAATCCACGTGCTATCAACATGGTTTGACAGAAAGAGTAGTTTTATTAGCAAATTTATTTTGCAATCTTATTAAGCATACAGATCCATTAAGATTCACAACTTCAAAACCATGTTATAA
>JAOAUB010000097.1 GCA_030157805.1 Legionellaceae bacterium
CAGTAAACTATAATTAAAATGGAAATGAAATAATAAATCGGTCAATTTTAGGGAGCCTACCATGAACTTGCACAAACAACAGCAAGATGATGAAATTTATAATTCAGCGGATTTTGATGCAGAGACAGAGAATCTTGAACTTCTTTGTCGGCGCAGAAAGGCTCGCAAAAGCATCGAAGAGATGTTAGAGCGAAAACGACTTCATGATGAAATTGATGAGTTGGATGGTGATTTTGATTGGAATGAACTAGAACGCTAGGTGTAGGAATGATTTGACCCTCAGGGAGAGGGCGCGCGGACTAAATCACAGCAGCCATTAAGGCTGCTGCAGTGAGGCAATGACTGCACCGAGAAAACGAGTTGCTTCGCCACCGGTGATAGCCCGGTGATCAAAGGTTAATGACAACGGCATTAGTCGATGTGATGCAAACGTATCCTTTTTTACGACAGCACTTTGATAGAGTCGCCCAACCGCAAGAATTGCTGTTTGCGGTGGAACAATAATAGGGCTCGCAAAGCGTCCAGCAAATTTACCAAAGTTGGATAAGGTGATAGTAGCGCCTTTTAAATTTTCAGAAGCAATGCTGCGAGTTTTTACTTCTTGTTTATACTGTTCAATTAACTCACGTAGTTGTTGGGGTTTTTTTTGATCAGCGTTATGAATCACGGGAACAAATAAGCCTTCATCGCTATCCATCGCAATTCCTAAATTTACTTCTTTAAAACATTTTCGGGCGCTGTGTGGGGTGTTAAACCAGGCATTGAGTGCTGGTTCATGCTGACAGGCGACAACGATCGCTTGAATTAAACGAACGGTGATATCGGCATTCGTATCCCAGCATTCAATATCAGCTTCATCATAAATACTTACTGGTACGATCTCATGATGAGACTGTACCATACTCGCTAACATGGCGCGTCGTACGCCGCGGAGTGCTTCGTATCCTTCAGGTAGCTTGCTTTGTTGTTGAGACGCTGTTTCAACATCGTGACGAGTAATTAGCCCGTGTTCACCGGTTCCTTTGAGTGTTTGTAAGTTAACGTCTAATTTCTTGGCAAGCAAACGAATGGCAGGCGTTGTTTTGGGGCGAGACGATTGATTTGACGCGCCAATAATGAAATTATCTTCGCTAACTTCGTTGCTTTCTTCAAGATTGCCAACAACAGTTCCCTTATCGGACGAAGATTCAGAAGCCTCGCTCGTTTGAATATTGGCAAAACCAACGAGTGCTTCGCCTGTTTTGATGACGTCGCCAGGTTTTCCGTAGAGTTTGATAATAACGCCATCATGAGGGGCGGGTACATCAACCACCGCTTTTGCTGTTTCCATTGAAACAAGAGGTTCATCAAGTTTGATGGTATCGCCTTCTTTAACATACCATTCATGAATTTCCGCATCGGGTAATCCTTCGCCTAAATCAGGCAATTTAAAAATAGTCATAGCTTCTCCATTATTCCATGATGCTTAAAACGCTGTCTTTGATACGTGTGACGCTGGGAATGTAAAATTTTTCTAATTGAAAGTAGGGCATGACGGTATCATAACCTGTGACGCGTTGTACCGGTGCCATAAGGGTATCCATGGCATTTTCCATGATTTGCGCTGAAATTTCAGCGCCAACGCCGCATGTTTTAGCGCCTTCGTGAACGATCACGCATCGTTTTGTACGGCTGACGGATGATAATATCGTTTCTATATCTAAAGGTTTGATGCTGGCAACATCGATGACTTCGCAAGAAATACCTTCATGTTCATGGAGTTGTTTTGCGGCTTGCAATGTTTCATGCATACTAGCACCCCAACTGATTAAGGTGATGTCATCGCCTTGCTGTAGAGTAAAGCATTTTCCAAGCGGAAGAGCTTTACCATCATCAGGAACGGGTTGTTTAACTAGGCGATAAATTCTTTTGGGTTCAAGAAAAATCACAGGATCAGGATTGCGAATGGCGGCTAATAATAAGCCATAAGCTCGTTTTGGCGAGGAGGGAATCACCACTTGCAAGCCTGGGATGTGAGCAAAAAGCGCCTCAGTACTCTCAGAATGATGTTCGGGAGCTCGAATACCGCCACCAAAAGGGGCGCGAAAAACGATCGGGCAATGAAGTCGTCCGCGCGTCCGGTTTCGCATGCGAGCAGCGTGTGAAATAATTTGATTCATGGCGGGATAAATAAACCCCATAAATTGAAATTCAGCAACAGGTTTTAAACCTTGCACCGACATACCAACAGCGAGTCCTGCAATCATCGATTCAGCAAGTGGTGTGTCCATGACGCGTTGTTCACCGAATCGTTCTTGCAAACCGACTGTAGCGCGAAATACACCACCATTTTTACCAACATCCTCACCAAAAACAACCACATTGTCATCGTGAGCAAGTTCATAAGCTAAAGCTTGAGTGACTGCTTCAATCAACGTAATTTCAGACATGGGTTGCTTCCTCCATAGCAATAGCGCGTTGTTCAATTAAATACTCAGGTAATTCAGCAAAATGATAATCAAAAATACTGCTGAGGGGTTGTGGCTCACGTAAGGTGTATTCATCAACGGCTTTTTGCACTGTGAGCGCTGTTTCGTCATGTAATTGTTTTTCATGCGACGCATCCCAGAGTTTTTGGGTCATCAAAAAATGTTTAAAGCGTTCAATAGGTTCCTTCGGTTTAGCTTCGTCAACTTCGTTTTTAGGTTGGTAGCGCGTAGCATCATCGGCGGTCGTGTGATCAGATAATCGATAACTCATGGCCTCAATTAAGGTGGGTCCTTCACCGCGCCGGGCTTTTTCAATCGCCTCGCCAATGACATCACGACAGGCGATGACGTCATTGCCATCAACTTGCACTCCAGCAAAACCAGCCGCAATCGCTTTTTGTGCAAGCGTTTGTGTGGCCGTTTGTTTGGACAGGGGTACTGAAATTGCCCATTGATTATTATTAATAATAAAGACAACGGGCAATTTCCAAACTCCAGCGACATTAATGGCTTCGTAAAAATCACCTTCAGAGGTTCCACCGTCGCCAATGCAAGTTACGGCAACGCGGGCTTCTTTTCGATATTTAAACGCAAAGGCAATGCCGGCAGCATGTACACATTGAGATGCAATGGGGACACAAATGGGTAAATCTTCTTGGTTGTTTTCAAATTGACTTCCGCGCTCATCGCCACCCCAGTAAGCGAGAATGTCTGACATTTTTACTCCGCGCTGAATTTGTGCGGCATAGTCGCGATAGTAAGGGGCTAGTACATCGTCTTGGCGCATGGCATGGCCTATGGCTGTTGAGATAGCTTCCTGACCGGTGATTGGGGCATACGTTCCCATTTTGCCGGTTCGTTGCAAAGCAATGGCTTTTTTATCAAAAGCTCGAATGAGTACCATGGTGCGATACAATTCAATTAAAAGTTCTTTATTTTTCGCAAAAGCTGGGAGTTGACGACACAATTCGCCCTGCTCATTGAGAATTTGGGTGTAGGGGATTTCGAAACGGGCAACAATAGTCACAAACACTCTCCTTATCCTTTAATCGTGTAAAAATCAAAGTTTCACGACCTGCTCTTGCGAGCGCGCCTAACAATATCCTAAAAAGTTGCCATAGCATACTGAGATTTTTTTTTAAAAACCACTTTTTTACGGGGAGCTTTTTCTTTACCTGATGAAAAAAACTCTGAATCCTTGCGTTTTGATCGATTGGTTAACAAAAAACTCCTAATAGCCGCCTGATTTCGTCGGTGATTCGATAAAATAGTGGTCATGGCTTGTCTGTTTCTTCGGGCTTGAGATCCCCATGTCTCAATGCTCGGGATGACGAGTGCCTGGTGGGTGAATCGTTATCTTTGGTTGATCAAGCGGGATCATTCGAGGCACTTTTTTTTGCAGGTGCCTTTTCTTTCTCCAACTGCTCCTCATCGTCTTGACCGTTGGATTCAGTATTCTTGAGTAGTCTGTCAAAAAAAGCATGTTCTGTTTTAAGCATGTTGATGGAGGTGGTTATTCTGCCGCTTGTTTGATGTGAAATAATGCAGCTTTCGTAGTCATGATACAAGTCATCTAAAAAGTGTGGATTGGTTTGTAGCGGCTTATCGTAAAAAAATGTCAATTGAACCTGGTATTGGTTGATGATGTGCATTTTTAGCTGCTCAAACGTCATGGATTTTTTGACGCACAATTGAACGTAACGATGGATTAGTTCAGTAATAGGTATGATTTTAGCATGCATTGATTTTGCGAGGATTTGGGGTGAAAATTCATGAAATTGGGATGCTTCAAGCGAAACTAAGTAGTATTGACTTTGAGTGAATTCTTTTTTTGGAGTTTGGGCTTCTTCAGCGCTCGCTTCTGCTGTTTCGTCAACTCCTCCTGGAATATAGGGCCCACCTACTTTATCGTATAGACTCAGTGGTATTATAGGGTATAAATTTAAATCATGCTCATTCCAACCGTATCTAAGTTTGTTCATATAAAAGCCAGAAATTCCTGGATTATCGTTTAAATACTGATGGGTGAATTGCAATAAACTGTGAAGTAAAGCCAGACGCAAGTAGTCATTGAGTCCAAATTTTGTTTTAACTTCAAAAAAATTAGCCATTAAAACCACCTGATTATCCGTGGTTATGGCTAAATACAACCAGATTAATGCTGCAGGTTTTCCAGTGGTTTGATCAATAGCAACATGAAATAACATCGCATCATCCATGCGTCGTTGGACTATGGCTTGAAATTGGGCGTTGGTTGTTGCAAGACAACAACCGACTTCATCGCCTAAGAAGAAGGTCATGGTTTTAGCTTTCGACCATTGTTCAACCTTGAAATAATAAGCTTGGCTGGCAGAACGTTGATTGCTTGTTTCTTGAGGCAGACTATTGATTAGCTCCGACTGTGCGATCACATGTTCTGCAAATTCAAAGAAACCTCCTGGAAGGGAGGCCTTGATTTTAATTAATTTCAGGCAATTATCCCGTATTTTTTTCAATAATGGTTGAGAAATTTTCAAATCGGACAAGATAGTCGTGATGATGTTGGCTTCAGAACCACCCTGTTTTGTTTGTTTATCTATTTTACGTTGTAATTCGCTAATTCCTTGAGCGATCATATCAAGGTTTTGATCTATTTTATTCGAGCTTGTTTGAACTCGAGTGGCTTGTGCTTTTAATATTTGCTGATTCAGCGCCTGGAGGTAACTCCATAACAGACCATATTGATTTCCGTAGCTTAAGTCTTGCTCTGTTTCGCCGGGAGGTAAAAGGATAAATTCATGCGTTTTATCATATTCTAAGGCTGACTCAGGAATAATCCCATGCTTTAACAACGTTGTTCGAATAGTTGCATTATGACGAGCTAAATCGCGGCCAATATCGGATTCTTGGTTGGTATCATGCATGAATTCTTGGTTGTTTTCGCCCAAGAGATCGCGTTTAAGAAGCTCCAAGAAGATATCTCGATATTGATCTTTTTCCATCTTAACACTGGCGGTGATGAGGTTAATTAATTTGTCAGGTGGTATCCGTTGAAATAATTCACGGACAGTCGCTTCACTTAATTCAATATCCATGGCAGGAAGTAGTTTTTGGAGTAGAAACTTGACCATTGCGTTTAAAAATTCTTGAGGAGATTTATCATGTGAGATCTCTCTCATGAATTGTTGTTGCGGTTGTTCTAAATTAATAGTTGATAATGTACCTATAGCAATTAAACAGATTTTAAACGTTTCAATCTCTTTTTGAGTTTTCACGTTGAGAATAAAATACTCTCTCAGTGGAGTGATTAAGGATTGATCTAGAATAGGGATTATTTCTAACCTTTGCTCTAAGGGCAGAACGGTGTTGGCAACAAGCTTGTGAATCTCTTTGATAGCCAAATGGTCCATAATTTCAATTAATTGCTGTACTTTATTGCCATATTTGATGAAGAGTAGGGTTATATTGCGTTGTTGATGTGCATTGGTTTGATGATTAATGCGATGGTAGTGTTCCAAAAAAAGTATAAACTCAGGTACGAGCTCTGAGTGATGTTTCACTAAAAACTGTTGCAATTCATGGGGAATAGCATGTAACTCAGGGTTGGTCACGTAGGGTAATTGTCCCATGTTATTGTGGCTAATGATGTCTAGCAAATAATACATTTTTTGAGGATCTTGAAGAATGAGATAAAGTTGTTGAGCTTGCTCGTCATCATCAGAGGTTTCTTGAACACCGAGAATCAAGCTGAGCGCATTCACGTAAGTCAAGTAGGAACTAGTCTCTTCCTTAATTTGAAATGTTTGTGTTTGTTGGACATGGTCTTTATATACTAGAAGAAGCATCCCGCGGGGAAGATGCTTATCCAGAGTCGATATTATGACGACTAAACCATGAAGAAGCCTGTTTTGAGCTGATGTTTTATTATAATAGTCATCAATTTCATAGTAAGCGCTTCTAAAACCAGACAGAAATGAGGTTGCAAATTGTTTGGGGTCCCATGCGCGATTATGTTCATTGCTTTGAAAGACGGTTTCTATAAATTCAATCAAAATAGTGTCATTAATGCGGCCTGTACGGTAAGTTTGTGCAATTAACCATAAACCAATCAAATAATTTGATGCTTTAAGTGGTCTAGAAAATGCATTGATAGTCGAGTTAAGGTTAGGGGCATATCTTGTTTTTACTTGGTCTACCTCGGTGGGATGATTTTTTAAAATTTGTTGAACCATACATTCCTCAACATGAAGGTTTAGCTCATCGAAGCTGAGTGTTCTTGCTAACTTGTCTACCGATAATGTCTTTCTACTCATTAAGTACTGAACGGATGGGCTATTTCGGTCAAAATGATGTGAAAAAAACGCCACACAAGGACAATTATCGAGGACTTGGTGGAATTGCTCGAGGTAGGGTAAGCTATTGTCGTGGATTTTTGCATGGATGACGTCAAGGATCGTGATTAAGGTCAACAATAGCTGAGGCAATATTGGATCGTCGTGAGAAAGCAGTTTTATAGCATCAATCAGTAATTTAAATTCAGCATCAGGAACATAGTCGTGTTGCTGTTTAATACTTCCCAGCTGTATATGAACATATACCATGGCCATCATCGCATTCGCTTGAGGCTCGGTCAAATAATCATAGTGTTGTAATTGCTGAATATAATGAACTAATCGTTTAAAAAGTGGTAACATAGTCCGCTCCAATTAAACTCGACGTTATGACTTTTTAGGGAACACTCTTAAAGTTCAGTTAAGGTAAAATATCATAACGATTTAATTATAGACTACATGTTTAATTAGCGACAAAAATATGCCAAATTATTCACTGATTCAATTGCCTTATTCTTCCCATCTCATCGTTCATTACCGTGCCTTAGTTGATTTACCCGGTTTTGTTTTATTAGAAAGCGGCGACACCTCGCGTGGGCGATATGATATTGTTTCAGCGTGCCCTTATGAACGTTTTTGTTGTACTGCTTATGATCAAGCTAATGATTATGTGAGGCGCTTGGAGTCCTCATTGCCTTCGTATGATTTATCGCTCGATTTGCCGTTCCAAGGGGGGTTAATCGGTTATTTTACGTATGATTTTGGTGCCTATGTCATGGGGGTAAATGTTCCGGAAAATACCGCGCTTGGTCGATCGGATGCCTGTCTTGCTGATTTTTCGTTATATGATTGGGCAATTATTACGGATCATCATCAAAAAACAGTGACATTATTTGCCGCAAACAATCATACAAATACCGCAGACGTCATTGAGGATGTTTTAGCACGATGGGAGCGAAGGGAGTGTCGAGGTGATGCAAGTGTTGTCGTCACCGAGTTTGAATCTTTAATAGGTCAATCGGCTTATTATGAATCATTTGAAGCAATTTCGACGGCATTGAATCAAGGTCGTTGTTATCAGGTTAATTATGCTCAACCTTTTAATGCGAAATACAACGGGGATCCGTGGCGTATTTTTGAGAAAATACGGGTAGAAAACCGAGTTCCTTTTTCGGCTTATTTGCGGGGACAGAAGCAGGATTTGCTGTCGTTCTCCCCAGAACGATTTTTGGAACATGACCATCGGCGTTTATTAACCTCTCCAATTAAAGGGACAGTTCGTCGTTCCCTTAATGAAGAGCTTGATCAACAATTGCAGCAGGAGTTGCTGAATAGCATCAAAAATCGTGCAGAAAATACTATGATTGTTGATTTAATGCGTCATGATTTGAGTAAAATTGCAGAGTCAGGAAGCGTGCGGGTGACGGCTTTGTGTCAATTGGAAACTTATCGTTCGGTTCATCATCTTGTTAGCAGTATTGAAGCTCTTCGGCGCCAAGAGATGAGTCCTTTGACTGTTTTTTTAAGTTGTTTTCCTGGGGGCTCTATTACGGGGGCGCCAAAATTGGAATCAATGCGAGTTATTTATGAGCAGGAACCCTACGCTAGAGGGGCTTATTGCGGTAGTGTTGCTTATTTTTCAGCGCACGGACGTTTTGATAGTAGTATCACCATACGAACATTGATAGCTGAGGAGGGACAATTAAGTTTGTCGGCAGGAGGAGGTATTGTGATTGATTCACGGTGCGATGATGAATACGCGGAATGTTTTGTTAAAATCAAATCACTAAGAGACCAGCTTGCTCCGAATTTTATGAACGAGATAACTTAATTTTCAGAGTGACGATAGGGATTTTGACATCCCTTATCTTCTTCAGTTAAAACTTCCATCATGAGACGTTCATTGTTAATGGTATGGTCGGACTGTCATTGTTTATCATTTTATTATCACGAATATGTATTGCCGTCGTGATTGCATTCGCCAATGCCAATGAAATTGCGGTTGTAATACATAATCCCATCGCGAACGGAATAGAAAAACAATATGGGGGCAACTCGTCAGTAGACTTAATAAGATCAGACCAGCCGTCAGGAAAAGTTGCTGTGATGTTTTTAAGGGTAAAATTCGCAGCAAAACCATCCACTTCAACGAAACCGCTCAATTCTGCAATGGATATGTGAGTGCCCATTTTTTCTAGAAAATTCGATACAGCGCATGAGCATAGTGCTGAAAGTTTAAGCGAAAGTGCGGCGGAAGTTCCAGCGCCTGCTCCAAACATAAGACCGCCAACGATCGAGCCATATTTAGTGGCGCGAGATCTAAAGCTAAAAAATGAAGCCAACTTCATATTATTTGTTCACCTTGTCGTATACTTAAATGCAACATGATATATCATTGTGAGCTCTTTATAAAATAAAATAAAATAAAACAACATGTTGCAGCGTCAATTTTAAAGACTATTTGCAGATTGCTTGATCAATGCGCAGGTAAATCCTGCCAGCATTTGGAGTAGTCGGTTTGTCGATTGTTACTTTTAAGCGCGGTGTCCGTGACATTCCAGGGCTCGCAAGATTCAAACATAAAAGCTAAGGTATTATCATAGCGGATAGGTTGTAAATCGCTACGAATAGCTTGTTGGTATGATTCATAATCGGGGCCATGGCCGGTCATGCAATTATGGATGCTAATTCCTCCGGGTGAAAATTCTTCATTTTTAGCATCATACTTGCCTTGGATTAGCCCCATCAACTCACTCATGATGTTGCGGTGAAAATAAGGGGGTCTGAAGGTATGTTCAGCAACCACCCAGCGTGAAGGGAAAATCACAAAGTCTAAATTAGCTACTCCAGGCGTGGTGCTTTCAGAGGTTAATACGGTAAAAATAGAGGGATCAGGGTGATCAAAGCTGACGGAGTTCATGGTGTTGAATAAAGATAAGTCATAACAATAAGGAGCATAATTGCCGTGCCAAGCCACGATATTCAGTGGCGAAAAATCACTTTTAGCCATCCATAAATGGTTTTGATATTTGCAAATAAGAGTTGCATTGCAAGGATGATCGTCATAGGCAGCTTTAGGGTAAAGAAAATGGCGTGGATTAGCTAGTCCATTGGCGCCAATGGGTCCTAATTGTGGGAGGGTAAGGGGAGATGCTCTATTTTCACACAAATAACCACAAGCGATAGCGCTCATCAATTCAATACGAAATTTGATACCGCGAGGGATGACGGCAATTTGCCCGGGGGCTATTAACAATTTACCTAACTCAGTAAAAATTAACATATCGCCAAGGTAAGGAACTAAAAGAAGTTCTCCATCGCTATTGCTAAAAAAACGATCTTGCATGGATTGATTGCATTGATAAATAAAGGTGCTGGCTAAATTATTTCCAGCAATGGGGATTAATCCATCAATGAAATCCACTGACTTGTTTGGTTTAGGATAGCTTGACCAGCGATAGGGATTTGGAGCTTGTCGTTCATCAACAACAAGCAGGGGTTTTTTAGTATAAAGTTGATAATCCCCATGGATGACCGAAGGTTTTATTCGATAAAGCCAGCTTCTTAAATTAAGATGACGAGATCGAGTAAAAGCGCTTCCGCTTAATTGCTCAGCATAAAGACCTTGCGGGCAGTGTTGTGGTGAGTTCTGATTTTTGGGTAAAGCACCGGTTACGGCTTCAGTTTGATGATAATTCCCAAAACCTGCTAAATACACAAGCGCTCTCCTTTGATCTTGTTGCTTAAACGAAAGGATAGCGTGAATTAGATTGGATTGTCGAGTATACTCTTGGCACACGATATGGGTGTATTCGTAAAGAATTACTACTCAAAAATTGAATAATTTGTTATCATGTTCTTATTTTAACTAATTGATTTAATTATGCACAAAGAATTTATGCTGGCAGCATTAGAGCAGGCTTGGCTTGGTCGCGGTATTTGTTCGCCTAATCCCAGTGTTGGTGCTGTATTAGTGCATAATCAGAAAATTGTGGCCAGGGCGTTTCATCCCGGGGTGGGGCAGTCTCACGCTGAGCAACGGGTATTGGAGCAATTGCCGGCAGGTGGTCTTACGCCGTTAACGCTGTATGTCACCTTGGAGCCATGTAATCATTGGGGGCGCACACCACCTTGTGTTGATACTATCATGAATCATGCTATCGATGAGGTGGTGTTTGCTTATTGTGATCCTAATCCGCTTGTTGTTAAAAATGACACTCCGTTTATTTTGCGAGAAAAAGGAATTCAGGTCACGCATTTTCCGTTGCCTGACATTGATTCTTTTTACCAAAGTTACCAGCATTGGTTTGATACCAAAAAACCTTGGGTTACGGCTAAAATTGCTCAATCGCTGGATGGTAAAATTGGGGGAGGTGATGGTGAACGTCTTCAATTATCAAACGTGGACTGTGCGAAATTTACTCACGAACAACGCTTGTTGACGGATGTTATTTTAACGACAGCGCGAACGATTTTGGCTGATAGTCCTTCTTTGAATGTGCGTGCTCCCGGTGATGTTGAGATCGGAAAAACACTCGCAATTATTGATCGACGGTTGCAGTTAACAGGGGATGAGTTGGTTTTTAAGAAGGCTAAGCATTGTCATATTTTTCATGATGAATCGTTAGCAATTTCTAAAAAAATCAAGCAATGCGTTTATCATTCAGTGCCAGTCAGTCAGGAGCAGCTTTGTCTGACCTCTGTCATTAAAATTTTAGGCGAGACTGGTTATCATGACGTGTGGGTTGAGGCGGGGGGTAGATTGTTTTCCTCTCTTCATGATTTAGGGTTAGTCAATAGAACTTATGTCTATTTGGCTCCCAAAATAATAGGTGAGAAGGCGAGTTCTGCCTATTATAATGACCTCTTTTTTGATAGAAAACACCAAATTCATTGGCAGGCTAAAGGGAATAATATGGTTATGCGCATTGATTGGGAATCGGAGGATCGGTGTTCACAGGATTAATTGAAAAACAAGGCCAAGTGATTGCTAATACTGTAATGCCTGGGGGTAAGCGTTTACTGGTTGATGCAGCTCTAACAGTGCTAGAAACAGGAGAAAGCATTGCTGTTAATGGGGTGTGTTTGACCTTGTTGGACGTGGAAAAACCGTTAATAGCGTTTGATGTATCACAAGAAACGTTGCAGTGCACCAATTTGGGTGAACTTTGTCAAGGTGATGCGGTAAATCTTGAGCGAGCGATGAATGCATCGGGTCGTTTTGGCGGGCATTATGTCACGGGACATGTGGACACGGTGGCTTATTTGACGGCAATGCATGAAGTCGGCGATTGTCTTGAAATTACGGTGTCAAATTTTGCTTCGTCTGCAGCGGCACTGTATTTGATGGTTAAGGGCAGCATCACGCTTGATGGGGTGAGTTTGACCATTAATGAGGTGAAGCCGGGTGAAATTAAATTGATGTTAATTCCCCATACATTGGGGAAAACAACTTTCAGCGAATTAAAAGTAGGGCATTGTTTTAATGTTGAGTTTGATTATTTAACTCGAATTATCGCCCATCAATTACGATTATCGGGGCAATTGGCCCAAGAGGTTTGTTCATGAGTGGTAATGATTTTCAAGTTGTCAATGATGGTGATATTGTACCGGTTGCCACGTCAACAATTCCTATCAAAAACCGGGGTGACTTTGTGATGACAGTGTTTAGCAGTCCATCGGATGCTGCCGAGCATTTTGTCTTAGTTAAGGAACCTCAAGTGCCAAATCAGGTTCCCTTAGTTCGTATTCATTCAGAATGTGTTACGGGCGATGTGTTTGGGTCGGCTAAATGCGACTGTGGTGACCAGCTTGAGCAAAGCTTATCATTAATTAGTGAGCAAGGTGGTGTTATTATTTATTTGAGGCAAGAGGGTCGAGGGATTGGGTTAGCCAATAAATTGAAAGCTTATGCGCTGCAAGAGAAAGGTTTTGATACCGTAGACGCTAATTTACAGCTAGGTCTTCCCGTTGATAATCGCGATTATGCCGTGGCATATCAAATATTGAATTACTTAGGTATCGAGGTTTTACGTTTGCTCACGAATAATCCGCATAAAGAGAATGCATTAAAGCGCTTTGGTTTAAACGTGAGTGAACGAATTCCGCTAAAAATAGAGCCTACGTCACAGAATCGGGACTATTTGAGTACTAAGCAAAAAAAATTAGGGCATTATTTATCGATTGATCAGGATTAATTTATGACTAGAATAAGTAGTTCGGCTGAATTTAAAGCAACATCATTCCCAATTGCTATTGTGATGAGTTTGTTTAATCACGACATCACAAATGCGCTTAAAGAGGGAGCTATTGCTCGATTGCTTGAGCGAGGCTTTACGCAGGACGATATTTTATTAGTGGAAGTGCCTGGAGCCATCGAAATTCCTGTCACAGCAGCGCATATTGCTAAAAACAAACAAGCTGCGGTGATTATTGCTTTGGGTTCTGTGATGTATGGCGAAACTGATCATTATGATTGTGTTTTTGAACAAATTAACTATGGATGTCAGCGAGTCGCTCTAGATTATCAGGTGCCCGTTATTTTTGAGGTGTTGATGACTGAAGATGAAGCGCAGGCGTTTGACAGGCTTGGTGGATCTCATGGTCATAAAGGGACTTCAGCCGCAGATTGTGCCATCGATATGTACAGCGTTTTACAGCAGCTTAAGAATTTATAGGATCGTTCATGACCACAAAGACGCATTATATTTTTGTTACAGGTGGGGTGGTATCTTCTTTAGGAAAAGGGATTGCGGCGGCATCGCTTGCTGCTATTCTTGAAGCGCGAGGATTGCGTGTTACCCTGATTAAATTAGATCCCTATATCAATGTTGATCCTGGCACGATGAGTCCAGTACAGCACGGTGAAGTGTTTGTGACTCAAGACGGGGCTGAAACTGATCTGGATTTAGGTCATTATGAGCGTTTTGTCCGTACAATGATGACAAAGCAAAATAATTTTACCACGGGTAAAATTTATGAATCAGTCATCAAAAAAGAGCGTCGAGGTGATTATCTTGGTGCTACGGTCCAAGTTATTCCGCATATTACAAATGAAATTAAGCGATCAATAGTTCTGGGAGCTGAAGGGTTTGATATTGCGATGGTGGAGATAGGCGGCACGGTGGGTGACATTGAGTCATTGCCTTTTTTGGAAGCGATTCGACAAATGCGAATGGAGCTTGGTAGTCAGCATTCCTTGTTCATTCATCTAACTTTAGTGCCTTATATTGCGACTTCAGGTGAGACAAAAACAAAACCAACTCAACATTCGGTGAAAGAGCTACGCTCTATTGGTATTCAGCCGGATATTCTAATTTGTCGTTCGGAACAGCCTTTGTCCGCCACAGACTGTGAAAAAATTGCTTTATTTACCAATGTGGAAAGGGATGGCGTCATACCCTTGCAGGATGCAGAAAGTATTTATCAGATCCCCATGATTTTGCATGAGCAAGGCTTGGACGAAATTGTGCTACGAAAATTGGGCGTTTCAGCAAAACCTGCAGATTTGCACGAGTGGGAGGCCGTTGTTGCCGCGCAAAAAAATCAAACCACAACGATCAACGTGGCGATGGTTGGCAAATATACTAATTTAAGCGACGCCTATAAATCATTAAATGAAGCGTTAAATCATGCAGGCATCCACACGCAAACCAAAGTAAAAATTGTTTATATTGACGCTGAACTTGTTGAAAAAGAGGGTGTTTCGGTGTTGGATTCGGTGGACGCTATCCTTGTTCCTGGAGGGTTTGGTGAGCGAGGCATTGAGGGCAAAATCGAGGCTATTCGTTTTGCACGAGAAAATAACGTACCATTTTTGGGAATTTGTCTTGGCATGCAAACGGCAGTGATTGAATATGCTCGTCATGTAGCAGGTCTTCATCAAGCTAATTCCACCGAGTTTGATAAAAACACACCTCATCCTGTTGTTGCGATGATTAATGAGTGGGCAGAGGCTGATGGACGGGTTAATGTTCGCGATGAGAAAAGCGATCTCGGCGGCACGATGCGTTTAGGTGTTCAACAATGCCAACTTTTATCGGATACTTTAGCCCATAGCATTTACGGTAAAACGGACATTACCGAGCGTCATCGTCATCGTTATGAGATTAACAATCAATTTGTAAATCAATTGATTAGTCATGGTCTCGTTGTTGCGGGGAAGTCAGCGGAAAATAATTTAGTTGAGATGATTGAGCTGCCAAATCATCCTTGGTACGTTGCTTGCCAATTTCATCCTGAGTTTACGTCAACCCCTCGTGATGGACACCCATTATTTAACGCTTTTATTATGGCGGGACGCCAATATCATTATCAAAAGGAAAATGCACGATGAAATTATGTGATTTTACGGTAGGTTTTTCAGAGCCTTTGTTTTTGATTGCCGGACCTTGTGTGATTGAAAGCGAAGAGTTAGCAATAGAGACAGCAGGTTATCTTAAAGAGCTTTGCTCTCAATTAAAGTTGCCGTTTATTTATAAGTCATCCTTTGATAAAGCTAATCGTTCATCTATGGGAAGTTATCGTGGGCCAGGTTTTGAAAAAGGTCTCATGATTCTTGAGAAAGTAAAAAAACAAGTGGGTGTGCCTGTATTGACGGATGTGCATGAAGATACGCCAATGCTTGAAGTAGCAAGTGTGGTTGACGTGTTACAAACGCCGGCTTTTTTATGTCGACAAACAAATTTCATTCAAAAAGTGGCGTCAATGAATATTCCCGTCAACATTAAGAAAGGTCAATTTCTATCGCCTTGGGAAATGCAGCAGGTGGTTGATAAAGCACGAGCTATGGGTAATGAACAGATAATGGTTTGTGAGCGAGGTGCCAGTTTTGGTTATAATAATTTAGTTTCGGACATGAGGTCGTTACAAATTATGCGAGACACGGGTTGTCCGGTTATTTATGATGCGACACATTCGGTGCAATTACCGGGTGCTAATCATGGCTCATCCGGTGGGCAACGTGAGTTTATACCAGTTCTTGCACGTGCAGCTGTTGCGGCTGGAATTTCAGGTCTCTTTATGGAAACTCATCCTAATCCTGATAAAGCTTTAAGTGATGGGCCAAACAGTTGGCCATTGGACAAGATTAAATCCTTGTTAGAAACGTTGATGGCGATTGACAAAGTGGTCAAGCATTGTGAATTGTAATTTTACTTTGTACGAAAAGAATGGAATTCAGCCAGGTGTTTAATGGATCATTTCACTAGGCATAAAAAACAAGCCTTGTTATTTCTTGTGCCTCAATTAATTGTGACCATAGTTTTTTTTATTTGGCCATCCTGTAATGCGATAGTGCAATCGTTATTTTTCAGTGATGCCTTTGGTTTGCATCATCGCTTTTCAGGGTTACAAAATTACCTTGATTTACTGATTGATCCAGGCTTTATTAAAGCGTTGATGGTGAGTTTAACGATTGGATTTTTGGTGACGTGCCTTACGCTTGGGACCGGCTTGATGCTCGCATTTTTTGTCAATCAACGTCAAAAAAGTCAGATTTGGTACAAATCATTGTTGTTATGTCCTTATGCAGTTGCTCCAGCCGTAGCGGCAATTTTGTGGCGTTTTCTTTGTCAGCCAACTTTGGGTTGGTTAACTTACCTTTCACATCAGTTAGGTTTTGATTTTAATTATCTCACGCACATTAACCAAGCTTTTTTGGTGGTTGTTCTCGCGGCAAGTTGGCAGCAATTTAGCTATAATTTTCTTTTTTATTTTGTAGCATTAAAAGCAATTCCGAAAACACTCCTTGAGGCGTCAATTTTAGATGGAGCTTCGGCATGGCAGCGTTTTTGGCAAATCATCTTCCCCTTGTTATCGCCGACCACGTTCTTCTTGTTTGTAATGAATATGATTTATGCTTTTTTTGATACTTTTGGTATCATTGATGTGATGACGAGTGGCGGGCCTGAAAATAACACGACGAGCTTGATTTATAAAGTTTATAATGACGGTTTTGTCAACATGGATCCAGGTAGCTCATCGGCCCAATCCGTGTTATTAATGGTCGTTGTTACACTACTTACTTTAGTGCAATTTCGTTATTTAGAAAAAAAGGTCCATTACGAATGAAGTTTCTGCGTCGTTGTTCCGTGCATGTTTTTTTAATCAGTTTTACCTTGTTATTATTTATCCCCTTTTACCTTGCTTTAGTTGCGGCAAGTCATTCAGCTGAAGCATTAACTCACGTGCCTCTTCCTCTAACGCCAGGGACACAATTGTTTCACAATTTTAAAACGATATTATTCACGGACGACACCGTGACATTGGGGCCGCCGGTGGGTACTCTTTTGTTGAATAGTTTTGTGATGGCTTTTTTAATTGCAGCAGGAAAAATTATTTTGGCAGTGTCTTCTGCTTTTGCGTTAATTTATTTTACAATTCCAGGCAAAAAATTTTTTTTTGCGTTAATTTTTTCAACGATGATGTTGCCGGTAGAAGTACGTATTGTGCCTACTTTTCAAGTGTTGGCGTCGTTTAGCTGGTTAAACACTTACACAGGCTTGACGCTTCCTTTGATGGCATCAGCGACGGCGACTTTTTTATTTCGACAATTTTTTAAAACAATCCCAAATGAACTGGTGGACGCTGCTAAATTAGATGGTGCAACGCCTTGGCGTTTTTTTTGTGATATTTTATTGCCCTTATCGGCCGCCCAAATTGCGGCACTTTTTTTTATTTTATTTGTTTATGGTTGGAATCAATATCTTTGGCCTTTGGTGAGCACGACGGACAGTAATATGTCGACTATTGTTATGGGAATACGTTATTTAGCGGGAGTCGCGGACCAAGTTCCACAGTGGCACTATATTATGTGTATCGCATTAATGGCCATGTTTCCCCCGTGTTTGGTTGTGCTTATGATGCAACGAGGATTTGAAAAGGGGTTAATTCACTGATGGCGACTGTTAATTTATTTCAGGTTTCAAAACATTATGGGCAACAGATCGTTTTAGATCAAATTAATCTAAGTATTGAAAAAGGTGAATTTGTGGTGGTGGTTGGTCCTTCAGGTTGTGGAAAATCAACGTTATTGCGTTTAATCGCAGGATTGGATGAGCCAAGTTCAGGAAAAATTTCAATAAATAATCAATGTGTTAACGAAATTCCAGCGTCGCAACGTGACATGGCGATGGTTTTTCAAAGTTACGCTTTGTATCCTCATATGAGTGTCTTTGATAACATGGCTTACGGTTTAAAGATGCGCCGAATTAAACCTCCCGAAATTAAAGAACGTGTTTTGAGCGTTGCTGACATGCTGCAACTAACCCAGTTTTTAAGTCGTAAGCCACGAGAGCTTTCTGGAGGACAAAAACAACGTGTGGCTATGGGGAGGGCAATTGTTCGCTCACCGTCCGTGTTCTTGTTCGACGAGCCGCTTTCTAATTTAGATGCTAAGTTACGTACTGAAATGCGTTATGAAATCAAGAAAATTCATCAAGGATTAAAGACCACGTGTATTTATGTGACTCACGATCAAACGGAAGCGATGACAATGGCGACGCGTATTGTGCTGTTGAATCATGGTGTGATTGAACAAGTGGGAACGCCACAGGATTTGTATCATGAGCCGGCCTCGCTTTTTGTCGCAGGTTTTACTGGGCATTATTCAACTAATTTTTTGCCGGGCATCATTGATAATGAAAATCAGCATTTCATGATGGATTTGGGGTTTTCTTTTCCCTTGCCAAATTTGCAACACGTTGTTAGGTCTCGAGAAAAGATGATTTTAGGAATTAGGCCAGAGGATCTTCGGCTGACAAGCCATCAACAACAATCGGGGACTATTCCGGTGGATATTGAACTGATTGATGATATGGGTGCAGATAAACTCATTCATACGAGAACAAAATGCGGACGAGCAAAGTTTACCGCAAGAATACCTTCTGATCAGACAATTGATTGTGATAATCTGGCCATTGAGGTATTGATTGATAAAGCCAATTTATTTCATGGTGAAACAGGAAAAAGAATAGGAGGATGGCATAATGGCAAAAACGGCTAAAGCAGGTAAGGCGCTGCGTGATATTGATGCCCCATGGTTTGGATATTGGCAGGCGTTATACCTTTCGTTTTTTAGCGGTCGACTCTATATTGATGTTGCAAAACGATGGAAAGGATTGGGTTTAGGATATCTTTTGTTATTAGTTGCTGTTGTTTCATTTCCATTTAGTGCGCGCCTGGCTGCTAATTTTAATGTATTTTATGAGCAACAAATTATTGATCCGATCAAACAAATACCTAAGATTTATATACAAAATGGCGTGTTATCGCTCGACAAACCTATGCCCTACAGAATTAAAAATAAAGAGGGTAAGGTGGTGTTAATTATTGATACCACAGGGCGGGTGAATGCCATCGATAGTGCAAATCCTGACTTGACCATGTTAATTACTCGTGATCAGTTTTTTTATCGGCTTCCAAAACCACAATTCTTTATCGGCGGTGATGCGAAAGAAGCTGACAATGAGGTTTATACGAAGCCGTTTGAGAAAAGTATGAATCAAATCTTTGATGGTGAGCAGTGGGTTAAATCAGCAGGTCTTGGGTGGGTAAAATGGGTATCTGATTTTATGTTTTATCCCGTGTTGGTTGCCGCATTCTTTGCACTTCATGCGTGTTTCTTTTTGGTTCTTGCCCTTATGGCTCAGTTAAGTGCTAGATTGTTTATTAAACAGTCACTCAGCTACTCACAAGCCTGTCGTTTGTTTATCGTTTCGGCTTCTCCGACTGTTTTTTTATTGTTTACCTCACTGGCGCTTAATTTGAAGAATTCTTTTATTGGACCAATATTGCTTGTTTTAATGATGTTGTATTTTTCATTTGCCGTCTTCACATTTAAACAGGAAGGCAATCAAATTGCACGTTTTTGATTGCGGGCAATTTTTTCTTGATGTGGCAAAATTTAATGCGCGCGCTCTTTCAAAGGGCGCTTATTCAGCGCTTAAGTTGACTCGTTACAGTGGTTGAAATGCGAGGAGTATATGCTTCTTTTTGCTCATGGTAACGGGTTTCCAGCCTTATGTTATAAGCAATTACTTACGGCACTACAAACTCGCTACGATTGCACCTCTATTGATAGAATTGGACATAATCCCTTATTTCCAGTGACTGAAAATTGGCATTACCTTGTTGATGAGCTTCTTCACCATACGCAACAGCAAAATTTCCTGAAAAAAAATACTGCCCCTATGATTGCTGTTGGTCATTCTTTGGGTGGTGTCTTGGCTCTTCTAGCTGCTCATGAGCAGCCAGAGTTATTTAAAGTCGTGGTGATGATCGATTCGCCTATTCTTAATCATATCAAATCAAAAATTATACTTACTGCAAAAAATTTAGGTTTTATTGATCATATCACTCCGGCACGCTCTACTCGTCACAGACGACAATTTTGGCAAAATCAGGACGAGCTCTATCGGTATTTAAAAGAAAAAGCGCTATTTAGCACATTTACAGAAGCATGCTTGCAAGATTTTATGAGTTTTGGTGTAGAGCAAGTCTCGCAAGGCTATCGACTACGCTTTGATCCGCAGATTGAATATTCAATTTATCGAACGCTACCTCATCACTTACCTTATGATCTTAAGGAGCTAAAGGTGCCGGTGATACTCATTTATGGTGATCATAGCGCAGTGATTAGTCGATTTGATGTGCATTATATGCGTCATCGTTATAATATGCGGTGTATCAAAATGAAGGGAACTCACATGTTGCCCATGGAGTCCCCCGAATTACTTGCGCAGCTTATTTTTGATATTGTGGACAGTTTATAGAAAATTAAAAGAATTTCTATGACCATTTCATGGTAGGCAATTTAGCCACTTAAAAACGCAAATCAACCGACTAAGAGTTACTGTCTTCAGGAATGGTGACATTTAACTCAAGAATTGAACTATCATCGGTCCTCTCTAAATTAACACTCACTTTCTCTCGGCTAATTGGAATGTATTTAGCGATAACAGCAAGAATTTCTTCTTTTAATTGAGGTAGATAGTCAGGCGTATTACGTTGTGATCGCTCATGAGAAATAATAATCTGTAACCGCTCTTTTGCAACAGACGCCGTATTATGTCGTTTTCTTAAGTAGCTAAACAGGCTCATGCTGGAACGTCCTCCTTGTTTTTGCCGAATAGTCGTCTTAGTAGTCCTTTACGCTCATTAGTGACATACCGCATGGGTTTAGTTTCACCAAGAAAGCGACAAATCGAATCGCGATAAGCGATACCAGCATCACTGGCCTCATCAAGTATAACGGGTGTTCCAGTATTTGATGCTTTTAAAACTGCTTTTGATTCTGGAATAACACCAATGAGAGGAATTGATAATATATCAGTTACATCCTCAACCGAAAGCATTTCCCCTTGTTCAACACGATCAATATCATAGCGCGTCAAAAGTAAATGTTCTTGAACTGGTGTTTTATTTTCAATGGCACGTTTTGTTTTGCTTGCTAAAATTCCAAGAATACGGTCCGAATCTCGGACTGAAGATACTTCAGGGTTTGTAACAACAATAGCATGATCAGCAAAATACATGGCCATCAAAGCGCCAGTTTCTATTCCCGCGGGTGAATCGCAAACAATGTAATCAAAGTCTTTGGACAGATCGTTAAGAACTCGTTCAACACCTTCTATATTTAAGGCATCTTTATCGCGGGTTTGGGATGCGGGAAGAATAAAAAGATTATTGATCCGCTTATCTTTAATGAGAGTTTGATTAAGATTAGCTTCACCGTTTATAACATTAACAAAATCATAAACGACACGACGTTCGCAACCCATAATAATGTCAAGATTACGTAAGCCTATGTCAAAATCAATTACGACAGTTCGGTGGCCTTGTAATGCCAATCCTGAAGAAAAAGCTGCTGAAGTAGTCGTTTTGCCGACGCCACCTTTACCGGATGTCACAACAATGATTGTAGCCAACGTTGACCCCTTCCTTTAAGTCCTGAGCAATTAACAAATTAATTTACAGTTTACACGTTGTTGCTTGTACGATTCAAGACTCAATTGGATTAAAAATGAAAAAAAACAAATCAAAAAAAAACACATCATGAGAGATTAATTTCCTTTTGGAGGTAGACTCTATTCAAATGTAACTTAAGTGGGATTTTTATGTTTTCAAAAAGCATCGACGGATCGTTGAAAAATCGCAAATTTTAGGATTTTTTTTCAACAATCTGTCGATTATTAACATGAAGCCGGTGATAACTAAAGATTAATACCAGCAGCTACTGCATCCACAGCCATTGTTTGCATTGTAATTGCCACAGCCAGTGCCACAGCACCCTGAAATACACGATGTGCTTGTCGCAATAATCAGCACAAAGATTAGTTTTTTCATAGCGATATCCATCCTTAGTGTAGGTAGCTTATACTCTCATTTTCAGTATAGAACCTGGACTTAATTAATACAAATTTGTTAAATACATTTCTACTGAACTTTGGCTTTCGCTAGCTAAGACGGTTTATTAGGCAATTTTAAAAAAAATGACCAAAGTTAAGATTCTATAGCACCTTGCTTTTAATTGTTTTTTACGCACAATAAGTTCTAAAATCAATCAAGATCTCGTTTGATTCCGGTTGCTATTGCTCAAGAATATTGTTGTACCGATGAGCTATGGCGTAGAAGAGCCTCTAAAATTTATCTCGTTAAATATTGATAAGGTGTTTATGGCCTAGTTGAAAGAGACGAGTAATGCACTGCTTTTAGATGGTGCGCCCGGAGAGATTCGAACTCCCGACCCTTTGGTTCGTAGCCAAATACTCTATCCAACTGAGCTACGGGCGCTTATTTTTGGCGGAGAGAGAGGGATTCGAACCCTCGATGGGATTTTGTCCCATACTCCCTTAGCAGGGGAGCGCCTTCGACCACTCGGCCATCTC
>JAOAUB010000098.1 GCA_030157805.1 Legionellaceae bacterium
TTCGCGCAAAAAGACGCGCTCAGGATGACGTAGCTAGGGAGTTACGATATTAATAGGGCAATGATATGGAAAGATACCGTGGCTCTAAGAAGAGCCATTTTATTTGGAGAGGCTTTGATTCTTTTTTTTCAATAAGTTTGGAAAAAATAGAGGCGTTATTTTTTGATAGTCTAAATAAAGATCGCCCCTCGATTGAATTGATCCATTTTCCGTCAGCGGCGCGGTAATTCGGGTCATAATACCAAAGAGCATCAAAGGAGATATCCATGCTAAAACACCAAGTGACGCAGGAAAGGCAAAACAGGCATAGACGCACCATATCAGCCATTCAAAAAAATAATTTGGATGTCTTGAATAAAACCATAAACCAACATCGCAAACTTGACCTGGATGACGTCCCTTAAACGCTTGTAATTGATAATCAGCGATGCTTTCGGCCGCTATTGATAACAGTGCTATGACTATCATGAAATAATCAATGGCGCGCAGAGAATAATCAGAGGGTATTTGAGAAATAAAATACCAAGGCAGTGAGACAATAAGAATAAGCAAACCTTGGAATTGAAAATTCAATAAAAAACCCAAAGGTTTAGATATTTTCCAGTGGTCACTTAACTTAGTATATCGCTTATCCAGCACGTGACGATGAATACGGGTAAACCAAAGATACCCACCTAAACGTAACCCCCAAATCAGCAAAACTAAACTGAATAATATCGTTCTCGATGAGACTGGGGAGCTATAAAGGTATAACATGCCAATCATCGTTAACCCAGATGCCCAACCCACATCAACAACGGATGGATTTTTTGTATAGCGATACCATACCCAAATCAGGCACATATGAAAAAATATAACACCCATCGCTATAAAAAATATCATTCAATAATCCATCAATCGAGCAACATACACCGTCATTGTGGCAGAAAATGCACACAGAGTCGTTCCCCATAACCAATCGACAAATGCCATCATCACCGGCCAATCTTTAAAAATGGCAACGCAGGTGAAATCATAAACGCCATAAATCACAAGTCCTAAAGCAGCACCGTAACAGAATGCAGCGATTAAAGACCCCTGCGATAACGGAACAACGAAGGTTAACGTTACAAAAGCAAATAAAGCGTAAATAATAACAATCGCCCACCATATTGGTAAAAGACGACCATTTTCAAGACGAAGCCAATGCGCATACGATTTAAAATACATGCCTTTGGCAATATAGCCAATCCACGTCATATCTAGAATAAAAAAAACGAGCATGGATATAATAAAAAGTTTTATATAACTCATGATGATGTCCCTGTTAGTTACGATGCGTTAAGTATCCAAATCATGGCATTTAAGTATCCCGCAAAAATCAACCAAATAAAATATGGAATTAGCAAGACGCAACTGAATTTATAGGTGTTGCGAGTAATGAGAATCGTTACCAGCGTCAAGATAATCATCGCCATCAGGCAAAAAAAACTTACACCTATCCCGTGAAAATAAAAGAAAAGTGGCGTCCAAACCCAGTTCAGTATCATTTGTAAACTATAAAATACAAGGGCGAATTTTGCTTTTGACTGATGACGATATTGCCAAAGCGCATAACCTGATACAGCGAGCATACAATATAAAATAAACCAAACGATTGGAAAAACAAGTTCGGGTGGAGTAAGGCTCGATTGATGCAATGTAGGATACCACGAGACAAGATCTTGTTGCGTGATCATGCTCAAACAATAAGCTATGAGTTGAAAAATAACAATCCAACGCAAAGCCCCTCTGACTTTCATTGACATCAATACACCTCGTTCTGAAGTCATCTTTCTCATGTTAATCCTTTTTATCGGAATTATATTCATGGCGCAATGCATCGACCAAATTTGGATAACGAAATTCGTACCCAAGCCTTATCAGACGATTTGGCACCACACGCTGCCCCTTAAGCAAAAGACAATCACCCATTTCACCAAACAACATTCGAATCACAACAGCCGGTGTTTTTAATAACAAGGGACGATGCATCGTCGTTGCGAGTACTCGCGCAAACTCAGCTTGGCTGACAGGATGAGGCGAGGTGAGATTAAAAGCTCCTTTAAAAGAAGGCTTGTTGAGCAAGAATAGGATGGCGCCCACAACATCATCGATATGCACCCAGGATATCATCTGAGTTCCATCGCCGATGACACTACCACATCCGATATAAAAACTTGGTGTGAGCTTTTTAAGAAGACCTTCACCGTAACCAATCACAACGCCAAAACGCATGCTTGCGACATTCAAACCATAATCAATCGCGGGTTGCAGCGCTTGCTGCCAACAAATGCCGATCTCACTCATAAAATCACGAGGATGTTCAAAATCAATAGGGCTGTCCTCATCCAGCACCTCATGATCTGCATTGTCCTGCATTCCGTAAATTCCCACCGCGTTGGCACAAATAAAATGTGGCTTAGCTTCTTGTTTGATAACCCAATCAACTAACGCAGATGTTGTTTTAACACGAGACTGAATAATTTGTTCTTTAACACGATCATTCCATCGTGAAGCGGCAATGTTATAACCACAAAGATTGATGACGGCATCATACGTGCCAGCCTTTAAATGAGGTAAACTATCCCAGTCAACAGCCTTGGTAGGTTGAGTAAAATGGCGGCGGAGATTCGCCATATCGCGCCCTAATACCGTCACAGAATGATTTGCTTGCAAAGCGGTTACCAATTTTTTCCCGATAAATCCGGTGGCACCTGCAATTAATAAGTTCACGCAATTGCTCCTTCTGTGAGAGATCTAATTTGATGGTATCCGGTTACCACAGCGATGCTAAATCGTCTTCCGCCAAACTCTAAGTCTAGACTGAAGCATGCCTACAATTTGATTTAATAATGCAAAAAAATTGTAAATAGCCCCTAAAATTAGTATCCTGAAAATAATATCGACAAAAAAATGGTGAAAACCAACTTATTCTTGTCTAAAAACCGTTGTTCGTCTTTACAGCGATTGATTTTTCGACGAAACACTATCTCATCTTGTGTGCTGAAAGTCATGTTGATCTTTCAAGCGCAAATAAATGCAAAAACGGAGTAAGCTAGGAGATCTAATCATGAAAGCAGCGCTACTTAATGCATTATCATCGCAATCCCTTCCCAGCCCATTGTCTCCACTACAACATCAAAAAACACTTCAAACAAATGATTTAGAAGACATCATTGAATTCATTCAACAAGATTCGGAAGCCTCAAGTGAGGTGGCACACGCCCAAACAAGGCTTGCCCACGCTTTACTGTTAGAACCGGTCACCTTAACTCCTACTATGATTCAAGCACTAGCTCATCGACTACCTGACGAACAATTAATCAAGCTTGTGTTTGAGTTACGCCCTCCACACGCCCAGAGATTAAATAGCAAAAGCAATAAGTTAGCAGAACAACAACTAGACCTTCATGCCGAAGAATTAATATCAACCTTAGTCGTCAGAGCGACACAACGAGGCGAGTATCATCAATTTATTCATGAAAAACCCCAATTAGCTAATTTATTAATGAAAAAACGCCTCGAAACATTAACGACACCCAAAAATCAACAAGCATTAATTACGGAATTACTCACTCATCATCAGCACTATGACTGGCATGACAAGCCATTTTCAACACTTGTATATTCACGCATATTACCCGTATTGAGGCAATTACCTGAAAAAGAATTTAAACACTATTTCAAACTTTATTATAGCCAAGATGGCCAAATGAACAGAACTGAACTAGCTCAACTTATCCGTGAGCTAGCACAGAACACGAGCACAACACATTGGATACAATCTTGCATTAATCAGGATAAAGTCCTGCACCAAAACCCAAGTTTCATCACTCTTTTTTTAGAAACTCTAAAACCAAATCAAGACGTTATTGATGATTTCCTCAAAACCATCAACAATCTTGATCTATTAAATTTGATCTTGTTTCTTATTGAGCTTCATAAAAAACCCGACAGCAAGGCCGAGGTTCTTGATAAAGCATTAGACTGCTTTTGCTTACGACTACTCCATGCTTCCGGGCATGACCATGATAGTATTCATGAATGGCAGCGCGACAAAACCAAAGCCTCACTGCTCGCCTTACATTTAGCGTCTAAGCCAACACGTCTTCAATCGCTGTCAAGCTTTTCGACGATAGCATATGGCTTGACGCCAGCCCGCTTGCAAGGCTATCTTATAAAAAGTGCTGCCGAAGATTTAAAAAACCGCAGCATTGCTGTCATCGCAGCCTTTGAATGCAATGACGAAGCATTCAAAGAAATCGCCTTAAAAACACTATGCTATTTCCGTACAACACCACTGGCATTACAAACCCTGTTTAAGAATCTTGAGTCAGCCTGCATAACTCCCCAAAAAACCGAGCAACAGCATCATCACTTCAAGACCAATTATCAACGTTTTAAAAAAGCATGCTGGGAATGGTTAACACCGAGCTTACCTTATGAAGAGTCAGCGGTCACAAACGTGCTCACAACACAATTAATCAATGCCCACAGCTTTGATTCGCTACTTATTGCACTTATTCAACACCACGCCCACGATGCAACCACAGGTGCTTTTTATCTCAGTCAGATTGACAGTAAGAGCATACGATTCTTAGAGCCCGTTACTCTAGTCTCAGTGTTACTGCAATCAAGCACCAAAGAAACAAGCAGCAATTGGCAAAAAGCAGGTGATTTTTTAAACAAGAGTCATCCAGAAGATCAGCTCGCCTTTACAAAAGCACTAATAGAACAGACTCAGTCACAAGAAATAATGGGCAATCAAGCCTGGAAACTCATTACTAAACTACCCAGCCTAAACCATTTCATTGTTGAACTAAGCTTCCCAGAATTACAATGGCTCATTGTCACAGGACCACAAGATGAACTTAAAAAGTATTTTTCAGGCTGGCTTGATAGTTTATTATTAAAAACGAGTCTATTTGATGCCATCAATGTGGACGCACTGCTTGCGTTATTACCCGCTGATCTCAATTTTCTGGAGGCTCTATTTGCTAATAAAAAATTAATGCCTTATTTTCCTAGGCTCTTTATAAAATTTGCAAAACAAGAAATCAATACATCACATCAAGTGGCACTTTTTAAACACATTAATGCCCTGAAAAACGCTGAAAAACAAGATTTTATTAGCAACGTGCAACAATCATTATTTGACCAACAAGCAACAAACTGTGCGCTGCCTGTTCTGACCACACTCCTGCTCACCTTGCAAACACTATCCATTCATGATCGAAAAGCAAAAGAGCTTATAAAAAACCAATTACGATTATTCAATCAAGTCACTCATCACGCCGACTTTAATCCAGCAGCGTCACCAGAATTACAACAATCCTTATTCAATCTTCTTAATTATCTCAATGCCCACAACTCACTCTGGGTGAATGACATTTTGAATGACGCAAGCTTTGCCGATCTCGCGCCTCTTTGGCTCAAAACCATGGATCCCGAAAAGCAAAATCACCATCTCTTTACTCAACTTTTAATGGAGCATACTTCAACCCAAATTCATCCCAATTTATTGAAAAATCCTGATTACCAAGACTATTTACAACACCTATTGTCCTACCCACCGGATGCCATGACCAACGATCGATTTAATTTGCTCTTTACACAGCAACTTTCATCCACGAATCAAAAATCACTCGCTCGTGAACTACTCAAAAAATCGAACATCAATCAACTTAATAACGCAAAGCGCCTGACTTTATCTCGTGGACTTAATATTACAGAGCTTTATGAGATTGCGGCCAATCACGAATTTAACATCTCAGGAACATTGATTGAACTGATTGCGCACCATCCTGACGGCCTTGATAAACTGTCTGAATCAAATCGCACGATGTTGCTATCGAACTTGAAAAGTCATCAGCAATTACTCCGCATTCTTGATGGTCAAGCATCCAGCCAATGCAAAATTAACTTCGTCAACCATGTTTTTATCTACCTTTTACACCATAAGATCATGCTTTCTGAATGGCTATCAAAACTTCATGTCGATGGTCAAACTTTGGCGGCTTTCGCTAATTACACGACGGCACCACACCACCAACAACTCATCAAAAACACGTTTAAATCAAGCACCGAAACGCTATCATTTCGATTAGAGATCAAAGACTATTTACAAAACCCAACCCTAACAAGTCCCATTGAACCTCATGGTTTGCTTTGTTGGCTTATTCAAGATGCATTTTTAACTCCTCAAAGAGGATGGCAATGCCACCCAAGTTTGTTCACAACCATCAACGACTCTGAAGAAGCTCATCCCAGCATCGTGCGCAATCAATTTTTATTTTTAAATGAAGTTCACCAACTGCGTGATTTTTACACGCCCTTTGAGCATGCTGATAATGAACTTAAAGCACCTCTCACGGCAGCACGTTGGCTGCATCAACTGCCATTGCTTTCACAAGGTCTTTTGCAGTTAATCCAAGACTACCCCAAACTATCTTGTCCACGAACACGAGCAGCCTGCCAGAAAACAAGACTCTACACCCAGCTGATGGAGCCCCTTTTTTCTGGAAAGCTAAGTCATGACAAACATGATCTTACTCCATTACTAACAATCCAATTAAATGACTTATATGATTTGTTGATTGAATACAAAGAAGCCATAGAACTCTACGATCGTCAGTACAGCGATGACCTAAACCACGTTATTCAAAAATATCAAATTAAATTACAAGCCATTGAGCACGGCTCATTTCTTGGGGCTTATAATTTATTTCACCCGCAATCATCAACCGAAAAAATCAAACAACGTCCACCAACCTTGAACCGAGATGAAAACCGTCAATTATTAAATCAAGCATCATTTCTACATGACCAGCACATGGCTAAAACATTCGCGCCTTGCAATTACCTCACGTCGCTCATCGAGAGCGTTATCCAACACCCTAAATGGATTAAAGGCAAAAGTGACTTTCAAGCCTGGATTTTTACGTGCTTAACATCGCCATTAATAAGCGCCATTTCACCGAAGGTATTGACGCAGCTTTTCACTCATTACCCCACTCACGCTCTCATTGACTTGATCAATGCCTATCAGAAAAAACTAACTCAATTTCAATTTAATTTTAATCAATTAACAACATTGGCTACCCTAACAAACCTTGAAGACATGCTGAAATTTTTGCTATCTGCTGATCTTCCGCCACTTCTTCAAAGTTGTGAATTTGCAGAATTACCTTATCTCACGAATTTAATTCATTTTGCCTTGCAAATTCAAAACACTCGACTGCCTTATGACCAACTAATCACATTCCTTTTACCCTCTCCACTAACAAAAAACTTTGAATTAAATTGGTTGAAGATTGACTTTGAAAAATTAGACGAAACCAAAACTCGGTTAATTCATTGCCACAATACCCTCATATTAGCTTCTTTTCGTTATCGTCCCTTAACAAAACAACAACCCTTAACACAACTTCATTACTTAACTTCCATCACAAGCAACTCCCCAACACTCATCGCATGCCTATACAGTTATTTGCCCATGCTCAAACTTCAAGAAACCCTCTTGGGAGATCAATTTTTAGGCGCCATGATTAATTTATTTCGTCACTCCTCTAAGCCAGATGACTTCATAAGGCAGTTGCCGCAGGCGCTCTTAAGTCAGATGATGAATGCTGCGCTAAAATCACCTGAAAAATACAAACTATTCATTATGAATCTCATGGATGCACGCGAACCAGCCCAATATTTAAATGAAGTACAAACCCAATTAACGGCATTAGTTCATCAATACGCCCTGATAGATGAGTTTGAGATCATCAATCAGCAAGATTTACACGTAATTCTCGCCAATCTATCCGCCGACGAGATAGCACAAATCGAACCCCACGATTTCAAGCGCATCCTTTTTTTACAACGCTTATTCTTACAAATGTCGCCATTACCTGAATTCGAAAACTGGGTTCATGATGATCTAATTTCTGATAAAAAAACTCGTGCTTACTTTGCCGCCGATGCGAGTCTTTATGAGCAAATAATCAATCTTCCCAAACAAACAATGACACTTCATGTCGACGACAAAACCAATCACTATTCAATCAATATCCAAAATGCTTACCGTTTTATTGCACAAAATAATTATGCTTTTATCTATGATGGGTTAACCACACAATTCACACAGCCTGATGCGCTGATAGCACCGAACATCTTATACCATTACTTAAATGTCGCATCGATTGTCTCCAATGACACCGACATCTTAGAGCAAGATCGTATTAATCTTAGCAAACAACTAAAAATAGCCAATTTACCCCTTGATAAAGTAAAAAAGCTTCACAAAAATTGTCCTTCAAAAATAATCTATCTCATTTACAGCGCCCATTTACTAAGTCGCCCCGATTTTATAGCAACATTACCTGGCAAAGTCATGTTTGATGCATTAAATTCCGACTCACCTCAACGCATCAAAAAGCGCTTGTCCCCCTTCGTGCAATCCATTGATTTAAGCCTTATTCCCAAGGAGGCATTACAATTACTTGAACCCGAAGCCGCGGCGACCTTTTTTTGTTCAGTTCCTCATTTTCATCAACTCAACGAGAAAAACATTCCAATCTTACTTGAACGAGTGGGAACGCAACGTGATTCATTAATCAATTATTGGATTCATGTTTATTCTGCAATGCCCAATTACGAGGCTGTACTCCTCCAATTAATGGGCTTATATCCCGAAAAAGTCACTCTAGGAATTAACAAACTACCGCTTTCACAACGTCAAAAAATACTGTCAGCCCTTATTAATCAATTCAATCAAGAACAAAAACAGGATTCCCTCATTGAAAATAAAATCACAACACTAAGTCAACTTCTTCATGATTGTCTCCGTCAATGCGAACAAGCCTCCCCCACCGAGTTTGAAAAACTTGAATTACAAACCATGATGCACCAACTCATTGGTAGAACAATTCAAAAAGAGCCTAAACAAATATTACGTCACCAAGTCTGGAAAAGTTTAAAAGAATCCAACGGAAAATTGATGGCGTATTCCTTGCAAAAAGAGACTCAACAATTCATTCGAGCCTTAAGTTCACAAAAAAAGCCAGAGCAATTGCTTGAATTATTTGATGCCGCACTTGTGCACTTGCATGGTGATGATAAGACCAAAAAGATCGTCGAAATAGCCCGAAATGAAGCCGCTGTCGAACATCATTTAAGCCAACTCCGTATTTTTAAAACATTACGCAGCTGGCTAAAACGATGTTCATTTTATGGATGGACTGGATTTTTCACACCAAAACAGCCCATCTATCTGGCACCTTTAACTAAGACCCGATCTCAACATACAAACGTGATCACGCCAACCCCTTTTGAACAACTCACTCAATTAATGAACACCATCACCTCAGAATCCACAAATCGGGAGATTATCCTGCTTCTTAACGTCTTAACAGCCTATGAACAAGAGCCCAAAAATAGAGAGGATGAAATACTCCTTCGTCGCAAAATCGATTTACTTTTTAATCAACTCATCGAAAAATCACAGAGCATGCACGATAGCGACCGGCTCTTTAATCGTATGAAACCTTTACTGATAAATCGCAAACAACTGATTGCTTTGTATAGTGCATCAGGTCAACATGAAGCATTACAACATTTATTAATCACAGCACAACAAGGTCCAGGACCGTTTAATGACGTTCTTGAAGAATGGCTAAACATTCAAGAAGAGGACGTCGTTCTTGACGCTACCCAAGCACCAAGCTCACTGACGACACCTCTCGCGACACGTATTTCCTATCTGTCAGCAATCGCCGAACCATTTCTAGTCATTCCTAATCAATTACGAGCCATTCCAGAACAACTTCGAAAAGTACCTGAGCAATTACGCGCACTGCCAGGACAATTAAGGGCTATACCTAAAGATTGGGGACATTACTTTAATGGCCCTTTTAATTTTTTTGCCCAACAAGAAACGCAACATGCGCGCCTTGCACAAGCCCACGCTCAACACTTACCGCCGCCATTAAGCAGCAATATTATGAAGTGACCATGAAACCTCATTCAAAACGAATAACTTAAGATAGCCCATCACAAGCTCCTGGAGATGATGCGTAAATAGTTATAAAAAATTTTTGAATAACCGTATCAAGTACGAGTAGACCTAGGTAGGCAAGGCTTCTGAATCTTTAAGCTTCCAACGCTTATGAAACCAACTCCATTGCTCAGGATGTGCCAAAACAATCCGCTCTAAAGCTTGATTATAGGCCAAGGTGTTATAATAAAGAGCATCATGAGCTTTGGGATAATCTTGCCAAGCAATTGGCTCATAAAATTCAAGCACATGCTTGCCGTTAGGAAGGCGATAATTAGCCGCTGGCACAACCGGAACCCCCGTGTAACGAGAAATTGTTGCCAAACTACGGTAAGTTCCTGCTTTTTTTCCAAAGAACTCAACGGCGATACCGTCGCGATTCACCGGTGAAGCATGCTGATCCAACACAAACACCACCGCATGATTTTGTTCCAACACATCACAGATCCGTTGCAAGGAATTTTTTTGTGGAATCACATTCAACCCAGATTGGGTGTAATCACGAAAGAATAATCGCTCAAAAAATTTATTAACCAACATTCGGCGAATAAAATGAAAATGTCCTTGAAACTCCGTAAAATTAAGAATACCGCCAATAGGTGCCATTTCCCAATTACCAAAGTGGCCTGTGACCACCAACACTCCTTTTTTTTCAGCAGCAACCTTCAATAAGTGCTCATGACCACGCACTTCAACCATGTTACGTATTTTCTGCTCACTCATGAACCGCATCTTTACCAGTTCTTTGAGGGTGCAAGCCACATGCGAATAAAAAGCTTGAGCTAAACGAATTTTCTCTTGTTGACTAAGTTGTTCCCCAAAAACTTGTTGAATATTAGCAAGAACAACACGACGCCGAAAAGGCACGCACGAATAAAGAAAACGCCCAGCCAAAGTGACTCTCAAAGCGGCTATTTTAGATTTTTTCGCATCAAACACGGGCGAATCACTCACAGGACTTCACCACCACACAGGCATTCATCCCAGCAAAACCACGATTAATGACCAAAGCATGACGATTTGACTCGAGAGAACGCGTTTCTGCACTCACATTAAGACTTTCGCACGACTCAGCCAATCGATTCAAATTAGCCACTCCTGGAACACAATGATGTTGCAACGCCATCGTCGCAAGCATCGTATCCAGCACACCTGATGCAGTAATTGTATGGCCAGTCGACCATTTAAAGGCCGTCAGGGACGGTGACATCGACGTCTTCGAAAACACGTGATGAATTGCTTGGGCTTCACTGCGATCGGATTTGCTGTTGCCATTGCCATGCGCTACCAACAAGTCAACGTCATCGCAGCCAACTCCTGCGACCTGCATTGTTCGTTGCAACAAATTGGCTAAAGGTTTGCCATCCTCAGCAATTGAAAATAAACCACACGACTCACTCGCAGACAAACCACCCGTGATTTCTCCGTAACGCGTTGCTTGACGAGCGTGAGCGCTCGCCTCGCTTTCTAAAACCAACGCTGCAGCACCTTCAGCTAAAATAGTACCGTCATGATCCACGTCAAACGGTTTTAAATGACGCGGGCTAATAAGGCCCAACTTTTCATAATAAAACAAAGCTTGTGGCTCGATGCCCATATCATAACCCACCACAATGATCCGCTCAGCATAACCTTGTTTGATAGCATGATAAGCTTCAATCAGCGCCTGCATACTGCTTACAGCATGATTGGTCACGTTATGATTAGGGCCTTTAAACCCATAAGTTATACCCGTATACGCAAGCACATTATTGGGTAAAATTCGCAATAACCACATGGGATGAACTTCGTTAAATAATTCACTGGCAAAATCACGCATATGATGTTGTGATTTTGCGACCAGCGACAAAAAATCGTATTGCTGAAAATACTTATTACCGGGCGATCCAACATAGACCCCCGTTAATTCATTAAAGATTTCAGAAGAAGGTAACGTATCACGGTAAGCCACCAAGCCGCTGTGCTGAACAGCCTGTACTGCAGCATTGATTCCCATAACATCTTGACGGGAAATCACTTTAATTAGTTTACGATCGGGTAATAATTTTGACGGCTGAAAATCTTTGATTTCACCGCCTAAACGATAATTCCACGACGAAAGATCCCATTGGTTAACTTCCGCAATTCCCGTTTTTTTATCTAAAATAGACTGCCAAGTTTCATCAGCCGTAGCACCACTCGCGGTGATCGCTCCGAAACCTGTAATATAAACACGATTATTATCGGACACCACTTATACTCCAAACTCAGGGTGTTTAAATAATAGGCTACTGTTTGAGCCCCCAAAACCAAACGAATTGGATAAAACCACCCCTAACGATTTCGCACGAGGACCATCCACCACATAATCCAGATCACACTCCGGATCCGGCGTGGTTAAATTAGCTGTTTTAGGCATGATCGCATGTTGAATGGATAACACTGAAAATACCGCCTCTAATGCGCCGGCTGCAGCTATCAAATGCCCTGACTGGCTTTTTGTTGAGCTTGTCGGTATGTTTTTGTATTTTTCTTTAAAAACTGATTTAATGGCATTTGTTTCACTAAGGTCATTCATTTTAGTTGACGTACCATGAGCATTAATATAATCCACATCATCAACGCTCACCTTCGCATCTTGCAAAGCACGTTGCATGGCTTGCATTGCACCATCACCATTAGGATGGGAATCCGTGATTCGGTACGAACTTAAAGAATTTCCCTCGCCAGCAAGTTCTGCATAAATTTTCGCACCTCGAGCAGTTGCTTTATCCCAATCTTCAAGCACTAAAAATGCAGCTCCTTCACCCAAAACAAAACCATTACGCGTTGCATCAAAAGGTCGACTCGCTGTGGTGGGTGACTCGTTGTGGCTTGACAAAGCGCCCAATAAACAAAAACTCGATAAACCCAACGGCGTGATCATGGAATCAAAACCGCCGGCTAAAACGGTATCGGCTTCGCCACGACGGATAACTTGCATTGCTAAACCAAGAGCTTGCCCACTAGAAGCGCACGCTGTATGCACCGACGTTGCATAACCTTCAATGCCAAACTCCTGAATCAATAATGAAAGTCCTGAGTTAGACGTAGTTTGACCAAAGTCAGCTAAACTGAAAAAATCCTGCGCCTTAGTTTGCAATGCTTGCCAATCAACAACGCCAGTTGGTGCGGCAATTTGTTGAAATCGATGAAAATAATCAAACTCTGCCGTCATCATACCACTACCCACAACCACCCCCCACGAGTGAGCATCGTGTTTTTCGGGTCGAATTCCGGCATCAGCCACTGCCTCACGTGCTGCCTCTAAAGCATATTGCGTGAATGGCATGGCAAAACGGGTATGTTTGCCCTGATTTTTTGTTGAGGGCGTAAATGACTTCACTTCAGCAGCAATGGTTGTGGGAAAGCCGCTTGCATCAAAATGCGCAATTTGATCAACGCCAGAACGACCTTGCAATAAATTTTGCCAGGTGGATTCAACATCATTTCCTAACGGTGAAACGACACCTAGGCCTGTGATTGCAACCCGTTTTTGTTTCATACGACACTCCTCGAACTTCAAGCGGCAACAATGCTGCGACTTGAACTGCGAGGAACATGAGCCCCTACCGCAGTCATAACAATTTCAACGACACACACTCGTTTACCGTCAACCAAACTCTGACAGCTTAAAATAAGCTCATCATGATCTTGGCGTTTAAGTTTAAGATGACAAACCAGAACATCCCCAGGATGAACAAAATCATTCATTTTCACTTTTCGTAATTCAGACACCTTGTAATGACCTTGCACCCCAAACTGTGGCAGTAACTCCGATGCAAATTCATGAGCAAGGTTAAGCTTGCATTCTAAAAGCACCGTCATCGGCAACACGGGATTATTGGGAAAATGATCGGGGAAATAAGCTGCTGTGCGACTCACTAGTTTTTCAGCGGTCCAATAAGAACCTGATTCCACCTCATCAATACGATCAAATTTCATGGATGGATGGGCTGCTTTAAACACGCGATCGTTATTCTTAGCAAGTCGTTGCGTGCATGCATGCTCAACAACGGCATCCCAACTGCCAGGGCGATTAATTTCGTTGAACTGACGACGAACCACATCCACGTCAATAAAATTGATCATCGGCAACAACGGGCCAATGGCGCCATCGACTATAAATACAGGTTCTTGCCCTACTTTGGCAATGCTATGATAACGAACAACAGCATCATCAAGCTCGTCAATAACAGACTCTAAAAGCAGCGTTTCACCAGGACGCACCGAGCGTAACATCGAAGCGCTAGCAACAATACCCGCCACAGGCCTTAAGGTAAAATCATGGTACGCCATAACATTCCATGCAGCTAACTGACCTAGCGTTTCACCAATCAAGGACGGAGCAAAAGAAAGTTGTCCTTCGTGATCATAACTTAGGTAGGTGTCATCCCACGTCACGTGCTTCACACCGCGAATAAGTTGCCCGGGAACCGAATTTAATATTCTATCTACAAATAAAAAACACATCAGGCAACTGTTGCTGCAGTTTGTTCATTAAGAGCGGAAATAACCAATTTGCAAAACGTTTCCACGGTAAACAACATCGGAATTTCGTTGACTTTAAGATTGGCTTTAAAATAGTCATCTGGAACTTCATTCAGGTAGTCCTTCAACGCTTGCATCCCTCGCGTTGTGAGAACACCGCCTTTTTCAAACTCATCTTCAGAGAGATCACCGCGGGCATTTTTTTCAAGCTGGCCACGAGGAATTTTAATACCAAATTCTTTTTCTAATTGAAATACCAAATCAAGAAAATCAATGGACTCTGCACCTAAATCAGCAATTAAACGATTATTTTTGGATATTTCTTCTTCATCAATCACTAATACATCGGCGATAATTTCCCGGACTTTAGGGTAAACGCTATCTATATTCATCATTTTTATCCCCGTTTATTTTCACAAATTAAACGTAATAAGTAACTGTTCACTCACCGTAAACACGTCATCCCGAATTGACAAAGGATCGCCCGAATAATGATCAAAACTCATGGCTTGAAATCCCTTATCGCATGCTCCTCGTGATCACGGGCGGGCAGTTACCGTAATAATTGTACTTTTTGAAACCAGCAATTGTACCACATCTTATGGGAAAACGGCTATGATAATTCAGAGCATTATTACATAATAATCAACAAAGCAAGATTGATGCCCCTTCATTCGTCGATCATGACAGAGACTATTTAACCTACTCGACTATAGCCTGCGTCCACAAAGAGAGTATGTCCATTAATCATGTCGGCTTCAGGCAAGCATAATAAGTAAATTGCATTTGCCACATCTTCAGGCGTAAGTGCTCGTGAGGTCAGGGCTCGTTCTTGATATTCAGCAAGCAGATGTTCACGATTAGGGAAATATTTTAATGCATCCGTATCAACCACGCCGGCAGAAACCGTATTTGCTGTAATGTCATATTCCGCTAATTCCAAGCTTAATGAACGAACTAAGGCCTCTAAAGCTGCCTTCGATGCACCAATAAACGCGTAATTAGGAATAGCACGTTCCGCTCCAAGACTTGATAAAGCAATAACACGGCTTTTAGGTGGCATGAGCGCTAATCCTTCCACCACTAAATGGTTCAATGCCAACGCATTCGTTTCCATACACCAGCGCCAATGTTTGGTCGACATTTTTAATGCCGGCTTTAAAACACCACTGGCAGCATTGCTCACTAAAAAATTAATTTGCTGAAAATGTTCCCGAAATTGTACTAACATCTCACGCACCGACTGTTGATCCGAAACATTAGCCTGCAAGGCAATCGCTCGGCGTCCTAATTGCTGAATAGCCTCAACAACATGAGCCGCCTCATCAGAGCTATTAAAATACACAATTGCCACATCACAACCCGCTTGCGCTAATTTTAGTGCGGTCGCCTTACCTATACCTTTTGCACCACCGGTGACTAAGGCAACTTTATTTGCTAATGTTAAATTCATTCTACTTCAGCCATAAAAATCAAATGCGGTGAGTATATCTGTTGATGCTTTCATGGTGCAACCTTTCTGCATTTCTCACACTCTCTTCAATTTTTCAAAAAAGCAAATACGATGCTTGCTATTTCAAAGAAGCATCATCAAAGAGTATACTTGTCACAACTTAATTTTTGAGATGACCTGTGAGCTGGTTAAAAACTGTTTTTCCAATTGCGACAATTTTTTCGTTTCGCATGCTGGGCTTGTTTATGCTAATTCCGGTGTTTACTATCTACGCAGGACAACTGGAAGGCTCCACGCCTACCTTAATTGGTATCGCGTTAGGTTCCTATGGTTTGAGCCAAGGTCTACTACAAATTCCTTTTGGTCTTCTATCAGACCGTTTCGGCAGAAAACCAATACTGACTCTTGGTTTGGTCCTCTTTGTTATCGGAAGTTTACTCGGCGCTGAAACACACTCTATTGGAGGCATGATTATAGCACGCACCCTACAAGGCACTGGCGCTATTGGTAGCGTGCTTATCGCCTTACTGTCTGATTTAACTTCAGAAAAAGAACGCACAAAAGCCATGGCTGTGATTGGCATGACCATCGGCCTATCCTTTGGTCTCGCTATGGTAATAAGCCCTTTAATTGCCCATCAATACGGCCTCTCCGGTATCTTTTATTTAACAGCAACATTAGCGCTCGCAGGCTTAATCATTGTTCATACCATTATTCCAACACCCAAGCTTGAATCTTACCATGCTGACACTGAAACAAACCCTTCTTTAATTAAAACCGTTCTTACTGATTTAAATTTACAACGATTTAATGCCAGTATCTTTTTTCAACATTATCTTTTCACCTCAACATTTTTCGTAACCCCCCTCTTAATCAAAAACCAAATTCAACTCGCTCATTTAAGTCAAGCTTGGCACTTTTATTTACCCATCATGTTATGCTCCTTTTTACTGATGGTCCCCTTAATCATTCTTGGCGAGAAAAAAAATAAAGTTAAATGCTTATTTTTAACGACTATTTTCATGACCTTTGTGGCCCAGCTCGTGTTAAGTTTCGCGCATACAACATGGCCCCTGTTTTGTTTTTTCATGTTAATTTATCTGATTGCATTTAATTTTCTTGAGGCAACACTGCCTTCACTTGTTTCAAAACAAGTCCACACAAGCACGCGAGGAACTGCGTTGGGAATTTATTCTAGTTCACAGTTTTTAGGAATTTTTGTGGGTGGCGCTCTTGCTGGTGTTTTTTATACCCTTGGCGGCAGCAACGCTATTTTTTGTCTCAATAGTATGATCTCGTTGATCTGGTTATGGGTTGCTTGGCCGATAGACATGAAAAAAAAAACCTTAAGAGCAAACCATCATCCGACACATGGCGAGATTGTCTAAAATTAAGAAATAATGCTAAGGATTAAATCACAATGACATTTACTGTGGATGGTCGAATTACTTCAAGCTGCTTTGAATTAGGCGATTGGCCTTTATCGCGTGTTTACTTAAAAAATAATGCTGACTATCCTTGGCTGATTTTGGTTCCTCGCCTCAACAACATCCAAGATATCGACCAACTCGCTCAATCCTCACGTTATTTACTCATCGATGAAATCAGCCAACTCTCATCCATTGCTCGAGCGTGTTTTAACCCCGACAAACTCAATGTTGGGACTCTAGGAAATAGTGTCCCTCAATTACACCTGCATGTTATTGCCCGTTTTACTCACGATAAGCTATGGCCGCATGGGGTTTGGCAAGCCGCACAAACCACAACACCTTACCCTGAAGAAAGCCTTAAACCCCTACTTATTAAATTAAAAAGTTTAATCAAAGAGTCCGCTAAGGTTCAATAAGATACGACGATGAGCCCGGATTAAACCATTGCTTTAAAGCGTTGAAAGCAATTTTTAATTCGGCAGCAAGCACAAAGGGGGGATTAATCACCCACAGTCCACAAGCTCTCATCCCCACCGAGGGCGCAGTTGTTAGATGAAATTCAACACGCAACGTATTCTCTGCGCCAATATTTTTTAATCCGCGCAGTAATTGCTCATGATGGTGTTGATCAACAATAGGATACCAAAGGCAATAAACTCCCGTTGCAAAACGCTGATAAGCCGCTTTAATCGCTTGAGGAACCTGCCGATAATCCGTTTTCACCTCATAAGAAGGATCGATAAAAATCAACGCACGCCGCTCGATAGGTGGCAGCAAGGCCTTTAATTCATCAAAACCATCACTCTCCCGGAAAGAAACCCGTTTGCCAGGATGGGGTAATTTTTGCAAATGCTCAAACTCCCCCGGATGCAATTCGGCACAAACAATCCGATCGCACGATCGAAGTGCATTGATTGCAAGCGCAGGTGATCCAGGATAATAACGTAATGTCTTCTCGTCATTGAAACGGTTAATCTGTTGAAGATAAGATGAAAATACCGACGGTAATTGATCGCGTTTCGCCCAAAGTTGTTCAATTCCTTCACGAGCCTCACCCGTTTTTAAAGCTTGTTTGTTCTTTAAATCATAACTACCTCGCCCAGAATGAGTTTCTAAATACAAGAGAGGCTTGTCTTTAGCAATCATATAATCAATTAAACACGTCAAGGTCACATGCTTAACCACATCTGCAAAATTTCCGGCATGATAGCCGTGTTGGTAACTGAGCATTTTGCTCTTCTCCATTGAATATTATTCGCCAAGTATATAACCTAAACAGCTCCTGATGCGAAATTATTCATAAACCACATTCCACGAGAAACTCATGAAACAACGCCCACACCATGTAATGTTGTTCTTCGTTTTATGGCTATGCCCTATTTTATCTCAAGCTTCGGTTCAACCAGGCACCGCTAACACAAGCCATTTTCTGGTAATAAGCGACCTTCATTTGGACCAATCAATGGGGCTTACGATGACGATTAACCCCAGCAAGCCTAATCCTTTCAATGATCTTGACTCAGGCACGTTTAAAACCATGCTCACTGAAATTAATCATGCCATTAAAAACGGCGTCGTCACTAAACCTCAATTTATTCTCATTCTTGGCGATATTTCAGGGCACTTACGTCTATGGCCTCGCAGTGTTGAAAAAAATGAATCGGCTGTCTTTAGCTTACTCAGAGCGCAATTCCCACAAACGCCGATATTCTATGTTTTTGGTAATAACGACGCTCTTAGCGCCAATTACGGCTCTTTTAATGATCCGACTTATGATGGCCATGATCACAGTCCGTACGAGATTGCCCAATCACAAGGTGGTTGGTTTGATGGTTTTTTATCCACAGGCACGCCATGTCAATCGAAACAAAGCACGTACCCCTGCCTCATCACCGAAAATACAAACCAGGGCTATTATTCGGCCTCTTTGAATCCGAAACTTCGCCTCATCGCATTAAACAGTATTCAGTTTTCGACAAAACGCGCAGAAACCACCGACAATGACGCCATGATGCAATTGCAGTGGTTAGCCACGCAGTTAGAATCGGCTCAAAAACAGCATGCGTCGGTAGTCATCGCCATGCATATTCCGCCAGGAAATAATAGTTATGATGATACTTCTTTTTGGCAAACTAAAGAACAAGCTGCCTTTTTAAAACTAATAACACAACATCAACACACGATTATTGGCCTATTAGCTTCCCATACCCATGCCGAAGAACTTAAAATCATTAAGACACCAGGCCATCACATCATTCAGGGCCTTTATTTGACAGCAGCCTTGTCGACTTCACACGGCAACGCACCCTCCATCAAACTCTTTAACTTAACTGAACATCATCATTCATGGCAGTTGTCAAATTATGAAACATTTTATTTTTCACTCAAGGACTCAAAGCTCAAATTAAATCCACTTTATGATGCAAGTTATTATTGCAATGCTCATCAAACGAATTTATCAACATGCCTTCGTCAAGTGACTGCCGAAAAAATGAAGCACTACTTAAGCGCAGGAAACCCAAATTTTAAAGGAGTAATGGGATCGCCTGGCGATATTAATATTATAATTGATAATGACCTTGCATACAGGTAGGGTCAATAAGACTTAACGCAAGTCGCCGATTTTCTATCTAAAATTCATGCGAAGCTTTTATGCTAACGTTGATAACTACCCACGTCATCCCTCTTTTCCTTCGGGATGACGTCATGATGTATTATAACGATTTAAGAAGGGCTACGGGGTAAGCCCGCGAACACAACGAACGTTCATTAAATAATCCTTGCTACCTGAAAACCCTTGCCCACTACCACCACCAGAGGCGTAATACTGAACCCAGGCAGAGGTTCCGACAGGAATTGTTGCTGGATCTCCGCTATATTGAGTGGAACTATAATAGTAGACACTCGTACTCAAATTAACATTAGGAATGGAGGGTACAAACAATTGTTGTTGTATATTATATGTACCCGTAGGACTGCAGTCAGTAGCATTTGGATACAGCCAATTATTAGGACCTAATTGACAAATGGCGGGCAAGTACCAATCATCGTAACATCCCGTAGTGCCCGCGGTGCACGTGGTTCCGGATCCATTGGTTGCCGCAAGATTACACTGCCCTGCCGCATAGGTGCTCTTCGGTATATTCTGCTGAACCGTCAGCACTCTAATAATCGTGTCACTGTTGGCAGAGCCATTGTTTGCGCCATCCACTGTGTTTTGATTTGTGGTATCTCCCACGTTAATCGCATTTCCTCCCCAGCTAATGCCCGGGGCAGTGACGGTATCATTCAATCCGGCCACGGTACCACCGATACTCCCTGTATTCGGGGCGCTATCATCAATGTTAAAAATAAATCCACCTTGATAAATATTACCGTAAGTTAAGACTTCCGCATCCACTGCAAGCTGATTTGTGTTCGTTCCTTCAATTTCAATAACGCTAGGATTGGGTGAACTTCCTGGGCTCGTGCTGGGGTTAGCCCCTGGTGTAATGGTCAACACACAGGTATTATTAGCAAGTATATTTCCACAACCCGAAGGCGATATGGTTGTCCCCGCCGGTAAGGCAGGAATAATCTGATACGTCACATTTTGAGCAAGAGCTGGACCGTTGTTTGTGATAGTAATTTGTCTGGGTAATCCACTTACCTTAAGCCCCAAAAAAGGGACTGAGGATGTTAGCGTCGTAGTCACAGCACCAACTCTCGTAACATCAAGCGTATCTTCAGGACTGCTTTTATAACAAAGATAAGGACTTGGCGTTCCGTCAGGCGCTTGTTGACACACTTGCGGTGTTGCAGCAACGTGCGTTGACTGCAAACTAGCCCCCGTCACCGTTAACGTCAAGGTGCACGCTTGCCCTCCTTTGAGCACAATCGGATTAGCACAATAACCTGCACCTGCCGTGGTTTGCGTAATCCCTGCAGGCAGCGAGGTCAGTACTAAAGTGTGACCTAGCGAGGATTGATTTTTTAAGCGGTATTTTATGGTTCGTGTTGCACCTGAAGGCACATTCATGGTTGTTTTTGTGCGCGCAGCAAACGTGAATAGCGGGGCTGCTTCAGCAGCCGTCGCAAAGGGTAAAAAAATTAAATTCAGGGCAATGAATAAAAGGTTACAATAAATCCTCATGACTGTCATATCCTTACGCTAAATACGTTAGATTGAATTGCACACTGTTTGTGTACAAATGGTAAGCAAACAAACCACCACCCATGGTTTGTCCTGGAGCTAACGCTAACTGACTATCCCCCCAATCAGCAAACTCATAACCCATTCCCGCATGCCAATGGGTCGTGATGATGCGCTCAACACCCAAACCCACTGTCAGTGCAAATGCTGTTTTCGTGTACGATGTAAAATTAGGAATTGCAATTGTTTCAGGAATAAGAGGTGTGTTGGTATAATTCTTCGAGCGATTAAATCCAACCCCAAGACTACCACTCACATAAGGTTTTAATTTATAAACGATTTCTCTCAACAACTTACCTTTTACGGCAACGTGCCAGTGTTGAACTTGATAGGAGTAATTGAAGTTATTAAAGTCCGCATTGGCATCATCCCAAACATTGCCTGAAAGTTTAGCATTTCCTGTCCCAAGCACGGCCAACCCAACTTGACCTTGAACCTTCGCATTGAAGTCTCGTTGAATCCCTAAAAAAAGTTCACCTTCGCCTAAGAAACTCGCCGTTTTATCAGGCGAATAGGTTTTCTTAACATCAGGCTGCAAAAAGAAGGTTTCTTCTTTCCCACCAATTGACCAAGCAGGTGCTCCACTGACCGTCACAACCCATGATGCCAAAGTGGATTGACCAAATAATTTTTTTGAGGGTGGGGGTGACACTTCGGCAAAAATAATTGATGAACTTGAACTCAAAATAAATACAAATAGCGTGTTGTTACACCATTTCTTCCATTTCATTTCTCGATGTCCTTAACTTTGGTAATATAATCTTAAGAGTTTCTCGACAGCGATTTACAATAACTAATATCATAACAAAATGATAGGGGCCATTTTTCAGAACCTTAAGACCAACAAGAAC
>JAOAUB010000099.1 GCA_030157805.1 Legionellaceae bacterium
ATATTACACTTCCCAAGAACTTTCATCGAAAACAACGAAGAAACAACTTCACCGTGCTGGCTTCTTTAAAGTGGCAAGCGAGGATGTTGAACTTGAGAGTACGTTGACACCTAAACCAGCGTTTTTAATTTAAAGTGCTGTCATGAAAATTGAATGATCCCGCGCAGAACGCGCAGGATCTCAAGCTAATTGTGATTAAACGGATCACGCAAAATAATGGTAGAGTCACGCTCAGCACCAGTAGAAAGCATGTCCACAGGCACACCAAGAAGTGATTCAATGCGCTTAACATAAGCCAAAGCATTAACGGGCAAAGCATCAAGACTCGTCACATCGGCCGTCGACTCGTGCCAACCCGGCATGTCTTCATAAACAGGTTCCAAACCATCATAATCATCGGCCATTTGTGGTGGTGCTGTGACTAAATGACCCGAACTATCGCGATAAGCCACCGCAATCCGCAGCACATCAAGACCATCCAAAACATCTAACTTCGTTAAACAAATGCCTGTAATACTGTTTAATTCAATCGAGCGCCTCAGCAAGACGATATCCAACCAACCACAACGTCGAGGACGCCCTGTCACTGCACCAAATTCGTTACCACGCTCAGCTAAACGCTGACCAACTTCATCACGTAATTCCGTGATAAACGGTCCACCACCCACGCGCGTTGTGTAGGCTTTAGCAACACCTAAAATATAATCAAGGTAATGAGGGCCAACACCTGCACCATTGGTCACACTACCAACGCAAGTGTTCGAAGAGGTAACATAAGGATAAGTACCGTGATCAATGTCCAGATACACACCTTGCGCCCCTTCAAAAAGAATGGAATGCCCAAGATGACGATGTTCATGCAAGCGCGTGGTCACATCACAAATCATGGGTGCTAAGCTCACACTCCATTGCAGGCATTGCTCTAACAAGAGAGCTTCATCAATCGGCTTTTCGTGATGATACTGCTGCAAAACAAAATTATGATATTCCAATAGCTCAGCCAATTTAGCAGGCAAGCGTTCGGGATGCAGCAAATCACTGGCTTTTAAGGCGCGTCGAGCAATTTTATCCTCATAAGCAGGTCCAATGCCTCGACCTGTTGTCCCAATAGCATGAGCACCTTTTTTAGCTTCGCGAGCTTTATCTAGCGCAACATGACAGGGTAAAAGCAAGGCACACGCTTGACTAATCAGTAAGCGCTTACGCACGCTAACCCCTTTGGCTTCCAATTCCGTGATTTCAGAAAGCAACGCCTCGGGCGATAAAACAACACCGTTACCAATGTAACAAACGACTTCGGGGCGTAACATGCCCGAAGGAATTAAGCGTAATACGGTTTTTTCACCATTAATTTTTAACGTATGACCCGCATTATGTCCTCCTTGAAAGCGTGCAACCGCCTGAGCATGTTGGGTTAGCAAATCAACAATCTTTCCCTTGCCCTCATCGCCCCATTGCATTCCTAACACTACAACATTTTTTCCCATAAGTTACCCTTACACGTTATTTTGAACCCACTTTGGGGTGTTTGAAATAATCAAAAAAAGCACTGTTTTCATCCAGAATCAACAAATCCTGTTTACTGTTAAAACTTGATTTATAGGCTTGCAAACTTCGATAAAGTGCAAAAAAATCTTTATTTTGATTAAACGCATCAGCATAAATTTTTGATGCTTCAGCATCGCCTTTAGCTCGCAGCATCTTACCGGCACTCTGCGCCTTAGCAAGCAAAATAGTGACCTCAGCATCAGCACCTGCTTGAATCGCTTCGGCTTGCGCTTGACCATCAGCTCGATGTCGATTAGCAATTTTTTGCATGTCAGCCCGCATGCGCTGATAAATGGCGTTGCTCGTATTTTCAGGCAATTCAATTCCTTTAATACGAACATCCACCACATGGATACCTAATTCGCTGGCTTGCTGCTCCGCTTTCGCTCGTAATGTTTCCATGACATCATCACGAACCGAAGAAACCAAGTCTGATATTGTACGTCGACCAAATTCGGCCCGCAAATAAGTGTTTAATTGTTGCTCAAGCAAGGTTTGAGCTTTCAACTCATTACCGCCCGTCGACGTATAATAACGCGCTAAGTCCTGAATGCGCCATTTGACATAATAATCAACCATCACGTCCTTTTTTTCTTTGGTCACAATTCGTGATGATTTGATATCCACCGTTTGCAAACGTGTATCCAGAAAACGTACGTTTTCAATGAACGGCAACTTCACATGTAAACCTGGTTGCAAAATTCGGGTTTGACCCGTTGCCGGATCCAAAACCAAGCGACCCAAACGTAAGACAATCCCTTCCGTTCCCTGCACAATCGTAAAAACTGAAGATAAAAATACAAATAAAACAAAAAACACACCCACACTGATGCTTGTTTTCGTGACAGTCTTCATTTAACTCGTCCTCCCCGGGCGATTAATCTGGCGGATAATTTCTCGAGAATCCATGGAATTATTATCATCACGATCACCCAACAACGAGCCACCCTTACTGTCATCGATGCTCTTACTACCCGCACTGTCTTGCATGTCAGGCTTTTCTGGCAAGCTAGCCATCGAACGCATCAACTCGCCCAACGGTAAATACAACATATTACTCGACTTAGCATCAATAAGAACTTTGGTGCTTTTCGTTAAAACTTGCTGCATCGTATCAATGTACATCCGCTCTGAGGTGACTTGAGGCGATTGAAGGTATTGCGGCAAAAGAGCCAAGAATCCAGCTACATCGCCTTGCGCACCTAAAACAACTTGTTGCTCGTAAGCTTGCGCTTCTTCCATAATTCGCGTTGCATTCCCCTCAGCAATCGGCACGACGCGGGCTTTGTAAGCGAAGGCTTGTTCTTTAAATCGCTTTTCGTCCTCTTGCGCTTTAATGGCATCATCAAAAGCGTCCTGAACATTTTCTGGCGCTCGTGCGGGTTGAGGCGAAACATTAACAATCATAATTCCGGTTTTATATTTTTCAAGAATTTTAATCAAGCTGTCCTGAACATGACTGCCCCAGGCTTCTCGACCCTCAGTAATGATTTGATCTAACGTCGTTGTGCCCACAACCTGACGCAAAGCGCTGGACGTTGCCTGATGAAGACTTTCTAGAGGATCCGTCACATTAAACAAATACGCTTCCAAATCACGAATACGGTACTGAACCACCAAAGAGACCGAAACTAGATTTTCATCTTTTGTCAGCATTTGCGCTGAATAAGAATAATCAGAAACGCGATCAACATTGAAAACAATTTTTGTGGCGATAAATTGAGGAATCCAATGCGGTCCTGGTCCCACTGTTTCAACGTATTTACCAAAACGCAAAATAGCCGCTTGCTCTGCTGGATTAACAATAAAAATACCCGACAAGACCCAAAGAATAAAAACAATCAAAGTGACCATGGCGGCGAGAAGACCGCCTCCACCCATGCTTGGGTCTGAATCTGGCTGATAGGACCTGCTTTTTATCTTTTTTCCACTGGAAAAAACTTGCTTTAATTTAGCCTGCAAACGTTTAAGCGCCTCATCTAAATCAGGCGGCTGGTTTTTTCCACCCCGCGGATCGCGGCGATCATCAGGCTCATTCCACCCCATCAGCTTTTCTCCTAAAACGCAAACAAAGAGAGAATTCTAGGTTGATTAGCTTGTTTAGGCAAGCGTTGTTTAAAGATAGGACAAAAACGAGTTTGGCGTTGTCAAAAAACCTCATTCACTTCAATCAAGCTCTTGCATAACCTCGATAGTTCGCTTACATAGGCTTACTCATCGCATCCATGGGTTCATCCCTACGATCAATCCACGCTAACTTTAAAAGAGCTTCATCAATCGCCTGTAATCGACGAACAACGTGTTTAGGATACAAGCGCCACTGGTAATGAGCATATCCGTTAAAAAATCCTGACGAAGTAATGCATTCCGTTGTATTTAATAATTGCTCTTTTTCAAAAAG
>JAOAUB010000100.1 GCA_030157805.1 Legionellaceae bacterium
TTGCGTTTTAATCATGCAGACCGTTTTGAAGGTTATTTTTTAGGAACAATGTTGTTTTAAATCAAGTGATAGATTTGTTATACTGGTCGCTTTGTTCTAATATTTAAAAGAATGGCATCTTGTGACACAAGAAATACAATCTATCTTCAGCTTAACCCTGACTCCCTTAGGGCATTTGCACCTTGTTCAACATGTTGATGTTGATGTTGATGTTGATGTTGATGTTGATGTTGATAAACATGATGCGCAGGTTCATCATCCGCAAGTTATTCAAGCTTTCGCACAATCTCAAGAGTTAGGCCTATTGCAATTAGTCTCCAGTAAAATCGATCGGCGTTGGTCACAGGCGATGAAGTACTGGCGAAATTACATTGCTCAATATGTCGATAAACTTTGTCATTACACGTCTCAAGAATATCATTTTATTGATAAAATCAAAGCGCCCAAAGAGGACGAGCTGCAGCGTTGGCTATTAAAAATGCCGCCACAGCCAGGGATGGAGTATGCGTCCACGACTGTTTTAGCTTCGATTTGGTCTGCTTTTGATGAGTGGTGTCGTGTGCAGGTTGTGAAAGAACCTCAGGGGGTGGGGGGATTTTTAAGAAGGCATTTTCCTGCGTGGCGGCAAGTTGGTCGGGTTTGTTTGCATTTGGGGGAAAATAAAAAAGATCCTCATTATCCATTTGCTTTTATTGCAACGTTTGCGTCCAGTCTCACGGGATCGCGTGAAGTGAATCATAAACCACTGAGTAAGGCCTTAGAAGACTACGCAGGGGATGCCAATAAGCAAGCGCTTCATAATTTATTAAAACCCCTTCATGAGGCCAGTAAACATTGTGTGTGGCTGCGAGAATTGATTGAAAGCCATGATATTTATCGCTCTTTAGCATGGACGCCCGTTGAAGCGTATGAGTTTCTCCAGTCTATTCCTCAGTTAGAAATGTGTGGTTTGGTGGTCAGAGGCCCTAATTGGTGGAAAAAGCGGGCGAAGCCACGAGTGCTGGTGACTCTTGGTAGCCAAAAGAACAGTGTATTGTCGACAGCGAGCTTATTAAATTTCACCGTGAACATGACCATCAATGGGGAAGTCTTAAGTCCTGAGGAATTAGAGCTCATTTCTAACGCTGAAACGGGATTACTCTGGCTCCGTGGGCAATACGTTGAAATTGATCGAGGTAAATTAAACGTTGTTTTGTCACATTGGCAATCGGTGCAAGAGGAGATTGGGTCGGAGGGCGTGCCGTTCATTGAGGGCATGCGTTTATTAGCTGGGGTGCGTCATGACTTAGCAGGAGCAGAATTTTCAGAGAGTATGCAGGAGTGGTCAGGCGTTAAAGCTAGCGATGATTTGGCGAACATGCTTGAAAAATTTCGTCATCCTGAAACCATTCAAGCTCAACATTTAGGTGATGAATTAAGAACGACGTTAAGGCCCTATCAACAAGTTGGGGTGAGTTGGTTGTATTTATTAACGGATCTTGGTTTGGGGGCGTGTCTTGCTGATGACATGGGTCTTGGCAAAACAATTCAGGTGATTGCGCTGTTGTTGATTCAAAAGAAAAAGGGGCTCAAACAACCCAGTCTTTTGGTGTTGCCCGCGTCGTTATTAGCGAATTGGAAAGCGGAACTTCAACGATTCGCTCCGTCATTAACGGCGTTATTTCTTCATGGTTCAGAGCTAAGTCGAGTTGACTTGGATAGTTTTGTGCAAAACCCTGAACAACCTTTGGAGCACTTGGATCTGGTGGTCACCAGTTATGGTATGTTGCAGCGTCAATTGTGGTTAACGACAAGAGAATGGCGTTTAGTGATCCTTGATGAAGCGCAAGCGATTAAAAATCCAGCGTCAGAACAAGCCAAATTAACTAAGAAATTAAAAGCTCATGCTCGAATTGCGCTTACAGGGACACCTATTGAAAATCGTTTGGGTGATTTATGGTCTTTGTATGATTTTATCTGTCCTGGTCTGTTAGGTAACCGGACACGTTTTAAACAATTTATTCGATCAGTTGATGAAGGTGAAACCGTTTCTTATGCGCCTTTGCGGCAATTGGTGCAGCCGTATCTTTTACGTCGTTTGAAAACTGATAAATCCATTATTGCTGATTTGCCGGATAAAATTGAAATGAAGGTGTGGTGTTCGTTAAGCAAAGAGCAACTGACACTCTATACTCAAGCAGTTCACGATATGAAAAAAGCCCTTGCCTCCGCGGATCAAGATATTCGACGCAAGGGGTTGGTGTTGTCTTATTTAACGCGATTCAAGCAAATCTGCAATCATCCTGGGCAAATTTTGGGTGATATGGATTATCACGAAAGTCGGAGTGGAAAATTTGCACGTTTGGCTGAATTGGTTCTGGAAATTGCAGCGCGACAAGAAAAAGTATTAATTTTCACGCAATATCGTGAAATCACCGTACCTATTGCGGCCTATTTAGAGCAACTGTTTGGTACCGGCGGATTAGTGTTGCATGGTGGCACGCCGGTTGCAAAACGGCAAGCGTTGGTGGATCGATTCCAAGATGAGCAAGGTCCGCCATTTTTTGTTTTATCCCTGAAAGCAGGCGGAACGGGGCTTAATTTAACGGCGGCAAGCCATGTCATTCATTTTGATCGATGGTGGAATCCTGCGGTTGAAAATCAGGCGACCGATCGGGCTTTTCGCATTGGTCAAAAACACAATGTGTTGGTTCATAAGTTTATTTGTAAAGGTACCATTGAGGAAAAAATCGATCAATTAATTGCTGATAAAATCGCTTTAGCTGCGGATGTGCTGCAAGTCAATGGGGAGTCGTTGTTAACGGAAATGAGTGATCAGCAACTGTTGGATCTGGTGAGTTTAGATATAAATCAAATCATCAATGACGGCAATTCTGCTATGAAGTAAGGAGGGATATCTTGTCGGTTGAATTAAAAAATCAATTACCTACGAATTTTCTTTTGGGCATCGCACCCATTAATTGGAGCAATGATGATGATCCTAGTCTCGGTGGGGAGATTAGTTTTAATCAATGCATTCAAGAGATGGAAGAGGCTGGTTATTCTGGTACAGAGCTTGGTCAAAAATTCCCGCGTGATATTCCGCGCTTAAAACAATCCCTCACGAAGCACCATTTGCAGTTAGCTAGCGCTTGGTTTAGCACGTATTTTACAGAAGAGGGTCATCACGAAAAAACATTATCCCAATTTTTGGAACACGTCAGCTTTTTGCGTGCCATGGGGGCGCGCTTTATCAATGTTTGTGAGTGCGGTCATGCGATTCAAGGCACATCGTGGCCTGTTTTAGGCACGAAAAGACCACAATTTAATGAACATCAGTGGCATGCGCTGATTCAAGGACTGCACACTCTGGGTCGTATTGCACACGATTTTGAGATGCAGATAGTCTATCATTACCACGCGGGAACGGGGGTGTTTACGCTTGATGACATTGATTTTCTCATGCGACATACCAGTCCTCAATTAGTCTCTTTACTTCTAGACACGGGGCATGCTGCTTTTGCGGATGTCTCTCCGTTGCAACTCATTGAACGTTACGGGGCGCGAATTCGTTATGTTCATCTTAAAGACATTCGATGGCCTATTTTTAATCAAGTCGTATCACAAAATTTATCGTTTATGGACGCTGTGCGAGCGGGTGTGTTCACGGTTCCTGGTGACGGTAATCTGGATTTTAAGCCGATCATTGCCGCGTTAAAAGCCTTGAATTATAAGGGGTGGATGATTGTTGAGGCTGAGCAGGATCCTGCGTTTGCAAATCCTTTAGAGTATGCACAAAAAGCGATGAGCCATATTTCACGCTTATTGTTTCATTAGATTTCAAACCAAACGGCTCAGGGGTTATGTGTCGCGAATTCCAAAATCGTAAATTTTAATGAAATTAGGGCAATAATATGGACTCATCCTTCTTTTTATTAGTTTTTAT
>JAOAUB010000101.1 GCA_030157805.1 Legionellaceae bacterium
GTTTATTAAAACAGACGTATTGACTAAATAAAATCCTTTGTTACCATCTGAAGTTCATAAGTTGGTTGTTAGGGTGTTGTTATGAAAGTTAAATCTTTTTTATTGTTGGTTTGTTTGAGTCTGTGTTCGTTGGGGTATGCTGAAAATCGACATATTCATCCACAGGCAACTGATCAGACAATAAATTCAACAGTTAAAAATGCAATGTATCCTGGGTACTGTCAAATTGAAATTATTAATGATAGCTATCAGAATGTGTTAGTGTCAGGGCAGTTTGATGATGGCGCTGCTTTATCACCATTTAATATTTATCCCCATGAAATTCCGCATTATGTGAGCCTTTTTTATTATAACTATTGTCATGCCAACATGTATCTTTCTATAACGTCAAATGGTTATGTTATTTATTCAGGATATGCCAATGTTGGAAGCACTATTCGTATCGTTCCTTATTTACAAGGTCAATTAAAAGCGAAAGTGAGTGTTAAGTGATTAATGAATAATCTACTTGGGCTGAGTTAGTCCTTGTAGCTCGTGTTGACAAGAACTCTCTCCAAGTAGAGAAAATTGAGGTGTTTATGAAGTGGTTGATGATGTCGATTGTAGTCATGTTCTTGTCGGCTTGTGTTGTTGAGGAATATGATCATGGTTATCAATCGCAGTACCCTACCCATGTTCATCCTTCAAGGGATTATTATTATCATGGAGGACAATATTACCGTCGTGGACCGCGAGATGTAAATGTTCCCGTACCGGCACAAGTTGAGCGACAGGAGCAGTCTTCAAATTACCATGGTCATGATGATGGCAATTGGCAGGGGCGAGATTCCGTGCCTGGACAAACTATTACAATTCCTGCTCAACCATCAAATCGCCATGGTCATGATGATGGTTATCAGCGCGGTCAAGGTTCAGTGCCTGGGTATTCTGATGATTCGTCTTTACGACAAAATACGATAATTCATGGTCACTAGTAACTTTACTACTGCGAAAAGTGACACCGATATGTTAAGCTTTTTAAGCGTTTAGACTTTAATTTTTAGATGTAGAGAGAGAAAAATAATGCGAGGGATTGGTCGATGGATTAGTGTGATGGTATGTGCACTTATGATTGTCGCTTGTGGTTCGACACAAAGCACAGAAAGTGCTGGGGAATTTTTTGATAGTAGCGCTGTGACCACTCGAGTTAAGGCGAGTCTTATTGATGAGTTAGGTTCAAGTGGTTTCGCAATTCAAGTCAAAACATTTAAAGATGAGGTACAGCTCAGTGGGTTTGTGAGTACTCAAGATGTAAGACGACGAGCGGCTATTATTGCAGCCGGCGTTGGTGGGGTTAAGCGAGTACGTAATGCCATTATTGTGAAATAAAGTTTCACTCGAATTTAAGGATCAATCATGTTTGACAAAACGTATACTCTAAAAGAATGCGATGAACCCATTTGGCAAGCGATTGAGGCTGAAAAGAAACGACAGGAAGAACATATTGAGCTCATAGCTTCCGAAAACTACGTTAGCCCTCGCGTGTTGGAAGCACAAGGTTCCATATTCACCAACAAATATGCTGAAGGTTACCCCGGTAAACGTTATTATGGTGGCTGTCAGAATGTTGATATTGTTGAATCCATTGCGATTGAACGTGCTAAGGCCTTATTTAAGGCGGATTATGCTAATGTTCAACCTCATTCGGGTTCACAAGCGAATGCTGCAGTCATGTTGGCTTTGCTCAATCCAGGGGATCGTATTTTAGGAATGTCGTTACCGCATGGTGGTCATTTAACGCATGGGTCCAAAGTCAGTTTTTCCGGAAAGTATTATGAATCATTTGATTATGGAGTTGATCCAAGCACAGGCCTTATTGATTATGATAAACTGGAAGAGCAAGCCTTTACCGTTCAACCTAAACTGATTATTTCAGGGTTTTCCGCGTATTCTCAAGTATTAGATTGGGAACGTTTTCGAGCGATTGCTGATCGAGTCGGGGCCTATTTAATGGCGGATATTGCGCATGTTGCAGGCTTGGTTGCCACGGGCTTTTATCCTTCACCGGTGCCGTTTGCTGATGTGGTCACAACAACTACACATAAAACATTACGTGGGCCTCGTGGAGGCTTAATTTTGGCTCGAGCCAATGAAGAAATAGAAAAAAAATTAAATTCAGCGGTGTTTCCTGGAACGCAAAGCGGACCCTTGGTTCATGTCGTCGCAGCAAAAGCGGTCGCCTTTGCTGAAGGTTTGCAGCCAGAATTTAAAATTTATCAACAACAAGTTCTTGCCAATGCGGATTTTTTAGCTCGTTCCTTGATGGAAAGAGGCTATCCTATTGTTTCTGGCGGCACTAAAAATCATTTGATGTTGGTTAATCTTATGGGTAAGTCAATTAATGGGAAAGAGGCTGATGCTTTATTAGGCAGTGCTAATATCACGGTGAATAAAAACTCAGTTCCTGGTGATCCACTTTCGCCTTTTGTGACGAGTGGCATTCGTTTGGGTACGCCGGCCGTGACAACGCGAGGATTTAAAGAGCCTGAGATTAAAAAAATCGCAACTTGGATTGCTGATTTGCTTGACGAGCCTTTGGATGACCAATTACTCGCAAAAACTAAGGAAGAAGTTGTGCAATTATGTCTTAACTACCCAGTGTATAGTTAATTATGCATTGCCCCTTGTGTCGTGCAGAAGAAACAAAAGTTATTGATTCGCGCTTGGTTACTGATGGCGATCAGGTGAAACGACGAAGACAGTGTCTTGTCTGTCAGGAACGTTTTACGACGTTTGAAACAGCGGAACTGGATATGCCTTATATTATTAAGCGGGACGCACGTCGTGAACCTTTTAATTTAAGTAATTTACGTGCGGGAATGTTACGGGCTTTAGAAAAACGGCCAGTGAGTGCCGATGCTCTTGAAACTGCGATTGTTCAAATTATGTTAGAAATAAGAAATCGCGGTGAACGAGAAATTGAATCTCGCGAAGTAGGTGAACTAGTAATGAAACAGTTATACGGCTTGGATCATGTCGCTTATGTACGTTTTGCCTCAGTCTATAAACGTTTTAAAGATGTGAGCGATTTTAAGCAAGCCATTGATGAACTAAACGATGAAGAACGGGGGAATTGTGGATAAACAATCGATCCGCCGTAAACAGCGCGCTCGAAAATTAGCGCTGCAAGCCTTGTATCAGTGGATGATGGCAGGACATGAGATTGTTGAGATAGAAACACAGTTTCATGTGGCGAACACCATGGACAAAGTAGATACTGAGTATTTTTCAATGATGATTCATGAGATTCCTAAGCATTTGGCACAAATTGAATCGACCTTGTTGACTTTTCTTGATAGACCCTTAGATGATTTGACACCTATTGAACTTACAGTGCTTCGTATGGGAACTTATGAGTTAATTTTTTGCTTGGATATTCCTTATCGAATTGTTTTAGATGAGTGGGTTAGTTTAGCCAAAGAATTTGGTTCGGTGGAAGGTCATCGTTATGTAAATGGAGTTTTGAATAATTTGGCGCGACAGATTCGAACGGCTGAGGTGAAATTACCTTATGCACCGAAGGAATGAGTTGAAAATTATTGGGGTAGACGATCATGGATGAAAATTTTAAATCGAAGGTATTGAAAAACCCCTTGTATTTTATCGCCGCAGGCTTTGGCAGTGGGTTAATGCCTTTTGCTCCAGGGACTTGGGGGACGCTACTTGCTATCCCCATGTACTGGCTTTTAAGTTTTTGCCCATGGATGATTTATCTTGTGGTGACTCTCGCCGCTTTTATTTTTGGAGTTTTTATTACGGATTGGGTTTCCCGTGATATGGGCGCTCATGATTATGGTGGCATTGTCTGGGATGAAATAGTAGGCTATTTAATCACGATGTTCTTAGCTCCGGTCAGTTTGATTTGGATGATTGTTGGTTTTTTCTTATTTCGTTTGTTTGATATTTGGAAGCCACAGCCTATTCGTTATATCGATCAAAAGATTGTCGGCGGGATGGGAATTATGCTGGATGATGTGTTGGCGGCTTTTTTTGCTTGGATAGTTTTGCAAGGCATGATTTGGCTGTTGTCTTAATATAAAATTGACCTATTGCATGGGCATCTTTTTGCTGAAATTTGTCAACAAACGTTAAGATGAATGAGAGTCAATAATGAATGAGAACCAAAAAGAATTAATCAGTATTGGGTTAAGTGTTGGTATTGTGCTTTTAACCTTATTTATTGTTCATCGCTTTATTCCGTCGTTAGTCTGGGCGGGCATTATTGCTATTGTGACTTATCCTTTGTATCAAAAATGGCATTACTTTTTTGCTCAAAATGATAGCTGGTCAGCATTGTTATTTACGACATTGCTTGCTCTGATGTTGTTGGTGCCGTTGTCGTGGTTGATTACAGTCTTAGTTAAGGAATCTCAGTTATTCATTAATTATTTACAGGATATTAATGCCAATGGTGGCGCTCCGCCCGAGTTGTTGAAGCAAATCCCTTTAGTTGGCTCTGAGCTTGTGGGTTATTGGAACATTAACATTAGTCAACCAGGCAGTCTACGAGGTTTGTTGACTAACTTACATATGTCACTGACTCCGGCAAGTTATTATGTTAAGGAATTAGGCGTTAGTATCGCTCACCGCAGTTTTCAGGTGGGCTTTACTTTACTCACGTTATTTTTCTTTTATCGTGACGGCAATAAATTATTTCATCAAATTCATTTGGTCGGAGAGTACTGTCTTGGTGTTCGATGGTTTCGTTATGCTGAAAAATTGCCTTCAGCTTTAAGAGCAACCGTGAACGGGACGATTGTTGTGGGCTTAGGAGTTGGTGTTTGCATGGGAGTTTGTTATGCTTTCGTTGGTTTTCCCGCACCGACTTTGACCGGGTTTATTACCGCTTTTGCGGCCATGATCCCTTTTTTAGTGCCAGCTGTGTTTGGTGTTGTTGCCCTGATTCTTTTTGCAAGCGGTAGTTTAATCGCCGCTCTTCTCGTCATCATCTGGGGAACTATCGTGATGTTTATTGCCGATCATTTTATTAAACCAGTTTTAATTGGTGGGGCAATCCAATTGCCTTTCTTAGCCGTGCTTTTTGGTATATTGGGTGGCTTGGAAACGTTGGGATTGCTCGGTTTGTTTATTGGTCCTATGGTGATGGTTTTATTTATTACATTGTGGCAAGAACCTGAGGGCTTGTAATTTAGAATATTGCCTTCATCTAGTTTTTATTATTGACATCGAGTTTTTGAGGGTGAAATGAAAAAAAATTGGCCGACGCAAGAAAAAGATATGACGATTGCACAGTTGATTATCGAACAGTATGCTAATGCCAACGATAATGATGCCTTGGGTTTGTTTGAATTGGTTGTGGATCAAAAAGAAAAGTGCATGAGTTTTCAGTTGTCAACATGGGTTGTTATTCTAGCCAAACAGTTCAACGAACTCTATGGCGCGGAGCAGGGCGATTTGGTGACTCGTCATGTCATTAGCCGTTGTTTAACCGGAACCGAAACAATTCACTAGGGCATGTTGACAATTGCTCTATCAGTTCTCTTGTATGCCGTGGATAAGCCACGGCATACAGGAAGTTATGGTTCTGACAGCATGAAATTCAAAAAGACCCTAATGTTAATGTCGACATCCGCTACAACGTTTTTTTGTTCTGTTGTTCCTGTTGTTGTGTGGGCACGAACGAGGAATTTTATTCAAAATCCCCATGTAAATCGTAATCATCACTGTCGATGATGGTTGTTTCCACGAAATCACCTGGTTGAACGGTAGGCTTTGGTGGTAAATAAACTAAACCATCAATCTCAGGTGCGTCGCTTTGGCTTCGTGCGACGATATGATCTTCGCCTATTTCATCAACAAGTACTGTCATTTTGTTGCCAATTTTGGCTTGTAATTTTTTCCTGCTGATCTCAGCTTGAACTTGCATGAATCGGTGGTAGCGCTCTTCTTTGATTTTATCAGGTAAGGGATGACTTAATTCATTGGCTTTAGCACCTTCAACCGGTGAATATTGAAAACAGCCAACGCGATCCAGTTGCGCGATCTCTAAAAAGTTCAGCAAAGTTTCAAATTCTTCTTCCGTTTCTCCTGGGAAACCAACAATAAAGGTGGAACGAATGGTGATGTCGGGACAAATTTCACGCCATGATTTGATGCGCTCAAGCGTGTTTTCCGTGCAGGCAGGTCGTTTCATGGCCTGTAAAATCCGCAGGCTTGCGTGTTGGAAGGGGATATCCAAATAAGGAAGAATCAGTCGATCACGCATCAATGGAATGATCTTATCAACATGTGGGTAAGGGTAAACATAATGCAAGCGCACCCAAATCCCTAATTCGCCTAGAGCTTGGCACAGATCATAAAAACGAGTCTCTAACATTTTTCCCTGCCATTCTACTTTTTGATAGCGAGTGTCGAGGCCATAAGCGCTGGTATCTTGGGAGATGACGAGCAATTCTTTGACGCCAGCTTCTTTTAGTTTTTTAGCTTCAGTTAATAGTTGGTGTAAAGGATAGCTTTGTAATTTGCCGCGCATGCTAGGAATAATGCAAAAGGTGCATTGATGATTACACCCTTCTGAAATTTTTAAATACGCATAATGTCGTGGCGTTAATTTAATACCTTGCGGTGGTACAAGTTGTACAAAGGGGTTCGTTGGCGGTGGCATATGGCGATGTACGGCACGAACGACCTCTTCATACGCATGGGCGCCGCTGATATGGAGAACATCAGGACAAGCTTGACGTATTAAATCAGCTTTTGCGCCTAAGCAGCCAGTGACAATAACACGCCCATTTTCTTGCATCGCTTCTTTAATCGTGTCTAACGATTCTTTGATGGCAGATTCAATAAACCCGCAGGTATTCACAATAACGAGGCCTGCATCTTGGTACGTTGAGACCAACTCATAGCCTTGTGCTCGTAATTGGGTAATAATGCGCTCGGAATCAACTAAGGCTTTGGGACATCCTAAACTGGCAAAGCCTATACGATAATTCATGTACAACTCCTATTCTTTAATATCTGCTAACTGATGAATAAAATCTTGACTTGAGAGCTCACCCACTAATCGAGATCCGCTAATCTCCTGCCCATGACGATTGATAAAAATAAAGGTTGGGGGAGCAATGACATTGTATTTTTTGAGCAAGTTTTGTTGATCCCTTGAATTATTGGTGATATCGACTTTGATGACGATCAATCCTTCTAAGGCTTGTTTGAGCGCCGGATCATTTAACGTCGTCGCCTCCATGACTTTGCAGGAAGTGCACCAATCAGCATAAAAATCTAACATTACGGGCTCTCCTTGATGCTGAGAAAGACATGCTTTGAGTGCGGCGGAGGTTGTGACAATGTGTTCGGATAAAGTGGGTTTTGAACGATAATCTATTGAATTATTTTTCACAGACAAACCTTCAAGAGGTTGTAATGGATTATGGTTGCCTAAGCTTGCGCCAATTAATACGAGCAAACCATAAACTAAAAATAGGATGCTGATGCTCTGTTTCAACCTTTCAAGATGGGTTTGTCCACGAAGGAGTGCGCCGGAGTAAACTCCGATAAAAATCAGTAAAGCGGCCCATAATCCCATAATGAGTGTTGCTGGTAAAATACGCGTCAATAAATAAATGGCGACAGCAAGCAGGAGCATGCCAAAAAAAGATTTGACAGCATTCATCCAAACACCGGCTTTAGGCAACCATTTTCCCGCAGAAGTTCCTATCAATAATAAAGGTGACCCCATACCTAATCCCATGACAAATAGTGCTGATCCACCTAAGATTAAGTTACCCGTTTGGGCAATGTAACCAAGTGCGCCAACTAAGGGTGCTGTGACGCACGGAGAAAGGACTAAGGTTGATAGACAGCCCATGATTGCAGCGCTCAGGTAGTGACCGCTCGATTGTTGACGAGTGACTTGAGCTAATTTGGCTTGCCAAGAAACAGGGAGTTTTAGGTCAAACAATCCAAACATGGATAAAGATAAAGTAACAAATACACCGCTAAACAAGGTGATCATGACGGGAGATTGCATGGTAATTTGCAGATTTTCACCCAATAAGGCCACAGTGACGCCAATGAGTGCATAAGTGAAGGCCATACTTAAGACGTAACTTAAGGACAATCCAAATGCTTTTTGTGTCGATATTTTGTCGTGACCAACAATAATTCCAGATAGCACTGGAATCATGGGTAATACACAGGGCGTAAAGGACAGTAATAAACCTAAACCAAAAAATATCAATAAGGTTACAGGCCAATAGTGAGCACTAAACACCAATGCTATGTTGTTATTTTGGTTAGCCGCATGACGCTCAGGCATCGATGTCGAATCTTTGACAAATTGAACGTTGCTTAACGCCAGATGATCATCGGTGCTTAATCGGATGCGTTGGGTTTGCGGGGGGTAGCAAAATCCGTCATCAGCACATCCTTGGAACGTCATGGATAAGAACGAGTGCCCTGGTTGTTGGCTAAGAACAGGTACAGGTAAAATCAATTCATGTCGATAAACAGGATAATGATGGCCTAATGGGTCGGTTTTGGTCAGAGAAAGAGGAAAATGCAAGGTACCTATTGTCACATGAGTATTAGGTTCTGCGGATAATTTAATGCGATCGGCGTAAAGAAAAAAGCCTGGCTTGACTTGCCAGGTGATAAAAAAACTATTAGGGTCAATGAGTCTCACGCTGGTTTGAAAAACATTCTGCGCAGGGGGTGGGGAAATCGCAAATGTTATTGACGATAAAAGAGAAAGACCTGTAAGCCATAAGATCATAAACCATGTTTTCATGCCGTGAACCTGTAAGATAGTCCGTCAATTGCTTATTTTATAATCAAACATGGGTAAAGAGCAAAATTATATTCATGTCATTATTTTGATAAGCGCGAGAATATTTTTATTGCTTGCCCTTGAAAGCCTGTGCGACGTCCCCATATCTGATTGCATCCGAGATAGTTAGTAGTAAGTATCTAGCGCTCAGTTGAATGTGTTTTACATTCTAGATTTTAATTTTGCAAGTAATTTATATCAATAACCAGGAGAAAGTAGTATGAAAATTCGTCCTTTACACGATCGAGTCGTTGTACGTCGTTTGGAGAATGAGCGTATGACCGCGGGTGGTATTGTTATCCCTGATAATGCTACCGAAAAGCCAATGCAAGGTGAAGTGGTTGCTGTTGGTGCTGGAAAAGTATTGGATAATGGTGATTGTCGTGCTTTAGCAGTTAAAGTGGGTGACACCGTATTGTTCGGTAAGTATTCCGGAACAGAAGTTAAAGTCGGCGCAGATGAGTTAGTTGTTATGCGTGAAGACGATATTATGGGTGTGGTTGAAAAGTAATTATTTGGTTCTAGTTTAGGAGATTGTAATCATGGCAAAACAATTACGTTTTGGTGACGAAGCACGTCAACAATTATTAGCTGGCGTTAATGCATTAGCGGACGCTGTGGAAGTGACCATGGGGCCTCGTGGCCGCAATGTGGTATTAGAAAGATCATTTGGTGCACCTACCGTGACCAAAGACGGTGTTTCTGTTGCCAAAGAAATTGAATTTGAAGATCGATTCAAAAATATGGGCGCGCAAATGGTCAAGGAAGTTGCTTCTAAGACGTCAGATACCGCCGGTGATGGTACAACCACCGCAACTGTATTGGCTCGTTCAATTTTGGTTGAAGGACATAAAGCGGTTGCTGCTGGCATGAATCCGATGGATTTAAAGCGCGGTATTGATAAAGCAGTTTCGGCAATTACAAAAGCACTGCAAGCAATGTCAAAGCCTTGCAAAGACAGCAAAGCCATTGCTCAAGTAGGTACAATTTCTGCCAACTCTGATGAGTCAATTGGTTCGATCATTGCAGAAGCCATGGAAAAAGTAGGTAAAGAGGGCGTTATTACGGTTGAAGATGGTAATGGTCTTGAAAATGAATTATCCGTAGTTGAAGGTATGCAATTTGACCGTGGTTATATTTCTCCTTATTTTGTTAATAATCAACAAAACATGACAACCGAACTTGAACATCCTTTCATCCTTTTGGTTGATAAGAAAATATCAAGTATTCGTGATATGTTGTCTGTGCTTGAAGGCGTTGCCAAGTCTGGCCGTCCTTTGATGATTATTGCGGAAGATGTTGAAGGTGAAGCTTTAGCGACACTGGTTGTCAACAACATGCGCGGTATTGTTAAAGTATGTGCTGTTAAAGCACCTGGCTTTGGTGACCGTCGTAAAGCCATGTTGCAAGACATTGCTATTCTGACTAGCGGTCAAGTCATTTCCGAAGAAATTGGCAAAACCTTGGAAGCTGCTACATTAGCTGATTTAGGTACTGCAAAACGCATTATTGTTACTAAAGAAAATACCACAATTATTGATGGTGAAGGTAATGCCGCTGATATTAATGCGCGAATCACCCAAATCCGTGCGCAAATGGAAGAAACTTCTTCTGACTACGATCGTGAAAAACTACAAGAGCGTGTCGCTAAACTAGCTGGCGGCGTTGCTGTCATTAAAGTTGGTGCTGCAACTGAAGTTGAAATGAAAGAGAAAAAAGCTCGCGTGGAAGATGCATTGCATGCAACACGTGCGGCTGTTGAAGAAGGCATCGTTGCTGGTGGCGGAGTAGCATTTATTCGTGCACAAAAAGCATTGGATGATGTGAAGGGCGATAATGCTGATCAAGACATGGGCGTTAATATTCTGCGTCGTGCTATTGAATCACCCATGCGTCAAATTGTAGCTAACGCAGGTTATGAATCATCAGTTATTGTTAACAAAGTATCTGAAGGTAAAGATAACTACGGCTTTAATGCAGCAACAGGTGATTTTGGTGATATGGTTCAAATGGGTATTTTGGATCCAACCAAAGTAACGCGTACGGCATTACAAAACGCAGCTTCTGTTGCAAGCCTTATGTTGACCACCGAATGTATGATTGCTGATCTACCTAAAAAAGATGAAGGTAGTGCTGGCGGTGATATGGGTGGTATGGGCGGCATGGGCGGCATGGGCGGCATGATGTAATTGCCCAACGCTGTAGTTTGTTGCTTTAAATAAAAAACCCGCTTTTTGGCGGGTTTTTTTATGAAAAAACGAGTAAGATAATTCTTTTCAAGACACCGTCGCCTTGAAGGTTTGGTGATTTAAAGCCAGGGAAATCTTCGTCCAAGCGATCTTTCGTGAACGCCCTATGCGGATGACGTGTGTGCAATTACAAAAAAAATAAGGTTTACTAAGTATGTCAGTCTCTGACGTGATAACCATCAAACGACAAAGTTTGCTGCGGTCGACATCGCTCGTGTCTTTAATGACTTTCTTCTCTCGCATGATGGGCTTTGCGCGAGATATGTTGTTGGCTTATTTTTTTGGAGCAACAGCCGGTGTTGATGCTTTTTATGTCGCATTTCGTATCCCTAATTTCATGCGGCGTTTATTTGCGGAGGGTGCTTTTTCACAAGCATTTGTCCCGGTTTTAACAGAGTATCAACAAACACATTCACCCACTGAGGTGAGAACCTTTATTGCTCGAGTTTCAGGTCATTTGGGGGCTGTGCTTAGTTTGATTACGTTGGTGGGTATTTTTACCGCACCAGCCATTATTTTTATTTTTGCGCCAGGTTTTGGCGAGGGAACCGATCGTACCTTTCTTGCGACAGAGATGTTGCGAATCACGTTCCCTTACTTGATGTTCATCTCATTAACAGCAATGGCAGGTGCCGTTCTGAATTCTTACGGCTATTTTGGTATTCCTGCTTTTACGCCTGTTCTTTTAAATATCAGTATGATTTTAGCAGCCTGTTATTTAAGCCCGCATTTTGCTCATCCTGTTGTTGGTTTGGCTTGGGGTGTGTTTATTGCAGGAATTGCTCAATTATTGTTTCAAATTCCCTTTTTGCATCGGCGAGGATTGCTCGTTAAACCACGACTTTATCTTGGTGATGATGGCGTTAAAAGAGTCATGAGGTTAATGGTTCCCGCTTTGTTTGGCGTATCCATTGCGCAATTGAATTTGATGGTTGATTCTATTTTTGCATCCTTTTTGCCGGTGGGTAGTGTGACGTGGCTCTATTTTACGGATCGGTTAACGGATTTTCCATTGGGTGTTTTTGGTGTGGCTATTGCGACGGTGATTCTTCCGAATTTGTCCCGTCGTCATGCGGAGGCTAACGTTAAAAAATTTTCTCATGAGTTTGATTGGGGATTGCGTTTAATTTTGCTGATTGGAGTTCCTGCAGGGCTTGGTTTAACTTTATTTTCTTTGCCGATGCTTGCCACGGCTTTTGGCTATGGAAAATTTATAGCATCCGACGTCATTCAAACACAAAAAAGCTTGATGACGCTGTCTCTTGGATTGCCTGCCTTCATGATGATCAAGGTTCTGGCTTCAGGGTTTTATGCGCGTCAGGATATTAAAACGCCTGTTAAAATTGGTGCTTTTGCGATGTTGGTCAATAGCCTGCTTTGTGCGGTTTTGATTTGGCCTTTAGCGCACGCCGGATTGACGTTGGCGTCAGCATTAGCAGGTTATGTTAATGCTGGCTTGTTATTATTTCTATTAATACGCCGTAAACATTATTTTCCTGAACCGGGTTGGGGGAAGTTTCTTTTACAGTTAGGGGCGGCTAATGCCGTCATGTCAATTTACTTGATTAATATGACGGGACAAGTTACGTATTGGATGGCACTGCCTGTTCTCACTCGAGGCTTGATTTTATTAGCGCATGTTGTTGCCGCAACAGGAATTTACTTGATCAGTTTATATTGTTCAGGTGTGCGATTAGCCGATTTTCGTCACTCAGGGACCGTCAAAAAATAATTCAACGATAGGAATGATACTCACCGCCGAAAACTCAAGTGCGAAGAGTATATTTTGACATTCTTTACTTAGGAACAAAATTATTATGCAAGCAAAACAATGTTATCAACAAGAGACTTCAGAAAGTGCAATTCCTTTAGTGTTACTCAGTCAAGCAGAATGGGAAAAACAACAGGAATTGATGCCGACTTACGAGCGAGCCTATTTATTAAGCGAGCGATTTACCGGTGGCTTGGGTGAGTGCTGTTTTGTTCATACTGCGGTAGGCGGTTTTAAAATCGCCTATGTTGGGAGTGGGGCTGATAATAATGAGGCTCAAGCATTGGCGATTGCCGCGACAGCTTTGCCGAGTGGTTACTGTTATGTATTACAACAAGATACATCGCTATTTGCTTTGTTATCATGGTCTTTGGCTCAATATCGCTATGATCGTTACAAAAAACAGATTGTAACACCTCGTGTTTTGGTTGTAGATGTCGAGCGATTGTCGGTGATACTTGCTGAGGCTGAGTCACTATTTTTAGTGCGAGATTTAATTAATGCCCCGACAAATGATATGGGTCCTGCTGAGTTGGCTTTAGAAACTGAAAGCCTTGCGCAACAATACCAAGCTCATTTTCAACAGTGGGTTGGTGATGAGTTGTTGCAGTCTAATTTTCCAGCGATCCATGCTGTGGGTCGTGCTTCAGCTCAGCCACCTCGTTTATTATCATTAAGTTGGGGCGACTTAACGCATCCGCGAGTGACTTTAGTGGGTAAAGGGGTGTGTTTTGACAGTGGCGGATTAGATTTAAAGCCCTCATCCGGAATGCGCTTGATGAAAAAAGACATGGGTGGTGCAGCACATGTTTTAGGTCTTGCTCGATGGATTATGGCAACCGAATTGCCGATTCGTTTGCAAGTCCTCATTCCAGCAGTAGAAAACTCCGTTGGACCCGATGCTTTTCGTCCTGGCGATATCTTGACGATGCGTAATGGCTTGACGGTTGAAGTGGATAATACCGATGCTGAAGGGCGCTTAGTTTTAGCAGACGCGTTAGTTAAAGCGTGTGAAGATCCGCCGGAGTTATTAATTGATTTTGCAACACTTACCGGCGCGGCGCGGGTAGCGGTAGGTACTGAAATTGCGGCAATGTTTACACCAAATGATGATTTGGCCTTTGAATTACAACAGATAGCCAAGGAGATTTCAGATCCTCTATGGCGATTACCTTTATTTTCAGGCTATCAATCAATGTTGGATTCGACCGTGGCTGATTTGGTTAATTCGAGCCCTTCGTCTTATGCAGGTGCGATTACTGCGGCGTTGTTTTTACAGCGGTTTGTTGTGGACACGGTTGCTTGGATTCATTTTGATGTTATGGCTTGGAATGTGGCCAGTAAACCTGGAAAGCCCGAAGGCGGCGACGCCATGGCTGTGCGTGCGTTAGCTCTTTATTTAGCAAGGCGTTACGGACGTTGATGGCGTTATTGTTGGTGAATGCCTTGTTTTAAAGAGCATCAAATTTTGGCTCTTCCCATTCCACAATTTGTAACTTTTCCAGCTTTGTCAGTTCCATGTTGACAGTCTCGGGCTTAAAAAACCGTTCGTGATGGGCGGTAGTGGTTGTTGTTGTGCTTTTTTTGTCTTCATGAACTCCCGGGTAAAGCAATCTTTCTTCTATTTCAATCTCTGCTTGCATTAATGGTAATTGTGGTTGATGGCGCGGAAGGTAGTTTTCATTGAAAAAAGTGAGGTAGTTTTGCCATGCTTTTTCATAACGATCATTGAAATCGGGATCGATTGCGGCTTGTTGCCTAAAGAAGTGATGATAATTGGGTGGTAAAGCTAATTTTCCTGGCTCTGGAGCCTGAATATAATAACCTGGGACTAAATTTAATGAATATTGTGCAGGTCCAATGACTTCATGAATGCTATGAAAGCCACCGCCGACAACGTAGGCTACGATGGCACTCAAATAATTCTTTTTTAAATTTTCATCTTCAAAGTTAGCTAAAATTTCCATTTGGTTTAATAATATACTCGTCATACCGGAAGGACCAGCGACATAAACAGCATCATTATCAATCAAATCAATAACATAGGCCGACTTTAAATTGGCGGGTTGACATTTGCAATCAGGACACCAAGTTGATGAATGGGTTGGTAGTCCTATTTCATAGTCCTGTTGCTGTTGTAACATCAATCCAAGCTGATTAGTTACGTGCAACTGAAAATTATCAAGACTACCAAGACGCCCTCTGTTTCCAGCTGCTGTAAAGAGTGGGGACTTGTAGAAGAGTTGATCTGATATATAAGATCGAGAATAAACACCAAAGTCCAGGGGGCTAGCAAGTGCTATTTTAAAGAAGTCGAGTGGAGTATCGCTTGAGTAAATATCGGTAATAGTTTCTGCTAATTTACCCACGGGAGGGGTGGGGTTTAAATGTTTTATAGAGACTGCACGGGTTAATTTATTGGCAGTTAAATAATGTAGATACATAATTTCAATTAGTTTCGTGGGGGAATTTTCTTCGAGTAAGATCAATAGGTCGTTGGAGGTTGGGATATGGTCTGGTTCGCCGAATGTTATGGGCTCACGAACCTGAGTGAGTTGTTTGATAAGTAATGACATAGCATCGCTGTTGTTTCTTATCAAAATTTGAAGCTGATCTGAAACTCGCTTTACTGCATTCATTGTTGCATGGGTAGGATTTTGTAACAGAGCGATAGCCATTTCAGATTCAAATCGTCTTGCAAGGATATTTTCATATTTTGCTTGTGGCGTTTGTTGATAATCACTTTGTTGTATATCGTTTTGTAGTGTTGTAATACATTGTTGATCTTCTTGATTTAAAAGCGGCTTAAGCTGCTCTAATAGCGTTACAATAATTTTAGGGTTTTGTTCATGATTTTCTAGGGCAACCTTTGTGTCTTCAATTGTATCATTGATGGCATTTATTCGTTGTGAAGGGGCTTTTAATGAAGTTTTTATATCAAGTGATTTATTTCTGATATAAGTTAATATTGATAGGCTATAAGTATAGGCTTCAGTTTTAGATATAAAACGCATACGGATCAATTGATTTTAAAAAAAAAGGGTAGTATATCCTATCATAATTAGCCCTATATTAAGCAATTCGCATTTTTTTTGTTATATTGTATAGGGTTGTATGAGCTGCCTAAACATGGTAAAATAAGACCAATTTGATTAAAATGAGACCCAAAGATGATTAAAAACGTCGGTTATTTTCCTTTTTCCGCCGCCTTTACGCTCACTTACCGTTGTTGTTGCTAGCTCATGTTGTTCTTTTTTTTGCAAATTAATTTTTTATATGGGTTTTATTATGTGCGCACATGATTCTAAAAAAGTTAAAGGTTGGTTAACGACTCCGGTCATTTTTGCTCTTATGATTTTATTAGGCCTCTTGAGTGGCTGGTCTGAGTTCAATTGGCTTCATCAATTGGGTTTATTTATTGCTGAAGTTTTTGTCAGAATTTTTAAATGCATTAGTTTACCGATTATTTCTTTATCGATTATTGTGACTTTATCCAATTATCGTGCAGATGGTCCTTTGCGCACTATTTGGCAACGAGCGATGTGTTACACCTTAGGCACAACTTTGATTGCCGCGATGGTTAGTTGTGTTCTTTATATTTTCATTCGTCCAAGCATGGTGGGAGTGATTAAAAATAGCGCTCTTGCACTTAAGCCTAATGATTTTGATTATGTTTCTCATTTATCCAATTTGATTCCAGTAACGATGGTGACGCCCTTTTTAGAAAACCAGGTTTTCGGTGTTTTGTTGATTAGTATTTTATTTGGCATTGCCATTCGTTTTATTCCTGAACAGGAAGCTCGTGAAACGGTAACGCATTTTTTTCGTGGGCTGCATGGTTTGTTGATGGTGATTACCAATTGGGTTATCAAAATAATTCCATTAGGTATGTTTGGGTTCATTGTAACGACTGTGGTTGAATTACGTGGTGGCATGGTCATTAAAGGTATTGGTGAATATTTAATGGTTGTTGTTTTGGCAAATTTAGTTCAGGGGCTGGTGATTTTACCGCTGTGGTTGAAGGCTAATGGCATCAAACCGTTTGAGACCATGCGAAAGATGTCTCCAGCCTTGTCATTAGCTTTTTTTTCTAAATCGTCCGTGGGAACATTGCCTGTGACTATGGATACTGCTGAGAAAAATTTACAGGTTGATCCTGCTATTAGCCGTTTTGTATTGCCATTATGCACGAGTTTAAATATGAACGGTTGTGCGGCGTTTATTTTTGCAACGGTGATTTATTTGATGCAGAATCACGGTATGGTTGTGTCATTACCGATGATGGGATTGTGGGTTATTATTGCAACTATTGCAGCGATTGGTAATGCTGGTGTTCCTATGGGGTGTTTTTTCTTAAGCGCCAGTTTGTTAGCAAGTATGAATGTGCCTATCTTGTTAATGGGGATTATCCTCCCATTTTATAGTTTGATTGATATGCTTGAAACAGCATTGAATGTTTGGTCAGATTCTTGTGTTGTTAAAGTCGTTAATGAAAAAGCGGCGTCGAACAGTGGTGTTGATGTGAAGGGGGCAACCTTCGAGGATGTTGTGGCAGACTCTTAAAAGGAATAAAAGTTTACTTTAGGCAGTTACAACACCATTTGGCGCGCGTCTTTTGGCGTGAGCCCCCCCCTCTTAATCGCAAGGAGGTGATTATGAGTTTTTCTACCACGATGAATCAAAAAAAAATGAACACATGGTTAGTGCATTTTTTTTTGATTAATTTATTGATTGTTTATCTACTCTCGTTTCATCTTGTCCGTGACGCATTTCCTCTTAAACTGTATGAGTGGAGTTATGGCGCGTTACATCAGGCGTCTAAACTTAACGTCTTATTTGCAATTAGCTATATTTTTATTACTTATCTGGGTTATTTTTCATTCTTAGTTCTAGGAGCGCTAGCCGGGCCTTTTTTAATGACTTTTTTTAGATCAACCCGCTTTATGATCATCATCACTAGTATTCTCTGCGTCAGCATGCTTATGGTGTTTATTATTATCGATTCTTATGTATTCTCTCTTTATCGTTTTCATTTAAATCAGACCGTGTTTGAAATGTTATTCAGTGAATACCGACATGAGATCTTTTATTTCTCAAAAACTGAGTGGATTGTATTTTATTTGGGTGTTTTTTGTATTTTTATCGTACAATCTGCGTTGGCTGCGTTGTTATGGTTGACTGATGTCATCAATTGGTCGAAGTGGTTTTTACCAACGGTGTTTGTTTCCATGACGTTTCTAATCATTTCCTTTTTTTCTGCAACTTTAGTTAATCGTGATCTTTTACAGATAAGCGCTGTTTTTCCTTTTTACAATACTTTGGACCGACTGTTTTTTAAAATGACCAAAGAAGAAATGAGTTATTTTACACAGAATCATTATTATACCTCGCTATCTCAAGAGTCTGTGCAGCGATTACATTATCCCATTAACCCCGTTAATTGCTCAACGAGCGCGCGACCACTTAATATTTTTGTTATCGTGATTGACACGTGGCGTTTTGATGCATTGAATGAAAAAATAACACCCCATCTTGCAAAACTAACGGTCAATAACCTGCAGTTTCATCATCACATCAGTGGAGGCAATGCCACTAAACCGGGTATTTTTTCGCTTTTTTATGGATTACCGGTTACGTATTGGTCCATCATGCATGAGCAAAAGCAAAGTCCTGAGCTTATTCATCAATTGATTAAAAAACATTATCAGCTTGGTATCTTTGCGAGTGCTAATTTAGCAGCACCTAATTTCGCTGAGACTATTTTTAATGCAATACCTCATATCAATATCTCAACACCAGGAAATGCAAGTTATCAACGTGATCAAGAGGTGACGCGACGATTTGTTTCTTTTATAAAAAATCGTGATCAAAAGCGACCTATTTTTTCATTTATCTTTTTTGATGCAGCACACGCTTATTGTGAATACCGCGATACTCAAGGCCCTTTTCAGCCGGAAGTAGCTTCCTGTAATCATTTTTTAAGCCCTGATGACTATCAAATGCAAGCTGTTTTTAATCGTTATCTTAATGCCGTGAATTTTGTTGATCAACAAGTGGAATTGACTTTGAATTCAATAAAAAAAGCAAACTTATGGAATGATTCTATCGTTATTGTGACCGGTGATCACGGCGAAGAATTTAATGACAATCACCTCACTTATTGGGGGCACGCGAGCAATTTCACAAAGTATCAAACGCAAGTACCTCTTATCGTTCATTGGCCAGGAAGGCATCATCATGATTATCAGCATACCACAACACATTATGATATTATTGTGCCAACCTTGTTACGTCAGGCTTTAGATTGTAAAACGCCTTACGTTGATTATGCGAATGGGGGGAGTTTATTTGATTCAAACGATCGATACCCTATTATTGTTGGTAGCAATGATGGCGTAGGGTATCTTACCTTAAGCACGATTACGACGTTACCTGTTTTGGGTGAGTTGAGTGTTCAGGATTTAAATGGGCAGACGCAGGTGAGTCAAAGCCTTGATAAACAGCAATTAAGAGATGTCATGACGAAGTTAACTCATTTTTTGAGAAGATAATTGAGTTTTAGTTGAGCAGAAGGGCTTTGCAAATCTCATAATACATCGTACTTAATGTATTTAAATCATCGGCAGCGACGCATTCATTCACTTGATGAATTGTCGCATTGCAAAGACCTAACTCAATGACCTCGACGCCATAAGGCGCTATAAATCGACCGTCCGAGGTGCCGCCATTGGTAGTGAGGCGCGGTGGCTGACCATTTATTTTTTTGATGACGGCAATGGATTGTTCCAATAATTGGCCTTGTGCTGTTAAAAAAGGATTGCCGCTTAATATCCAGTTGATTTCGGGCTTAAGATGATGGCGTTCAAAGCAATGATTCAATGACTTTTGAAGCTTTTCTGGGGTTTGCTCTGTTGAAAAACGAAAGTTAAGTTTTAGGGTTAATTGTCCTGGAATGATGTTACCGGCCTCACCGCCCGCTTGAATTTGGGTGATTTGTAGACTAGTTGGTGGAAAATGTGGATTACCTTCATCCCATTGAGCTTGGCTTAATTCAGCGAGAGCGGGGCTGATGTCATGAATGGGATTTTTAGCAAGATGAGGGTAAGCGACATGTCCTTGTATGCCTTTTAATGTAATTTCAGCGCTTAACGACCCTCGGCGACCAATTTTGATCTCATCACCGATCGTTTGGGTGCTGGAAGGCTCTCCTACAATGCAATAATCAGGATGAATGCCTTGTTTTTTGATTTCTGCCATGACATGCGGTGTGCCGCGCATGAATTCATCACCTTCTTCACCGCTCGTGATGAGAAAACCTAAACTGCCATTAAACTGAGGATAGTCTTTGAGAAAGCGCGTTGTGGCATCCAACATGCAGGCTAAAGCGCCTTTCATATCGGCGGTACCGCGACCATAGAGAAAACCATTTTTTTTCGTTAAAGTAAATGGTTCCGTTTGCCATCGGTTTATATCCCCAATGGGCACGACATCCGTGTGTCCTGCAAAAACAAGAAGAGGAGATTCTGTTCCAATTCGCGCAAAAAAATTACTGACAGGCAAATTATCTAAGGTTAAGCACGTTAATCCCAAGGATTGAAGGTGGCTTATGATCCATGCTTGACAGCCAGCATCGTCAGGCGAAATCGAATGAAATCCAAGAAGTTTGTCAAGAAGTGATTCAATGGCAGTTAATGTTGGCGTGGTCATTCTTGAATTTCTCGTAATAAATCATTAATGCTGACTTTTTCGCGTGTTTTTTCATCAATTTGTTTGACGATCACGGCACAATATAAACTGTGGCTGTTGTCTTTACTCGGTAGGTTGCCTGGAACAACGACTGATCCTGCGGGTATTCGTCCGTAGGTGATCGTTTTCGTGAGACGATTATAGATCTTGGTGCTTTGGCCAAGGTAAACGCCCATGGATAGGACGGAGTCGCGCTCAACGATAACGCCCTCAACCACTTCGGAGCGAGCTCCGATAAAGCAGTTGTCTTCAATGATGGTGGGATTCGCTTGCAAAGGTTCTAATACACCGCCAATGCCAACCCCGCCTGAAAGATGCACATTTTTACCTATTTGAGCGCAAGAACCTACCGTAGCCCAAGTATCGACCATAACACCTTCATCGACATAAGCGCCAATGTTGACATAGGAGGGCATTAATATGGCATTTTTTCCAATAAAAGCGCCGCGGCGAACGATGGCATGGGGAACAATTCGAGCGCCAAGATTCGTAAAGTCTTCGTTGCTGTAATTGGTGAACTTAAGGGGGACTTTATCAAAGAATTGACAAAAACCAGCATCAATGACGTGATTAGAATAGAGTTTGAACGATAAGAGCACCGCTTTTTTTACCCATTGATGTACAACCCAGTGATTTTGTATTTTTTCTGCGACGCGCAACGTGCCTGCATCCAGGCCTGAAAGTACTTCATCAATTGCTTCTTGAAGTTCTTTGGGTGCATTTTCTCGGGTAAGTTGGGATCGTTCGGCAAAAGCTTTATCTATAGTATGAGGAAGTAGATTCATAGTCGATCAAATAAAATGAACACGATGATCAGTATATCGAATCAGCGCATTAGAAAATAGGGGGGTAAGCACTATCGCTCCCAATAATTGTTCCAATAATGATTCTTTAGGGAGTGTTTACAATTGATCTAATTAAGACCGCCAAGGATTTAGCACTTGTTCTTGACTATCTCAACCCAAAACAATGCGCTACCGTATATCAAGATTTGAAGCCCCATTTATTTGACGAAATTCTTAGGAAGGAAGTTTTCATGGAAATGATTGCGTCGTTTCAAGATGCAGGAAAACAATTGACTCTTATCGGCTGTCTTGCGCGAGACATGTTTTCAGTTAAAGACCAAGCCAGGTTTCAAACGTTGTGGCGTGCTCCACTGACAGCTAGTCATGGCGTAGCTGTTGATTCTATCCAGCTAAGGGTTGCCAAGGTATTAAATGATGACACTGATGGCGAATCTTCTTGGAAGCAAACTTTCTTTTTTCATAGCAAAAGACGTTATGTCTCTGCAGCTGTCTCGCTGGTCAGTGATATTCAGGCTGGTCGTGTTGAAAAGGAAGATGATCTAGAGCGAAGACATCGTTGATGTTTTATTGAGTAAAGAATGCAATTTCAAAGGTTGTT
>JAOAUB010000102.1 GCA_030157805.1 Legionellaceae bacterium
TGCTGCCAAGCAAGACAGTGCTGGCTTTCAAGCATTTGTTAATAAAGCTTCAAGAGAGGGTGTTGATAATGCTTTCCTCATCCAGAATATGTCTGGCCAAACTGCACTGCATCTTGCTGCTGCCAAGCAAGACAGTGCTGGCTTTCAAGCATTTGTTAATAAAGCTTCAAGAAAAAGCATTGATAATGCGCTTCTTCTCCAGGATAAATTCGGTCAAACCGTTCTGCATATTGCCGCTTTACAGCAAGACAATGCTGGCTTAGCCTTGATTCATGCATCTTCGTCAAAAAGCATAAATCAAACGCTACCCAAGAGGGATGAAGATGGCTATTCTGCCCTGCATAATGCCCATCAAAAACAAAATAAGGTAGCCTTTCGATTATTGATTGACAAAGCCTCACCTGAGGTTATCCGTCAATCACTGTCCATCCATAATAATATGCGTGATACGATAGATTGGATAGAGGCTCAATTGGACTTTATCAATACCATTGCAGAATTTGAGTCTTGGATTGTGTTGCTGTTAAAAATCAGTGGCAGGCTTAGTTCCTGGCCTGTTGATAAAGCATTTACCGATAAAGAAACGGTATTACAAGAAATTGTAGACATTGAAGACAGGCGTGATTTACAGATAGCCGCAAAAATCATGCAACGGTGGGCTGTCCTCGATCAAATAACTGCACTAATTGTTCCGAATTTAACGCTCACATCAAGCGAGGGTAAAGTGAGTCCTCTACACGTTAATCTGATTCGGCTCGGCAATGGGGATAGTGCGCTACTCACGGATGCTAATTTAGCCAATACTATTCAAACGCATGGTCTTGCCTCAAGGAAAGAGTTTTATATTGTGCAAAAATATTGCGCCAATAATCCTCCCGAAGCTTGCTCATTACGCAATGTACTGAATTTTGTGAATCACTATAATGTGTTACAGCCTTCCTTACTTAAACCATCAATCCTCACGCTCAATAAAGAACTCCAAGAGGGCAATGTATTAATAAAAACCTTTTCTGGTTGGCAGCCCCAAGCCTGGCCTGATTTTATTAAGCAATTAAAAAACCCTGCTCAACGCAAGCAGTTACGAAAACCATTAGGAACGACAGACACCTCGCATAAATTTCATCATTTAACCGGTGAAGTTACGGTCTATTCAAAAAAAGAGCGGGTAAAACCCCATCATACAACCCATGCCAAAAAGCAATCTGCGACGTTAATCTCTCCTGAAAAATGTACCCCTTTGTTTCAATCACATCAACCCGATACTCTTTTGGTTGGTGTGGCACTAAGGGCTGATCCTAATTTAGACTTGAGTCGTTATGATTCCGCAAAAGCAAAACTAAAAGCACTCTTGTATACGGATGCAGGTACTTACGGAAGACGATGGCGTGGTTCTTTGGCAGAAGTCACACAATATGCACAAAAAACAAAAAACTATACATCACTTGAAGCATTCAAAAAAGCAATTAGGCACAATACGACTCAATATAATGAGGTATTAACAGAACCTAGTAAAAACTCCTTAATGGGTATTGTGATAGGCCGAGATACACCCAAGGCCAGAAAACTCGCTCGTCAATATCAAAAAGATATTAAAAGTAACTTAGGCTTAGATCTTCCCATCATATTGTATGAAGCAAACAGAAAAAAGCTCATTGAAGATCTTGATTTATATGAGGCCCTAAAAAAAATTAAAGACTTAATCATTGAAAAAGAACTATTGTTAAATACGCCACCAGTGACTTCCCCCTCATTTTTTAGGCGTTACAACTCTTACGAAGGGAAGACCTATCCTACCGATATTGTTAATCGATTAAATGCCATTGATAAAACTCTTTCAGAACTAAAGGCTCTTGTAGAAGATCGTCCAAGAGAGCTAGACATAACACTGGAATAATCACCTTGTACAAACACATGCAAAATAGCGTATAAATGATGCAGGTTTTGATCCGCTCATTGCCGCGGGGGCTAGCAAGATTGGACTTCATTTGCGCGCATAAGTTGGTACAATAATAAACTTATAGATCATCTATAAACCGATGATGGATTTAACACATGGAGATAAAACTCAACGTTTGATATCATTCTGCTGCATGCTATCAACTGCTGATATCAAAGACGATGATTCATCTAAAATCATCAAAACGCCTCTCTCAAGAGCGATGTCTAATTTAATAGCCGTTTAAAAGGAAGGATGAGTCCATATCATTGCCCTAAAAAAATTGCCCGTGTGGTCACACGATTTAGCATCAACTTCACCCTCTAGGCGAGCTATTTTTAAGGAATCGAAGTTTTCACTGGGCTGCGTTACTTTTGTTCGCATCCCAAGTAGAATAATTTTTGCGCGCAAGCTCCAGATCCTCCATCGTATTAATATCTTGCAAAGGTCGAACACAGGCGGTATCAACCCTAATTTGATGCCCCATCCACAATACACGCAATTGCTCTAATGCCTCTAACGATTCAAGCTCACACATCGGCCAAGTTACCATTTCTTGAAGAAATTGAGCCCGATAAGCATAGATTCCCAGATGAGCAAAAGTACTTTGAATCGATCGCGGATCATCACGATGAGCAGGAATTGCACTCCTTGAGAAATAAATCGCATTCAAACTCCGATCGCGAACCACTTTAACCACGTTCGGATTGTTTAACTGGCTTAATGACTCCACCGGCCAACACAACGTCGCCATAGAAACATCCGACTCAACAAGAGATTCAGCAACTTGTCGAATCAAACGAAAATCAATAAAAGGTTCATCGCCTTGCACATTCACCAAAACATCTGACGATTTATAACCTCCCTCACTAACCACTTGAGCTAAACGTTCTGTGCCGGAACGATGATGTGAATCAGTTAAACAAACACGCGCTCCCCACTGCAAAGCATGATCCACAATCATCTGACTGTCCGTTGCAATAATAATTGACTTAGGATTAGCCTTAAGCGCTTGTTGATAGCTACGCTCAAGAACTGTTTTTCCGCCAATATCCAACATTAGCTTGTGTGGCAATCGTGTCGATTCATAACGGGCCGGAATAATAATATGGAAATCACTCATAATTGCTCTTTTTCTTCGAGAGAAATCACACGCGCTTCTTGCTCAAGCATCACAGGAATACCATCACGAATGGGATAAGCTAGTCGATCAAAAGCGCAAATCAACTCCGTTTTTTTAACAATTAATTTTCCTTTACACAAAGGGCAAACCAAAACTTCCAATAAACGATGATCCATTTTATTTTTTCCCTTAATTAAATTCTTTTTTAGCTCACTAGGGTCTTAGATATTGCCTAATTATGCAATTAAACAAAATTAAAATCACCTGAATGGATTAATAAGTGCCTAAACATACCTTGATATGATTCATAGTTATGATGAACAATTGAGTTTCAGAAAATGACACTAACATCGCATGTGAATTTTTATTCATTCGCTTATGATTAGGTTTGATTTTATATTCGAAGAACTACTGACGCCAACATAATATGTTTTATTATATTGGCGTCCCCAAGGGGATTCGAACCCCTGTTACCGCCGTGAAAGGGCGATGTCCTAGGCCTCTAGACGATGGGGACAAGACACTACCTTACAACTTTTCTGGTGGAGCTAGGCGGGATCGAACCGCCGACCTCTTGCATGCCATGCAAGCGCTCTCCCAGCTGAGCTATAACCCCACAAAGGAGAAGCGCAGTTTAAGAAAGCTAAGCCTCTATGTCAAGATGTTTTTTATAATTATTCGCTATACGATGCAATTTATGACGTTGATACGGTTATATCTTAAAAAAAC
>JAOAUB010000103.1 GCA_030157805.1 Legionellaceae bacterium
ATTTTATCCTTTGGCCCTAAACTGGAAGTTTTGCAAGAAATTGTTCCGTCAAATTTTCGCCACCCCAGCAATTGGTATTCAACGGCCGCGTACAAAAAGTGTCCGGGTTATGATGGCGGTAAGGATGCCGTCAATATTCATGATTTGCCCTTGACTGCTAGTGAACAAGAGTGGACTGCCGGAACCTGGTATGTTCTTTTACCCAATATCATGCTTACTCTGACTAGGCGTTATAATAAGGGTGCTTACTCGAACGAGAACTACGACGATCACGGTTTTGACCCTATTATAACATCGTTTACTTTGAAGAAATATGGAGAGATGCTGTTACCAAATTTCTATGAAAAGAATGACTTTGCATCTGAAAAAGCCATAAAAACATATCAAGAGATACTTCACAGCATGAGACATTTATTCAATGTTTTCATTTTCTCTAAAATATATAGCGAGAAAAATAAGGGCCAGGATGGTAGCGAAGCAATGCTGCTTGATCTGCTTTCCAACACCATGAGTAATATGATTATCGACACCTATTTTGACACCTTTGTCATCACTGTCGGCAAAGGAGAATGTCCTGTCGAGGCTGTTTGTGAAGAGGCAAAATCACGTGAAAATTTTGACTCACTCCGCAGTATTTTTTTATCTGTTGACGATAAGTTAGTTACGAAATTAGCTCGAGAACTCGGCCATGGTTATTGCGGGGATGTTGTTATTGGCCTGATTGAATCTATTAAAGCAAATGATTTTGCAAAATATTCAGGCATTTTACATCTCCGCCCTTGTGCAGAAAATGAACTTTCTCTCAATCCTCCAATGCTAAAACAAGACAGTACAGCATCAGCTAGACCAGTGACACAGCCAACGGTTTCGGATTGTTCTAGCACGCTCTTTTCAGCTTCTCCAGTAAATAATTTATTAAGAAGAATTCAGGATGTTCCCATTGAGGATTTGGTTGCAGTGGTTAAACAATGGGATTATTGGGAGGATGATAAAAAGGAGATTACCTTTGTGTCATTTGCATTAAGTAATAAGAGACTCGATCTTGCTGAGGAATTTATCAAACAACATGTTGCTACAAGCGATGATTGGAGCGATAACGTGGTAAAATCAAGTGATGATATTGATGCTCCTCCTGCTCTCGCTTTATTTCTTGAATGTTTAAAAGATGTTCCCTTGGATCAGATGTTGGCAAAGACGGGCTTAATTCAACAATTTTGGCGAATGACGAGCACATCGAATAAAGTTGTGGGTTCGCGTGATTTTACTCTTCTACCGGCAATTGTAGAGCCTTTGAAACAGTTGCCGGTGGAGATTCAAAAGCTTGCTTGTGATTTATATCAAGAGGAACTTGAGGAATTACTTTCTAAAAGTGAAGTGAAACAGTATTGTGAAGAATTGGCTTCGTCTCTTATTCCCCCTCCCACAATCTCTTCTTTTGTAACACGAAGTCCAAACACTTAATCAACACCCTATGTCAGGATAGTTGTCAACGGCTTGCTCAGTCATCGCTTTAATTCTACCCCTATCAAATAGTAATTGGGTCATTAAATACAATACCTGAACATATTCATTCTGGCTCATAACGAAGCCTGGTTAAGGCTAACGTCCAGTTAAGCTTGATCTTCATTTGGCGACGTAATTTATAAACATTGTTTTTTTTAGATTGCTGTAGCATGATCTCGCTTTAAATTAAAAAGTTGAGGAGAGTCGTTATGCGGCAGCGTGGTTTTACATTGATTGAATTAATGATTGTGATTGCAATTTTAGGGATTTTAGCCTCAATTTCAATCCCAGCGTATCAAGATTATACGGTGAGAGCTCGAGTTACCGAAGGATTTAATTTAGCGTCAACAGCCAAATTAGCAGTCTCGGAGACAGCAATGAGCCTGAATGCATTGCCTTCTTCTCAAGCGGAAACCGGGTACACAAGCCCTGCGGCGACCGCTAATGTGTCATCCATTATGATTGGCGATCAAGGGGTGATTACAATCACGTATACCTCGGTTGCAGGTGGTGGAACGCTCGTGTTAACACCTACAATGGAAAAAGTGGGCGGTGAAATTACCTGGGATTGCAAGGGAGGCACACTAGCGTCGAAATATCGACCAGCTAATTGTCGTTTGTAAGGTCGAATGATTTCAACCCCTCACCGAATTGGTTAAACGCCGGCGGATGAGGGGGTGTTTTAAAGTTTAGATTTCAGCTAAATTGCCTTTGGTTTCCAACCAAAATTTTCGATCAGATGCGCGTTTTTTTGCCAGCATCATGTCCATAATGGCGTGTGTTCCTGGCTCATCTTCTAGCGTTAACTGGACCAAACGGCGCGTGTTAGGATCCATTGTTGTTTCGCGCAGTTGAATGGGGTTCATTTCACCTAAGCCTTTAAAGCGTTGAACATTAATTTTACTGCGACTGTTTTTGCTTAATTGAGCTGTTAATCGTTCTTTTTCTTCATCATCCAGAGCATATAAAATCGTTTTACCTTGATCAAGGCGATATAAAGGAGGCATTGCAACGTAAATGTGACCTGCTTTGACTAGGTTTACAAAATGGCGCAGAAAAAGAGCGCAGATGAGTGTTGCGATGTGGGCGCCATCGGAATCAGCGTCTGCTAAAATACATATTTTTCCGTAACGCAATCCACTTAAATCATCGGATGCCGGATCAACACCAATGGCGATTGAGATATCATGAATTTCTTGTGAAGCAAGAATTTCTGACGATTCAACTTCCCAGGAATTAAGAATTTTTCCACGTAAGGGAAGTATGGCCTGAAAATCTTTATTACGAGCTTGTTTGGCGGAGCCACCTGCCGAGTCACCTTCTACTAAAAATAATTCAGCTTGTCCTAAGTCTTGCTGTAAACAATCAGCAAGTTTTCCTGGTAAAGCAGGACCTTGACTGACGCGCTTACGAGATACTTGTTTGCTAAGTTTCATTCGTCGTTGAGCCCGCTCAATGGTGAGTGCTGCGATAGCTTCTCCGTGAGTACGGTGCTCATTTAACCAGAGCGCAAAGGCATCTTTAATCACATTGGCGACTAAGGTGCTCATTTGTCGTGAATTTAAACGTTCTTTAGTTTGTCCAGAAAATTGCGGCTCTTTCATCTTGATTGATAAGATGTATTGACAAGGCTCCCAGAGATCTTCTGCGGCTAATTTAACACCTCGCGGTAGTAAATTTCGTAACTCACAAAACGCCACCAAAGCTTCAAAAAGCCCACTGCGTAAGCCATTGACGTGAGTCCCGCCCTGGATTGTGGGGATTAAATTGACATAGCTTTCGCCGATTTGTTCGCCGGGTGATGCAGACCATACCACAGCCCATTCAAGCGCACCTTCTGGGCTCATGCTGTCGCCTGAAAAGGGAATGTCCGGAAAATAATTGATGTTTAAGGATTGGCATAAATAATTTGGCAGTCCTTTTTCATAACACCACTGATTGGTTTCATCGGTTTGGTGATTGATAAAGGTCACCGACAAGCCTGAGCAGAGTACGGCTTTAGCTCGCAAAATATGCGAGAGTTGTTTGATGGCAAATTTGGTGGTGTCAAAATAACGTGCATTAGGCCAAAAACGAACCGTAGTCCCGGTGTCTTGTTTTTTAGTGGTGCCTACTTCATGAAGTTCTTGTTGTTTATCGCCGTTGGCAAAACTCATTTGGTAGACAACACCGTGACGTTTTATGGTGACATCGAGGCGCTCTGATAAAGCATTCACAACAGAAACCCCTACGCCGTGCAGCCCGCCAGAAAATTGGTAAGTTTTATCAGAAAACTTACCGCCTGCATGCAGCTTCGTCATGATGACTTCAACGCCGCTTAGTCCTGATTGTTGATGGATATCAACGGGCATGCCTCGCCCATTATCTTCAACTTCAATAGAACCGTCTTGATGGAGTGTCAGTGTAATTTTAGTTGCAAAGCCTGCTAAAACTTCATCCACGCTGTTATCAAGGATTTCTTGTGCTAAATGATTTGGACGGCTCGTGTCGGTGTACATTCCAGGACGTCGTTTGACAGGATCAAGTCCTTCTAAAACTTCAATGGCTTCGGCAGTGTAGTGATCAGACATAATGAGGAATCGATTTAGGTTAGTTGTTTTGATAATTGCAAATAATACGGTATTTTACCATAGTTTGCTTTAATGAGTGTTGATATTTTCGAGTTGGGCACGACAAACAAGCTATCATGCCCGAAAAATGATGGCTTCTATCAAATAACATATCACGTCATTATTAAGGAAGTTACTCCATGGTAACAATGGGTGGAAATTTATCGGCATAATTCACGGGTTTTTGGGCGAGGTTAATAGCCGCTTTCATGGCTGCAGTAATCCAAGGCATGCTAATCTCATTGTTGGGTAAATTGGTCACGGGTAGTCCTTGATCGGCATGTTGACGAATTTGGCTATGAAGCGGTAAGTGGCCAAGAAGGGGTATTTGAAATTGACCACAGAGTGCCAAAGCGCCACCTTCACCAAAAATGTTTTCTTGATGACCACATGCGCTGCACGTGTGGGTTGCCATATTTTCAATCAATCCAAGCACATCAACACCGGTTTTTGAAAACATCTTTATTGCTTTTTGAGCGTCAAGGGTGGCAATATTTTGGGGCGTTGTCACAATAATCGCCGCGGTTAGGGGAATTTTTTGAACAAGGCTTAATTGGATGTCACCAGTGCCTGGCGGCAAATCAATGAAAAGATAATCAAGATCGTTCCATAAGGTGAGATCTAACATTTGTAACAAGGACTTGGCAAGCATGGGACCACGCCAAATTAAGGCCTCTTCAGCATCGGTTAAGTAGGCGATGGACATGGCTTGTATTCCATGGGCTTCTGCAGGTAAATAGTGTGCGTCTTGTACGGTGACAGGCTTGTTGTCACCTAGCATCATGGGAATACTGGGACCATAAATATCCGCATCTAAAATTCCAACTCGAGCACCCGCGCGAGCAAGAGCAATGGCAAGATTCACAGTCACGGTTGATTTACCAACCCCACCTTTACCAGAGGCAATAGCGATCGTATTTTTGACACCACGCAGTCCTCGACCGGCCATTTGAGTACGATGTGCTTTGATAAAATAGTTTAGGTTAATTTCAAAATCAAGCGCAGGAAATTGGTTTTTTAACGTGTCATGAAGATGCTGTTGTAAATTTTCGGCTAATAGCTTCAGGGGAAATCCGGCGATAAGTTCTATGGTACAGTGCTGATTTTGCAGGATAATGTTGAATTTAAATCCCATGTCCGCAAGACTAAGGCCAAGCCTAGGATCAATGATTTGAGCTAATTGGGTGTTAATATTTTCTTGAAGGTTCATCATAGTGAGTCAATGGATAGTGAGTTCTTGTTTTAGTTTGACCGTCCCAAACCTCTGGGCGTTTAGTGCAAGAAGGATATAATCAAAGAGGAGTCGCCACAAGCCTTTTCTTGTTGAGTGTCGTGTATTGCCAAGGGATCCATTGATTGGTTGCTAGATAATAGAGACCGCAATAAATAGGCAAGGTTTCCGTTAGGTTGAGCAATTGGGCATAGTGATTGACTTGTTTTTTATGTTGTTCTTGTTTATTTTCGTTGTCATTGCCTGTTTTAAAATCAATAATCCAGCGTATGCCGTTATCAATAAACGTGCGGTCAATCACCCGAGTTTTAACACGTTCTTCCTGTTGAGTTAATAGGGCATATTCATTTTTTTCATCGACATGCTTTTGACAAATCCATTGACCGACGGGATCCGTCATCATGAGTTTAATTTGCTCTTGCAAAAGGTGTAGCATCGATTGACGTTGCTCAAGGTTAAGCCCATGTTGTTGTCCTCGTTGCTCGACGAGTTTCCACGGGAGCTCGTCGTTGGTTTGGGGATGATACGTACATATCCATTGCAATAGTTCATGGGAAATAAGACCTAATTGTCTTGCAAAACCAAGATCGGAAGGTGGTGCTACATCGTTCATCGTCGCAAGTGGCAGTGTCGGTGGGCTTGAGTAAAAATGGATAGGCAGTCGCGACAAGATGGGCAGTGCTAAGGTATTGTCTTGTTCGCTGTCTTGTTTTTCTGGTTGATTCATGAAGTCTTGATGTTTGAGCAAATGACGGAATGTTCCTTTGTTTTGACGCTCTTGATTATCCAACAGATACAATCTTTTTTTCGCACGAGTTGTTGCCACATAAAATAAGCGTTGAAGTTCATAATCTGCTTTTTCAGACTCAATATGATGCAAGTAATTGTACAGTGGTGATTCGTCTTCATGTGCTGCTTTAATCGGCGAAACAAGCAGATATTCTTTATGATGGGGAGTGGGTATTTTTAGCCAACGAATTAAAGGGAGATCCGGCGGGCTTGATTTACTGCCAATCCCTGGAATAATCACACAATCAAATTCAAGTCCTTTGGATTTATGAATGGTCATAATGTGTAGACGAGACGGTGTCGAGAGCTTTGAATAAAGCTTTTCAAACTCTTGGTTTAACGTGTCCAGATCAGGAAATCGACCAGGATCAAGGTGCTGTTCAAGAAGTTGCCAAAACTGTTCGAGTTCGCTGTGTTGATGCGTTTCAATAAGGTGTTTGGCGTGCAAGTGCTCAGCGGTTGCCATGATCCAATCAATCAGTGATTGTTGGTGGCGGTGAGCAATCGCGTGTTCTAAAACTTGAAAAACAAATTGTGCTCGCAGCTTTCCTTCTTGACTTAACTCCTTGATTTCATCAAGATTCTTGAGCGCGTTGTAAATGGATTTTTTGGAGTCAACATTGGCAATGAGCTGCAAATCGTGCAAATCCAGTCCGCAATAAGGGCTTCGTAATAACGATAACCAAGAAAGACGGCAGGCTGGGTAAAGCAGTGCTTTAGTTAAAGACCATAGATCACGCAAATGTGAAAGTTGCGATAAGGGGTTGATTTCAACGCCTTGAAAAGCAATATTTTTTTGGCGTAGCGTGCGAATAATTTCAATGAGTTGGTTGCGTGATCGAACCAAAATTGCCACAGTCTCTTCTGGGAACAGTTGTAATTGCTCGGTGACGATCGTCGTTAGCGCTCGTGCTTCATCTTGTTTGTTGGCAAATTGTTGCGCTTTAATCCAGCTGCTTGATGTTTCTGAAAGTACGGCGGTGCTGGGATGAAACGAAATAGCCCCTGTTTCAATGTCTTCTTGATGAGGAAAAATGAATTTGAAGTGGGTATTGATCCACGTGATGATATTGGCTGTGGAGCGAAAGTTGCTGGTTAATTCAAGCGATTTTAAGACAACAGGCCCAAGGCCTTCTTGGCGAACTTTAAGAAATAAGCCGACCTCGGCTTGACGAAAACGATAAATGGATTGCATGGGATCGCCAACGACAAACAGGGTCTTTCCTTCGTCGGGCAGCCAGTTTTGTACTAATTGATGGACAAGTTGAATTTGTTGAATGGAGGTGTCTTGAAATTCATCGATGAGCAAGTGATGAATCGTGTGATCAAGGTATAAGGTTAAGTCCGTGGGGTTATCGTCGTCACCGAGCGCTCGAAGGGCTTGTTGGGTTATTTGCGTAAAATCAAGCGTGTTGTTTTGCTTAAAAATAAGGTGAAGTTCGGCAACCAAGAGTGGCAATAAGGTCAATAATGCTTGTAAAACTTGCCATTGATTTTCGGTGTAAAAAGGTTCTGGTAATCGTTTGACTTGGGCCAACATGGCGGCAAACTCGGACGTTTCTTTGAGCGAATCACAAAGAAGCTGACTTCGTTGTTTTAAGCTCGCATAGTGCGGACCTATTTCTTTTTTTAAGCCAACATGGTGATCAAATCCACGTCTTAATTTGTCGTCTTGAGTGAGAAGAAGATGCGCTAAGCCGTTGGCATAATCGCGATTAAAGTCGTCAAAAGAGTCCCAATGACGCAGCGCATAACGCGGTGAATCAGGATTGTTTTCAATAATAGCTATTTGTTGGCTTAATGAACATATTTCGTCTTGCAATTGAAACGGAATACTATTTAACAAGCGATCGAGGGTGTGTTGTTCAATGTCTTCTAATGCGGCTTCAAAATCGTGTTGGCTTAGAGTTTTGGCAAGAAAAACAATGTCCAGCCACTGTTCGCGACGGGCTAATAGGTCGCAAAATAATGTGATCAGTCGATCTTGGCCATTATCAAGATGTCCTAACAGCGCTTCGATGGCGGGTTGCAGATCCGGTTCATGGATGGCATCACGCAGACAAGCACGGGCCGCTTGTTGATACAATAATTGAGGTGAGTTTGTAATTTGCGCAAAGGGTAGTTCTTTGTCAAATAACGGAATGGCATCACTTAAACGTTGGCAGAGAGCATCAATGGTCATAATGCGCAGACGGTGGGGGTGCTGTAAAATATTCCATTGATGCTGATGGTCGTGTGCTAAAGCTGCTTGCGCAAGATGTAAGGTGTGTTGTTGATGAGCCGAGTCACCGACGATGCCATCCTTGGATTTTTTAAGAGCAGCCAGAACACGTTCCTTCATTTCGCTGGCGGCTTTGCGAGTAAAGGTGAGCGCTACAATGTGTTCAGGTTGCTGGACGGTCGCTAATAATCTTAAAAATCGTTGACCCAATATTTCCGTTTTTCCTGAGCCAGCGGGGGCTTGGACAATAAAAGATTGGGTCGGATCAGTGGCTAGCCGGCGTTGTGTCTCATCCTTAATCAATCATGATTTCCTGTGCTGGCGGCCGTAAATTATAGTGAGAGCTCATGCAATGCCCATAGGCCCCGGCATTGGCAAGGAGGATGACGTCATGCTCATAGGTTTTTGGAAAAGGCCTGTCGTAGCCTAAGGTATCACCTGATTCACAAATGGGTCCAACAACATGGGCTAGCCCAATCTTGTCGTCATGGAGTCGGCTTAAATTGACAATTTCATGATAAGCGCCGTACAAGGCCGGTCTAACGAGGGAGTTCATGCCGGTTTCTATACCAATAAAATGCACTTTTCCTTTTTCTTTGCATTGGGTGACTTGAGCGAGAATAACGCCGGCATCAGATACAAAATAGCGCCCAGGTTCCATCCAAAAAGATAAGGTTTTAAAGCGTGATTTGATGGATACCAACGATGAATTAAGTGTTTCTAAATTGAGGTTTTGTTGACCAGGTTTATCCGCAACGCCTAAACCACCGCCTAAGTTAATCACGGTGACTGAAGGAAATTGCGTTAATAAATCAGTCAGTAATAATGCTGTACTTTCCCAAAGATCAGGGGTAAGTATACCGCTGCCTGAATGGGCATGTAAGCCAACCACCGTGATATTAAGTTGTTTGCAAAGCAGAAGAGCTTGGTCAATATCTGCGCGTGGTATACCAAATTTAGACTCGTCCCCCGCGGTGGATACAAACTTGTGATGTCCGGCTCCACTACCTGGATCAATGCGCAAGAAAATGGCTTGGTTTGTAAATAATTCAGGCCACTGCTGAAGCACATACAAATTATCGACCGTGAGGTTGCAATTAAGTTGTAATGCAAACTCGTATTCAGAGCGGCTTGCAAAATTAGGTGTGAAAAGAATGGATTGAGGATTAATTTCAGGAAACAAATGAAGAACTAATTCTAGCTCGGGTTGTGAAACGCATTCGAATCCAATGTTTTTTTTATAAAAGGTGCGTAATATTTCAGGATGTGGGTTGGCTTTTATCGCATAAAATAAGGCATCGATAGCCTCGATCTGGAGCAGTTCATTTGCTTTATGATTTAAAGTACCTCGATGATAAACATAACAAGGTGAGTTAGTTTGGGCAATTTCTAATAAATGGTTTCGCTCCAGTTCCCACCAAGGTGCTTGTCGTTGAGTTTGAACACCAAATTCTTCATGCCAACTTTTTGAATAATAAAAACTTTGCGGGTTGCTTTCGATGAGAAGATGGTGCAATTTTTGACACAATTTTTCAGCGTGCGATTCGTCAACCACAAAGGTCATATTTAAGTCATTGGAGGCGAGTGAAAGTAAATGAATCTTTTTATTTTCAAACACTTCAAGCACGGAACCTAATCGTGGTAGTACGGTACGAATATGATGGCCCACAAGGCTGACAGCACTGCAAGGTTCAATGACACGCGCTCGTCCAAAACAATTTAAATCAGCAATTAAGGCGTCAAGCTTGGTGCGTTCAGCCAATTTGGCATTACTGTCTAAGGAAACTGTCACGTTAAATTCCGACGAAGACAGCAAATCAACGGAAAATCCATGCGTTTTAAATGCGGCAAAAACGTCTGCAAGAAAGCCAACTTGTTGCCACATGTTCAGGGTATCAATTGAAATTAAGGTAATGCTGTGTTTAACCTGAATGGATTTGATGGGTGGTGCGTTGTCATCGCTTTCTTGGGAGATACGGGTTCCGGAATGATCCGGCATTTGGGTAAACTTGATGACCATGGGAATATTGGATTTGCGTACCGGGGGTAAGCAATTGGGGTGCAATACTTTCGCACCCATGGTGGCAATTTCTTGAGCTTCATCATAGTTCAATTGTTTTAAAAGTCGTGCTTGCGGAATTTGATGCGGGTTCGCGGTATAAATTCCGGGGACATCGGTCCATATTTCACATAAATCCGCTTCTAAAATTGCGGCCAAAAGTGCAGCTGAGGTGTCTGAGCCGCCTCGGCCGAGCAAAACGGTTTCCCCGTCGGCATTGGCTGCAAAAAAACCTTGCGTAATAATGGCGCTGCCATGAGTGAATAAATCGTCACGTAAGTTAGGATTAGGGAGGCTGTCGCAGCGAGCTGCCAAGTAGTTTAATGCGTCATCGCCATGAGGGATAGGTTTCGATATCAAGGCATGGCGCGCATCAAACCAGCGACTATGAATACCTTGTTGTTGCAAGAAACCATGCCCTAAACGAGTCATCATGAGTTCGCCAAGACTCATGACCTCAGCTTGGGTTTTTGCAGGAGCGGCTTTAAGCAAGGCAATACCCGTGAGCAATTGGTCAAGTTGGTTAAATTCATCCTCAAGCAGCGTCGGTGAGACATCGAGTGCCTCGGCTAAGACGATATGGCGTTCACGAATATCTTGTTCAATTGATTGGTGTTGATTGACTAAAGCGGCAGCGATTGCTTGTTCAAGTTTATTTGAAATTTGCGTCAATGCTGAACAAACAATCACGGGCTGTGCGCCATGGGTGATATGTTGACGGGTAATCTGTACGATGTGGTCCCAAGTCGTTCGAGACGAAACACTGGTGCCCCCAAATTTTGTGATAATGTGATGCATAGGCTGATGAGTCAATTAAGATTAAAATAAATTTTAATATTGCAACTTAACATAACAGCTTCTCTTAGGACAAGTTTTTATTCTGGAAAGTCGGGTGTCTTAATCCTAAAAAAACAAGCTCTAAAACTTTACAATCCATTCATAGTATGAATTAATTGACCCTCAAAATTTTTAAGCTTTTTCGAGGAGTTTGTTGAGCATGCGAAAACCGATAGTAGCACGAATGAGTGTTGCACTTATGGGGGTTCTTGCGGGAGGGAGTGTTAACGCAGGTTCATTTTCCCTTTATACCGAAAGTAATGGCTACTCTATTGGAAATTTCGCGGCAGGTGTTGCGGCAGAAGCCTATGATGCCTCGACCGGGTGGTATAATCCGGCGGGCCTTGCATTAATACACAAGCAACAAGCCATTTTAGGTGGCGTGGGTGTTTTGCCTTCCGCGTCCTTAAGCGGCACAACGCAATTTAATACGTTTCAAGAAGGAGTTCTTTACCATTATCAGCAATCGTTTCAAAATTTAGAGGGTGGTGAATCCGGATTTGTTCCTTCGTTTTATTACGCCAAACCTTTAAGCAAGACGGCTACGTTTGGTTTTAGTGTTACGGTTCCGTTTGGCTTATCCTCCAGCTGGGATCCTGCGAGCCCCTTGCGCTATGCTGGGACACTGAGTTCCTTGCAATCCGTGAATATTTCACCGGAGGTGGGTTGGAAATTTAATGATCACTTGGCGTTTGGTGTGGGTCCTGATTTTCAATATGCGAGCGTTAAATTTAATAATATCTTAGGCTCACCTGCGTTGTTAGCTGTAAGTGGCGATCCCATGGCGTGGGATTCGTCGTCAACCAATCAAGGGGACTCCTGGGGGTTTGGATTTCATACTGGGCTCATGATGATGTTGAACGATGATCATACGCGCTTGGGTTTAAATTATCAGTCTCGAGTGAATCATACCTTTCGTGGATCAAGTGAGTTAAACGGTCCTCTTGCTGATCCGTCCGGTAATTTTGAATCAAAAAGTCTTTTTACGAGCGATAATTTAATCAGTAATGACATTCAATTTCCTGATATAGTCACTTTATCAGGGTATCAAGACGTGAATGACAAGTTGGCTATTTTAGGCTCCGTTGTTTTTTCAGGTTGGGATGGCTTTAAAACGATCGAACTTGATAACGTTGCTGCACTTAATGATGAATTACATCCGGCCTTGGTTGATTTTGTTTCAACGGAGCATTATCGCAATGCTTGGCGTTTTGCTTTGGGCGTGAACTACACCATTAACCCACAATGGATGTTGCGCGCGGGGGGAGGTTATGATCAAACCCCAACCGTTAATGCCGAAAGAACGGTTCGCATGCCGGATGCTGATAGGTGGGCACTGTCCGTGGGCGCGCATTACCAACCACGGGCGCAGTGGATCATTGATGCAGGGTATACTTATTTGCAATCGATCAATCATTCAACGCCGTTGATTAATAAAACGATTGTCTTAAACACAGACAATAATTTGTCGGTGAATGCTGATGGGCATGCTTATGTTCATGTGCTGGGTGCGCAAATAAGGTGGTTAATAGATAAGCCTTAACACGAAAATCAAGTAACCTTGCAACACCGTCGAAAATTCAAGCGCGAAGAGTATAAGCGCGAAGAGATAGAGTATAAGCGCCTCGTGGTCCTGTCATGGTGATGCTTGTTTTTCGTGCTCACTGCGTTCCGCGCGTCAAACAAGCATCACCATGCCACCCCTCGTTGAGGATTGATTACCCCACAAGATTAATTTTTATCTAAGGTCACTTCCGCAGGCCCATTGACGGTGAGGGTGTAACCGTTGCTTTGGACTTGTTTTGGGTTTAAATCACCTGACGTCAAATCCATTTCTAACCAACCTAAATTAACAGGATTGGCGGTGTTGGTGGCCATTTTGATCAGTGCTTTACATTTGTTATTGCTGGTATGGCCAAGACAGGCAATGCGAACGGCAGTCCAAGACACCGAACCATCAGCATGCGCTTTTGTTGGGTAAGGTGATTTAACGGTACCATCAATAAACGCATTGGATTCAACGTCCGTATGATTGTGCGTCATTAAAGCAGAAGGGGCAGCCAATGCGGCTTGGCTACAAAGTCCTAAGGTTGTTACAGCAAGTATTTTAAAGAAACCATTCATCAATAAACTCCTAAAAATTGAATGTTTGTATTTTTTTGCCAGCAATTAACCCAGAGCTAGGTTTAGTCACAGGCACGAGCAGTATAGAGGAATGTTTTTTGGGGAACAAGGATTAAACCGAAGAGGTTTGATGCGCATAATTTGCGATCAATTTAATCTGAAAGTATACTGAATGTTATATTGAGCGTTTAAGGTAAAAAATTATGCCGGTTACAGTGAGCTTTCAAGTGAGCGGTTCCACAGGCCAAGAACATAAACCTAAGAAAGATGATTATATTGTTTGCGCCGGGACGGTCACAGAGAACAGTGTAGACGGTATGAGTTCGGGCTTCGATGTGTTTAAAACTGAATTTGGGTTTTATGACGACCCCCAGCCTCCTTGGGTCGATGCTGTAAATCAAAAAATAGCCGCTTACAACAAGAAGAGTTCTTCTATGCCTGCTTTTCAGGAGGTCAACTATAATTCTAAATCAGGCGGTATAGCCACGGTGCCGGCGCTTCACAATGATGGGAGCGTCAAAAATCATTGTAATACAAGAAAAACCGCCGATGAACAATACAAAGATGCGATTCGAGACGCCATTGCTGGGGCTCGAGCAGCAAGCCAACCTCTTTACATCCAACCCTTAGGGATTGGTGTTTACAATTGGCCGGCCGACAAAGCAGCCCTTTTGTTTGCTGAGGTCATTGAAGAAGATCAAAAGAAGTTCGGGGTTTCTTCTCCTCTAGACATTAAAATTCCTATTTATTTGACAAATAACACAACAACTGATAAGAACAATCAATTGTTTTATCAAACGCTAACGCAAAAGCTTCAGGACAAGAGTGTCACGGTGAGCAATCCATTTTCTGATGCGGCTCCACCAGCACCGGCACTGACGGCACCATCATCATCATCACCAGCATTATCAGCAGCATTACCAGCAGCAAAGTCTGTCGTAGCCCCGTCATCCATTCAAGAGAAAATCATTCAAGATACGAAGTCGAAGTACGATAAGGAGGCTAAAGATCCTTCTAAGAGTGACGATTCGTATAAAGCAGGCTTTGAATCGCCCAAGCACCTATCCGACGGTCGCGTGCAATTAAAATTTCCCGATGATGTAGCGAAGAAGAAATTTTATACTCAGTTAGCCAATGAGAAGCAATCATTCGTGGTTTCTAATGAAAGCGGTGAGGTGATTGCTTACTCGAATGGGGATGGCGTGCTTCGTGGTAATGATCACCAATCACTCTCCGCAACAGACGCCAGTGATTGGAAGCCAAAAGTCTCGGGCACAAATTTTACTTCCTTTGAATCTAAAACTATTGAACAGGCAAAGGAGCTTGATGATACACGCCTCTCTTCGCTATCTCCTTAGCTGTGTTTCAGCGGTTTTTAAAATTAAGTGAAAGAGGTCCATTTCCAACGTCTATCAATTTGAGTAGAATGAATTTTCATTTTTACGAATAAAGGCGTTCGTCATGACACACACCATTGAATTTAAGCACCTCGGCATGCGGGATTTACCGCAAGTGGGCGGAAAAAACGCATCTTTGGGTGAGATGATCAGTTGTTTGCAGTCTAAGGGGATTTCGGTGCCAACGGGGTTTGCGACAACGGCGGATTCCTTTCGTGAGTTTTTGAAACAAAATAATTTAGAAAAAATAATTTATGATCGCCTGGCCAATCTTAATATCGATAACTTAACGCAATTAACCCAAGCGGGCGCAGACATTCGCCAGTCGATTATTAACACTCCCTTCACGGAAGCGTTTATTGATTCAGTAACACGTGCTTATGCTAACTTGGCTAAGACCATTGGGCATGATCATTTTAGTGTAGCGGTTCGATCGTCTGCGACAGCGGAGGATTTGCCCGATGCGTCTTTTGCAGGTCAACAAGAAACGTATTTAAATATTCATGGCATTGAGTCGGTCTTGAAGGCCATTAAAGACGTGTACGCTTCGTTATTTAATGATCGGGCTATTGCGTATCGAGTGCATCATAATTTTGCTCATGCTGAGGTTGCTATTTCAGCGGGGGTGCAGCAAATGGTTCGAAGTGATTTGGGCGCCAGCGGTGTTCTTTTTACCCTGGATACGGAGTCAGGTTTTAATGAAGTGGTGTTTATTACGTCGTCCTACGGTTTAGGCGAATTAGTTGTGCAAGGGGCTGTCAATCCAGATGAGTTTTACGTGCATAAACCAGGATTACGCGCCGGCAGACCTGCCGTTATTCGACGGACCTTGGGAACTAAGGCTATTAAAATGGTTTATGACGATGGTGTTGAACATCAAAACCGGGTTAAAACCTTGAGTGTTGAGCGTGATGCTCAGTTGCGTTTTTCATTAACGACCGCCGAGATTGAAGAATTAGCGCGTCAGGCCTTATTGATAGAAGAGCATTACGGTTGTCCGATGGACATTGAATGGGGCAAAGATGGTCACGATAACCAACTTTATATTTTACAAGCCCGTCCTGAAACCGTGAAAAGCCGTCAAAATCATCAAAAGCAAGAGCGTTATACTTTAACGACGCGAGGCACGGTGATAGCGGAAGGCCGAAGCATTGGTCAACGCATCGGGCAAGGCTGTGCCAAAGTGATTAAAGACTTGCGGGAGATGGATCGAATTCAACCTGGTGATGTGTTGGTGACTGACATGACGGATCCCGATTGGGAACCTGTGATGAAGCGTGCTTCGGCGATTGTCACCAATCGCGGCGGTAGAACGTGTCATGCGGCAATTATTGCGCGTGAATTAGGTTTGCCAGCGGTGGTTGGTTGTGGGGATGCAACTAAAACGATTGTAGACGGTGATACGATTACCGTTAGTTGTGCCGAAGGGGATACTGGCTATGTTTATCAAGGCGAGTTGCCTTTTGAACATACTCAGTTTGATATGGGTCAATTGCCCGATTTACCCTTATCGATTATGTTAAATGTGGGGAATCCTGAGCGCGCTTTTGCGTTTCAATCCGTACCGAATAGCGGTGTGGGTTTAGCGCGACTTGAATTTTTAATTTCGAATACCATTGGCATTCACCCCAAAGCGTTGCTGGAGTTCGATTCGTTAGAGGATCAAGAGCTAAAGAAGAATATTTCAGAAAAAACAATGGCTTACGCATCGCCCATTGATTTTTATGTTGAACGTTTGAAAGAGGGTATTGCCACGATTGCGGCGGCATTTTATCCGAAAAAAGTGATTGTTCGTTTGTCAGATTTTAAGTCGAATGAATACGCCAATTTAGCGGGAGGAAACTATTATGAACCGCATGAAGAAAATCCAATGTTGGGTTTTAGAGGGGCCTCTCGTTACGTGTCGCCTGAATTTGAAGCGTGTTTTGCTTTGGAGTGCAAAGCTGTTCGTGCGGTGCGTGAAGAGATGGGATTTACTAATGTCGAAGTGATGATCCCTTTTGTTCGTACTGTCAAAGAAGCGAGTCTTGTGATTGACGTTCTTAGAAAGTACGGTCTTGAACGTGGCAAGGACGGTTTGCGTGTGATCATGATGTGCGAACTACCATCCAATGCATTATTAGCGGACGAGTTTTTACATTATTTTGATGGGTTTTCGATTGGATCCAACGACTTAACCCAATTAACCTTGGGATTGGATCGTGATTCGGGTCTCGTCGCTGCACAATTTGATGAGCGCAATGACGCCGTGAAGGCTTTATTGCATCAGGCTATTTTAGCGTGTAAAAAAGCAGGAAAATATATTGGCATTTGTGGCCAGGGGCCTTCGGATCATCCTGATTTTGCAGAGTGGCTTATGAAAGAAGGAATTGATAGTGTGTCATTAAATCCTGATTCAGTGTGGGATACTTGCGCTTTTTTGACGAAACATGTTGTGACATCAAACTAATATCGCCCACCTTCGGTGCGATGTGTCGTGGGTGGGGATTTTTAATTGGAACATGATGAAAAAAACACTTTTTTTATTGTTGGCTTTTTTTTCGCCGCTTGCTCTGTCGGCATCGAGCACCAATTCGGATCATGATCCCGTGAGTCTTGTGATCTTTTGGGTGACGTTAATTTTTTTATTTGCGCTTTTGGGGCGTTATAGTGCAAAGCGCTTGAATCAACCTGGTGTTCTCGGAGAGCTGCTTGCTGGCGTTTTAATTGGTAATCTTTTTTATTTTTTTGGTAGTAATTTGTTTGTTGTGCTGCGTGAAGGATCCATTGCATTCAATATCATGAGCACCGTGCTTGATGGCGTGCCCTTAGCAAAAGCGGTGCATAGTATCATTGCAAATCCCGCGAATGCGGATCAGATGATTGCGGTGTTAAAAAATCCATCAGGAGTCGAATTCATTAAAGTGGGCTACGTTCTTGATATTTTTTCACGATACGGGGTCATTTTTCTATTATTTATGGTGGGTCTAGAAAGTTCGTTTGAAGAATTAAAGCGCACAGGAGGTGAAGCGACGCGTGTGGCATTAATTGGCGTGTTTGCACCGATTATTCTAGGGTTTGGCGTTGCTTATTGGCTTGTGCCTAAGGCCACGTTTCAGACGGCTTTATTTGTAGCAGCAACTCTCTCCGCCACAAGCATCGGCATTACCGCTCGTGTTTTGTCAGACATGAAAAAATTAAATACTCGTGAAGCAAAAACCATTTTGGGTGCAGCCATGCTGGACGATGTCTTTGGATTGGTTATTTTGGCGGTTGTCAGTAGCCTTGTCGTCAGTGGCGTGTTTGAGCCAGTACAAATACTGAAAATCGTGTTTTCATCCCTGCTTTTTTTTGCGGGCGTGCTTGCATTCGGTCCGTGGATTTTACGAAATTCCGTAACATGTTTTCGTTTGTTTGAGTTGTGGGAAGCGAAACTCTTTGTATCCTTTATTTTTGTGATGCTATTGTCTTGGTTGGCAACCTTGGTTAATTTGTCATCAATTATTGGGGCGTTTTCGGCGGGTTTGATTATCCATGATGGATTTTTTGATTCCGCAGAAAAAAAACAGCATCGTTTTGATATTAAAGATTTAGTGGCACCGTTTGAAGCCATCTTGGCGCCGTTGTTTTTTGTGCTGGTTGGAATTCAAGTTAAATTGGAGTGTTTTTGGAGTTGGCCTGTGTTGGTCATGGCGATAGGACTAACGCTTGCGGCGGTCCTTGGTAAACTTGTTAGCGGAGTGGGTGCTCATAAAAAAGATGATCGCTTGTTAATTGGTATAGGCATGATGCCGCGGGGCGAGGTTGGTCTTGTGTTTGCTTCAATTGGTCGCACTTTGGGTGTTATTTCAGACGATTTGTTTTCAGCGATTATTTTTATGATCATTGTTACGACCTTGTTAGCACCGCTTTTGATGAAGCGACGTTACTCAACGATTGCCAAAAGGGCTTAGCGCCTTAAAATTGACTCGATATAATGGTGAATGTTTTATGAATATTAGACCCTTGAATGTGTTGGTTGATGTGACGCGGGCATTGACTGAAGATCTTGGTAGTGGGGATGTTACCAGTGCACTATTGCCTTTAGATAAGCAGGTTAATGCGGCGATCTTTTCACGTGAACCGATGATCGTTTGCGGGCGGCCATGGTGTGATGCGGTTTTTAAGACCATCAATGCCAATATTACCCTGGAGTGGTTCGTCAAGGAGGGAGATTGGCTTGAAAAAGCGACGACGTTATGTCGAATACAAGGACCTGCTTCTGATGTGTTAATTGCGGAACGAACCGCGTTAAATTTTTTGCAAACTTTATCAGGTACAGCAACAACCACGCATTACTATGTACAAGCTATCAAAGAAACCGACGCTCGTTTATTAGATACTCGTAAAACTTTGCCAGGCTTACGTTTAGCACAAAAATACGCGGTGGTTTGTGGCGGTGGATATAATCATCGATTCGGTCTTTATGATGCTTATTTGATCAAAGAAAATCATATTAAGGCGTGTGGATCCGTCAGTAAGGCCCTTGAGTTGGCTCGTGAGCGAAATCCTTTCTTGTTTTTAGAAGTTGAAGTGGAAACGTTGCAACAACTTCAAGAGGCTTTAGAAGCCAAACCAGACCGTATTTTATTAGATAACTTTACGCTTGAAAATTTAGCGAAAGCCGTGATGATGAATAAGGATTTTGGTTGTTCACTTGAGGCATCAGGCGGCGTGAGTTTGGAAACAGTCCTTGCGATTGCAAGGACGGGGGTTGATTATATTTCAGTAGGGGAATTAACCAAATCGTTACATGCAATTGACTTGAGTTTGCTGATTCAATGAAAAAAAAACATATCGTCTTTACAGGTGGCGGCACGGCTGGCCATGTTACTCCGAATGTGGCGCTGATTGAAGCCTTAGATCCAGCGCTTTGGATTATCGATTACATTGGTTCGGAGGAAGGTATCGAAAAAAACATGATGAGTGAAATCAATATTCCTTATCATCCGATAAAAACAGGTAAATTTCGGCGTTATTTTAGTTGGCAAAATTTTTTAGATCCTTTTTATATTCTTTGGGGTATTGTTCAAGCGTATTTTTTATTGAGGCGTCTGCACGTTGATATTGTGTTCTCAAAAGGCGGGTTTGTTGCGTTTCCTGTTGTTTTTGCAGCCTGGCTTCATCGTATTCCTATCATTGCTCATGAGTCAGATTTAACGCCAGGTTTAGCGAATCGTTTGTGTTTTCCCTTTGTGGATAAAATTTGCGTCACCTTTGCGCCTGGCGCTTCTTTTTTCAAAGACTCTAAAAAAGTACTTGTCACTGGAACGCCTATTCGTAAAGCGCTCTTTTCAGGCGAAAGCGCCCGAGGGCTGTCTTTGTGCGGTTTTACAGCGAATAAACCGTGTTTGCTTATTCTTGGTGGGAGTCAAGGTGCAGGTGTCATTAATCAGGTCGTGCGTGAATCACTTACGATGTTGACCGAATCATTTCAAGTCATGCATTTGTGCGGCAAGGGCAAAGTTGATGCCTCATTACAAGGGATACCGAATTATTGTCAATGGGAGTATGCAAATCAGGAATTGGCGGATTTATTTGCGGCTAGTGATCTTGTGATTTCGCGTGCTGGAGCGAACTCCGTGTATGAAATTCTTGCCTTACAGAAACCGCATATTTTTATACCCCTATCAGCTCGAGTCAGCCGAGGCGATCAAATTCATAATGCGCGTTATTTTGAAACGTTAGGGATTAGCGCTGTTATTCAAGAAGAAGACTTAACAGCAACAACAATGTTATCTGCGCTTCAAGAAGTTCATGACAATCGAGATAAGATCATAGCATTGATTAAAACACTCAATATTCAATCCGCCACGGCACAACTAATTTTATTAATTAAAGCGACAATAGAACCTGAGTAGTTTTTTAAGGGCATGTTCTAGACATCCTCAGTTTAATCTTTAGGGCTTATTTTGGTATTGA
>JAOAUB010000104.1 GCA_030157805.1 Legionellaceae bacterium
GGAGATTCCTCGCTACGCTCGGAAAGACGTCACATTTTTAATGGGACAGCCGTGTTAGTACGTAACTGATTGATGAATAATAAAATAACATCGACTTTCTTCTCTCAAATCCTTCTCAACTATTCGTTACTTTTCGCATATAACCGCGAGAACTTTGGGTAAGATTTTTGTACCTCTTCTTCCAGGTCTTGTTTGTTGAAAACACGAAGTGGCTTTGCCTGTTAAACCATACCTTGCTGCCCAAGACGCCATTTTACAGCCGCGATGGTGAAGGGGACTATTTTATTGTTAATCCCCGCGTCTTTTCTCAAGGCCCGCGCGGCTTCGTTGAGCGTAGCCCCCGAACCTAGGTAATCATCTATTAAAAACAGGGGGCCTGAGGGTGGTTTTTCTTTAAATAAGGCGGTCATGTGATGTGAAACATTCATGCGGCGCTGATCATTATTCAAGCATTCACCTTGGCGATGTTCGCGATGGTTTTTCCAACGTAAGGCATCTAAATAACAAGGAATGTTAAAATGGTTGGCAAGTAATGTTGCAAACGTTTCACGTTGTCCCCATGTCGTTGATGGGACAACGACGATGGCCGTACAATGGATTTGTTGTTGTAAGGCCGTTAAGTGAGTTTTAATTAACTGCCAGAGTTGTGGATTTATGGGCGCATCGGTACGCTGTCTATTTTTCATGAACTCAATGAACAGCGGTGATCGTAATTTAGCATCTAAAATAGCCATGCCGGGTTCACAATCGTACGCTTTTCCCAAATCAATGCTCACAATTTGGTTGGTCAACCAACTCTCAATTAACGTGCTTGTCATGGGATCGTGCTTCACGACTAAGCTCGTGTGGGTGCAATGGCTGCATTGACCACAGTCTTCAACGGCGCGATCGCCTAAAACAATACGCAACGTTGCCATTAAACAACGTTTGGAGGAGTTACTGCCGTACTTTAACATCTCGTTTAATTCGCGCTCACGAACGTCGAGTTGTCGCTGGTAACGTGACAAATTAACGTGCCCTGTTTTAGTGGTCATCCCATACACTTGCCTGCTGCCCGTACGTTTTTTTTCAATAAACCCTTGCTCGACAAGTTCCGCAAGTACTATGGTGACACGGGTGGGGTGTAATCCTGTTTTACATTTGATATCGTTCAATCCTAATAAGTTAACACTGCTTTTTAAGACATCAGTCACAGCGTCAAAGTCCATCGCCGAAGGTTGGGCTGACATTATAAAATAACGTTGAATTTTTTGATCTTTTTTATCAAACAGCAAGATGCCGCGCGCTAATAAGCCATCGCGTCCGGCGCGCCCCACTTCTTGATAGTAGGCGGTAATGGAACCTGGCATGTCAACGTGTATGATGTAACGTAAATCGGCTTTATCAATTCCCATCCCTAGAGCGTTAGTGGCGACAATGACCTGATAATGATTTTCCATAAACGCTTGTTGTAAGCGGCGTTTTTCATCGGGATGAAAACCGGCATGATAAGCCGCTACCCGATAGTGTTGTTCTTGCAAGTAGTTGGCGACAAGTTCGGTATTTTCACGCGTTGCGCAGTAAATTAAGCCATGGCCGGTCAATTGTGGTAAAAGTTGTTTGAGCAGCGCTAATTTTTCTGCCATGGAATGGACGGTCAACGTTTCTAATTGCAGATTGGGCCTGTTCATGCTTTGCCGTATGACGGGCACTGCGGGTCGACCGGTGAGTGTTAATTGGTCGATGATATCGTTTTCGATGTGTTGATTTGCTGTTGCGGTGATAGCTAAGATTTTAGTGTTTGGGCTTTTTTGAGCAAGCTCACGAACAAAATGAATGATTTGGCGATAACTGGGGCGAAAATCATGCCCCCACGTGGACACACAATGCGCCTCATCGACGACGACCAGGCTAATGGGTAATTGCAATAAAAACTCAAAGGACGCGAGATGGTCTAATTTTTCAGGAGCGACAAACATGATTTTAATAGTTCCCGTCGACGCTTTGACTTGGGCTTGATAATTTTCTTCCGGACTTTGGTCGCTATTGATACTTGCAGCAGGAATGTGAAAGCGCTGATTGAGTTGCTGAATTTGATCGCGCATCAGGGCTAAGAGCGGTGAAAGTACGACGGTAATTCCGGGCAAAAACACTGACGGTAATTGATACAATAAGGATTTTCCATGGCCGGTGGGCTGAATGCATAATAATTGTCCCTGGTTTAATAAGGTGGCCAGAGCTTCACGTTGCCCAGGACGGAATGCCTTTAATTGAAAGGTATTTTCGAGCGTGGATTGCAGCAGGTGGTCTAAGTCATGGGCATTTTGTGGAGGTATTGTTTTTATTGTGGTTAGCACAGCATGTCTCATGGAGGTCAGTATCGCTGCGAGTATAGTTCACGAAAGTCAATGATGTTAACTTTTTTTAATAAGAGTACCTTGGTCAAACGGTTAAAATGGATAATAATTATGCCCACGAATTAAAGAGGCGTTGTTATGATCACGATTGACCTATTAAAAAATCACCCCGAAGCGATTCCAGCACTTGCGGTCATTTGGGAAGAGGTGCTGGGTAGAGTTTGGATCCCCGATTTTTCCATTCAACAGGTGGAAGAAAAATTTCAGCGGCATTTGAATGATGAGGCGATGCCGCTGACGATGGTGGCCTTCGATCATCATCGCCCTGTGGGTATGTGTTCTTTGCGTGAGAATGACGGGATTCGTCCTGATTTAACGCCTTGGTTAGCGTCGTTAGTGGTCGACGCGCATTATCAAAATCAAGGCATTGCCAAAAAACTGATTGATGCTATCAAACAAAAAGCTCGTGAGCTTGGATTTAAAGAGCTCTATCTTCTTGCGTTTGATGCTACGATTCCTCGTTATTATGCGCGTTTAGGATGGCGTCAAATCGGTGTTGATGAGCTGGTAGGCCATCCGGTTACTGTCATGGAGATTTTCTTGTGATGCTTTCGTGTTGTCTTTGGGGCTTAGGCCTGGCGTTTCCTCGCAGCGTTAACAAAACAGGATGGATACTTCATGAGAGCGACTTCTAACGGGAATTTATGATGTGAATCAATGAAATGATCCACAGCTTCCGGGAGTTATGATATATTAGGAATTTATATTTCTAGTAGAAGGATAATAGGAACTGTGAATCATAAAAGACCCGTTAACCTGGACTTGGCCACCATCAAATTTCCCGTGATGGCAATTTCTTCGATATTGCACCGTATCTCCGGTGTTGTGTTATTCTTGTTGTTCCCTGTCATGATTTATTTCTTTGAAATGTCTCTTAAGAATGCCGGAACCTTTACGCAACTGCAATGGTGGTTCGCGAATAGTGTTTCTTGCAAATTGCTTCTGTGGGCCTTTGGTGCGGCGATTATTTACCACCTTTTGGCAGGGGTTCGTCACATTGTCATGGATCTTGGTTTTGGGGAAAATGTAAGTGCGGGGCGTCGTAGTGCCTTAGGTGTTATTGCAGCGACAATTTTGATCACTTTGTTATTAGGAATTTGGATATGGTAACGAACGTCACCAGTTTAACAGGTAACGGCCTTAAAGATTGGTTAATACAACGAGTTACGGCTGTTTACTTCGGTTTTTATGTTCTCTTTTTGATGGGATTTATAGTAAATCATCCTCAATTAGCTTATTACCAGTGGCAAAGTCTATTCGCATGTTCTTGGTTTAAAATCGCGACAATTATGGCGTTTTTTGCCTTTGTATTGCATGCGTGGGTAGGTCTTTGGACGGTGACGACGGATTACCTGAAATGCACCATAGCTCGTTTGTTGATTCAAATAGCGGTGGCGTCGGTTTTGGGTGCCCAGTTGATTTGGGGCGTGATGATTGTATGGGGGCAATAGTATGGCATTTGCACGAAACACATTTGATGCAGTGATTATTGGCGCTGGTGGCGCGGGCATGCGCGCAGCCTTACAGCTGGCCAACTCAGGCCTTAAAGTGGCTTTGATCTCGAAAGTCTTTCCGACGCGTTCGCACACCGTTTCGGCGCAAGGTGGAATCACCGTGGCTTTAGGTAATTCGGCGCCTGATGATTGGCGTTGGCATATGTACGATACGGTGAAAGGCGCAGATTATATCGGCGATCAAGATTGTATCGAATATTTATGTAAAACAGGCCCTGAAGTCGTTTATGAATTAGAGCATATGGGGTTACCTTTTTCTCGGATGGATAACGGTAAAATTTATCAACGTCAATTTGGTGGCCAATCTAAAAATTTTGGTGGTGAGCAGGCAGCACGAACGGCCGCCGCCGCTGACCGAACAGGCCATGCTTTATTGCATACGCTTTATCAACAAAATTTAAAAGCAAAAACGCACGTGTTCAGCGAATGGTATGCGTTGGATTTTGTCAAAGACGCACAGGGTCGTGTTGCTGGCGTGATGGCGCTCTGCATGGAAACAGGCGACGTGGTGTTTTTTCAGTCGCGAATCTGTATTTTAGCAACCGGTGGTGCGGGTCGTATTTTTCAGTCCACGACGAATGCGCATATTAATACCGGTGATGGTTTTGGCATGGCGTTGCGAGCCGGCTTCCCCTTACAAGATATGGAAATGTGGCAGTTTCATCCCACCGGTATTGCGGGCGCTGGGACCTTAGTGACTGAAGGTTGCCGTGGTGAGGGTGGTTATTTGATTAACAAAGACGGTGAGCGCTTCATGGAGCGTTATGCGCCTCATGCTAAAGATCTTGCCTCACGTGATGTGGTGTCGCGCGCCATTGCCCTGGAGCTTCGTGCAGGGAATGGTTTTGATCCTGCAGGGATTGATTATGTGAAATTAAAAATCGACCATCTGGGGGCTGATTTGATTAATTCGAGGCTGCCCGGTATTCGTGAATTATCGATGAAATTTGCAGGCGTTGATCCTATTTTTGAACCCATTCCGGTGGTGCCAACGTGTCATTATACGATGGGAGGTATTCCTACTACGATGCACGGTCAGGTCTTGACCCATAAAAAGGGCAAAGATGTGGTGGTCGACGGTTTGTATGCGGTGGGCGAGTGTGCTTGTGTTTCTGTGCATGGTGCTAATCGTCTTGGTGGTAACTCTTTGCTTGATTTAGTGGTGTTTGGCCGTGCGGCAGGACTTTTTGTTGAGCAACAGTGGAAAACCAATCAGATGCCCGAAATGCCTTACGTTAGTGAGGATGATTTGATGCCTGCGATGGCTCGTTATCATCGTTGGGAAGAGTCGCGATCAGGCGAAAGTCCTGCCGTGATTCGTGATGAAATGCAACGTGCCATGCAAGAAGATTTTGGTGTGTTTCGTACTGGCGACGTGATGGAGCAAGGGCTTGAACGCTTGCATGCCTTACGTGAGCGCTTGGACAATGCTTATTTATCTGACAAGAGTAAGATTTTTAATACCGAACGTGTTGCCGCTCTGGAGTTAGATAATTTAATGGCAACGGCTTATGCAACAGCCAAATCAGCGTTAGCTCGGACTGAAAGTCGTGGCGCACATAGTCGTGAAGACTATCCAAAACGAGACGATGCCAACTGGATTAAACATACGCTTTATGTGCCCGAAGGGGAGCAAATTGATTTTCGTCCCGTGAATATGTTGCCACATCATATTGCACCATTTAAACCGCAAGAGCGGGTTTACTAAAGTTAAGAGGATATAATTAATTATGGCTGAGACAAAAAAAATAATTCTGTCTATTTATCGCTATAATCCTGAGGTTGATAAAAAGCCTTACATGAAAGATTATGAGATAATGACCCCGGCTAATGTGGATGTCATGGTGTTGACCTTGCTTGAGCGTCTGAAGGCAGAGCAAGATTCGACCCTTTCTTATCGACGCTCTTGTCGTGAGGGGGTTTGTGGCTCTGACGGAATGAACATCAACGGGACAAATGGCCTTGCTTGCGTGACAGCCGTATCTGATCTGAAGACCAATAAAATTGTGATCAGGCCCTTACCAGGATTTCCAGTGGTTCGGGATCTTGTCGTTGATTTGTCGCAGTTTTATCAGCAGTATGAGCGAGTTGAGCCTTATCTACAAAATGATGGGGTAGCCCCAGCACAGGAACGATTACAAACGCCCGAAGAGCGGTCTCAATTGGATGGCTTATACGAGTGTATTTTGTGCGCTTGCTGTACGAGTTCTTGCCCTTCGTTTTGGTGGAATCCAGAGAAATTTGTGGGTCCTGCGGGATTGCTGCAGGCGCGGCGGTTTTTGGCGGATAACCGTGATACAGCAACCACACACCGTTTGGATAAATTACAAGATCCCTTCAGTGTTTTCCGTTGTCGTTCAATTATGAATTGTGCGAACGTTTGTCCCAAGGGACTCAATCCAACGAAGGCGATTGCGGATATTCGTCATCAAATGCTGCGTCAGGAAACGTAGCTGAGAAAAAGTAAGAATGAGGGGGTGAAAGACCCCAATCTACCACGCTAGGAGGGGCGGGAGACGACAAATTACAGGATAAAATTAGAGGGTAAACGATTATGAGCAGTAATGAACTGCAAAAACAATGGGCTGCTGGCTACTTGTCCGGGGGGAGCATGGCGTATGTGGATGGTCTTTACGAGGACTATCTTGCCGATCCTAATTCTGTCTCGGCAGATTGGCGTCAAGTTTTTAATCAATTAGTGCAAAGCAATGGGCAATTACAAGACGTGCCTCATCGCGAAGTGGTTCATCATTTTCTAAATTACAATGACTGCCAACGGCCGACAGTCAATGTCTCTGAAGATAGCAAACAATATCGAGTTGCAAAACTGATAAATGCGTATCGTTCACAAGGCCATCACGCGGCAAAGCTTGATCCGCTGGAAATGGCGCAGCGTTGGAATGTTCCCAGTCTTGAATTGAATTATCATCATCTTGATGACGCCGATCTGAGTGATACTTATTTTGCAGGAAAGTACTTTAATGCTGGGCGAATCCCTTTATCGGAAATTCATCAGGCCTTGCGAGCGACGTACTGTGGCAGCATTGGCATTGAGTACATGCACATTTCCGACACGGATGAAGTCGAGTGGTTGCAAGAAAAAATGGAAACCGCTCGTGGGCGTCCTAAGTTTGATAAAGAAACCAAATTAGCGATTCTCAGTGATTTGATTGCAGCAGATGGTTTAGAGCGTTATTTGGGGACCCGCTATGTGGGGCAAAAACGGTTTTCACTGGAAGGCGGTGATGCTTTAATTCCAATGATGAAAGAAGTGGTTCGGCAATCAGCGTTGTCTCACGTCAAAGAAGTGGTCGTGGGTATGGCGCATCGCGGTCGTTTGAATCTTCTTGTGAATGTGTTGGGTAAAAAACCTGATCAATTATTTGATGAGTTTGAGGGACGAGCCAAATCAAAATTAAGTGGTCATACCATTAGCGGTGATGTGAAGTACCATCTGGGCTTTTCTTCTGACGTTCGAGCAGCCGGTGAATTGATTCATTTGGTGCTTGCGTTTAATCCTTCGCATCTTGAAATTATTGCGCCCGTGGTTGAAGGATCGGCCCGTTCACGCTTAGGGCGACATCATGATCTTGAGAAAAAAGAAAAAGTGATTCCAGTCGTGATCCACGGTGATGCTGCTTTTGCAGGACAAGGTGTCGTGATGGAAACGTTTAATTTTTCACAAGCTCGCGGTTATTCTACCGGTGGTACGGTTCATATTGTGATTAATAATCAAATTGGGTTCACGACCAGTAATCCCTTGGATGCCCGCTCGACACTTTATTGCACGGATGTCGCTAAGATGGTGCAAGCGCCGGTTCTTCATGTCAACGGTGATGATCCTGAAGCTGTTGTGTTTGCAACACAAATCGCGTTTGAGTTTCGCATGAAATTTAAGCGTGATGTGGTGGTGGATTTGGTGTGTTATCGTCGTCATGGTCATAATGAAGCTGATGAGCCCTCCATTACGCAGCCGGTGATGTATCAAAAAATTAAAACCATGCGGCCTCTTCGTGAAATTTATGCAAACGCGCTGATTCAAGAAGGTTTGATTACTCAACAGGACGTGGATCAACAGGTTGAAGCTTACCGTGTTTGCCTTGATAAAGGACAGCCAATCGTTGAAACAGTGCAAGGCGGTTACGAGGGTAAATTAGCGAATGATTGGGCGCCTTACTTGGATGTTCAATGGACCGAAAGCTGCGATACCACCGTTCAATTAACCACGCTTCAGCGCTTGGCGAAAGAATTAACGCAATTGCCGGCAGGTTTTACCTTGAATTCCGTCGTTCAGCGTTTATTGGCAGAACGTGATAAAATGACCGCTGGTGAAATTCCGCTTAATTGGGGTTATGCCGAAACGATGGCTTATGCAAGCATTCTTCATGAGGGACATGCTGTGCGCTTATCAGGCCAAGATTGTGGTCGAGGGACGTTTTCTCATCGCCATGCTGTGCTTTACGATGCCCACAACGGTGAGGCTGTGATTCCTCTTGAAAAAATGGCAACCGCTCCTAATAAATCCTTCGTGGTCATTGATTCCGTTCTTTCTGAAGAAGCGGTCTTGGCCTTTGAATATGGTTTTGCTGCATCAGAGCCCAATTCGTTGGTGATTTGGGAAGCGCAGTTTGGTGATTTTGCAAACGGTGCTCAAGTGGTGATTGATCAATTCATTAGCTCGGGCGAGCAAAAATGGGGAAGATTGTGCGGTTTAGTGATGTTGTTGCCGCACGGTTACGAAGGTCAAGGTCCGGAGCACTCGTCAGCACGACTTGAGCGGTACATGCAACTTTGTGCACAACAAAACATGCAAGTTTGTACGCCTACAACACCGGCTCAAATATTTCACTTGTTACGGCGGCAAATAAGGCGCAATTTCCGTAAGCCGCTCATCGTCATGACACCCAAAAGTTTATTGCGTCATAAATTGGCTGTTTCAACGCTGACGGATTTAACTGAAGGCCATTTTTATAATGTCATTGATGAGGTCGATGATTTGGATGCTGCAAAAGTCAATAAAGTGGTGTTATGTTGCGGTAAAGTGTATTACGATCTGCTGCAAAAAAGACGAGATGACCAGCTTAACTCGATTGCCATTGTTCGTCTTGAGCAATTATATCCTTTTCCCATGGACGAACTAAAGCAAGTGATGGCGCGTTATCCTAATGCCCAACAAGTTGTGTGGTGTCAGGAAGAGCCCCAAAATCAGGGTGCGTGGTTTTCATCTCAGCATCATCTGAAAAAGTGCTTAAGATCGGATCAAGTGCTGACTTATGCGGGCAGAGCATTTGCAGCAGCACCTGCGGCAGGAAGCTCAGTTTTGCACGCGAAGCAGCAGGCTGCTTTAGTCTTGCAGGCTTTAACTAACTAACTAATTAATGTATGGGCTAATAATTTAAGAGGACTGAATCGATGTCAATTGAAGTAAAAGTACCGGCTCTTCCCGAGTCAGTTGCTGATGCAACAATAGCCGCATGGCATAAAAAAGTCGGAGATAAGGTGACTCGTGATGAGAACATTCTTGATCTGGAGACCGACAAAGTAGTTCTTGAAGTTCCTGCACCAGCCGACGGTATTTTGCAGGAAACTTTCTTTAACGTAGGCGATGTCGTGACCTCAGCGCAGGTTCTAGCTCGCATTGATGTTGACGATAAATCTAACGCTAAAGCAGCAGCTCCTGATTCTGTGTCGCCGACGATTTCTCAAGCCGCCGTTGAATCGTCATCGGCAGTTGCGACGAGCCCTTCCGTGCGACGAGTTCTTTCTGAGCATGATTTAACAAAAGATCATATCGCTGGGACCGGAAAAGAAGGCCGTTTGACCAAAGAAGATGTCATTGCTTTTATTGAATCCAAACGTGAACAAGCCGTTAAGCCAGCATCGGTAAATGTTTCTGCTGAAAAAGTAGCGCAAGCCATGCCGCCAGCAATGGGTGAGCGTGAAGAGCGTCGTGTGCCCATGACTCGATTACGCGCCAAGATTGCTGAGCGTTTAGTGCAATCGCAGCACACAGCCGCGATGTTAACTACGTTCAATGAGGTTAATCTTAAGGCCGTGATGGATTTACGAGCACAGTATAAAGATAGCTTTGAAAAGAAACACGGTGTTCGTCTTGGGTTTATGTCTTTTTTCACCAAAGCTGTGGTTGAAGCGTTGAAGCGTTTTCCAATGGTCAATGCTTCCATTGATGGTCAGGATATTGTTTATCACGGGTATTTTGATATTGGTATTGCTGTTTCAACAGAGCGTGGTTTGGTGGTGCCCGTTTTACGTGATGCGAATCGTTTAGGTATGGCGGACATTGAAAAAACCATTCATGATTTTGCAGGGCGAGCTCGCGTTGGGAAACTTGCGATGGAAGAAATGCAGGGTGGAACCTTCACCATTACGAATGGAGGCGTTTTTGGCTCCTTATTGGCAACGCCCATTATTAACCCACCACAAGCCGGTATTTTGGGTATGCATAAGATTGAAGACAGGCCGATTGTGGAAAAAGGGCAAATTGTGATTCGGCCGATGATGTATTTAGCCCTATCTTACGATCATCGTTTGATTGATGGTCGTGAATCTGTACAATTTTTGGTGACAGTCAAAGAGTTGTTGGAAGATCCAGCACGACTTTTGCTTGATGTTTAGATGTTAACAGGTGATTACTAATGAATATACATGAATACCAAGCGAAACAACTTTTCGCAAGTTACGCACTTCCGGTTCCCCATGGTCAAATTGCTTCTCATGTGGATGATGCGCTGCAAGTGGCATCTCAGTTATCAACACCAAAATGGGTTGTGAAGGCACAAGTGCATGCCGGCGGCCGTGGTAAAGCAGGTGGTGTGAAGATTGTTTCGAGCACAGCTGAATTGACTTCGGTGGTGCAATCCTTGTTAGGCACGAGGCTTGTCACGTATCAGACGGATGCCAAAGGTCAGCCCGTGAATGCCGTTTTGATTGAAGAAACTTGCGATATTGATCGTGAGCTCTATTTAGGTGCTGTGGTTGACAGAGCCACACGTCGCGTGGTGATCATGGCGTCAACTGAAGGTGGTGTTGAAATTGAAAAAGTTGCGCATGAAACTCCTGAGAAGATTTTCAAAGTCATCGTGGATCCCATGGTGGGTGTGATGCCTTATCAATGCCGCGAGCTTGCTTTTAAATTAAACTTAAGTGATGCGCAAATTAAAGACTTTACTCATTTAATGATGGGATTAGGTCGATTATTTGTAGAGTGCGATTTGAGCCTTTTGGAAATTAATCCTTTGGTTGTGACGAAGCAGGGTCAGTTGATCTGTTTGGATGGTAAGATCAATATTGATGACAATGCTCTTTATCGTCAGCCTAAGCTTAAAGAAATGCGTGATCCGTCTCAAGAAGATGAGCGTGTTAATCGGGCCATGGATTGGGAGCTTAATTATATTCCTCTCGATGGAACAATTGGTTGTATGGTGAATGGTGCAGGGCTCGCGATGGCTACCATGGATGTTATTAAGTTGCATGGCGGTGAGCCGGCTAACTTCCTCGATGTGGGTGGTGGTGCGACCAAAGAGCGTGTCTCAGAAGCGTTTAAAATTATTTTATCGGATGAGAATGTCAAAGGAATTTTAGTCAATATTTTTGGCGGCATTGTTCGTTGTGATTTGATTGCGGAAGGAATTATTGCCGCTGTTAAAGAAGTTGGAGTCACAATTCCTGTGGTTGTTCGCCTTGAAGGCAATAACGCTGAGTTGGGTGCTGAAATTTTAAACCAAAGTGATCTTAATGTGATTGCAGCGAAAGGCCTGACGGATGCCGCTAAGAAAATTGTTGCGGCAGTTGCCTAGTCTTCCTATGAGTTGAGGTAAAAATGAGTGTATTAGTTAACAAAAAAACCAAAGTCATCTGCCAAGGATTTACAGGTAAGCAAGGAACCTTTCATTCTGAACAGGCGATTGCTTATGGTACTCACATGGTGGGCGGAGTCACGCCGGGTAAAGGTGGTCAGCGTCATTTGAATCTGCCTGTTTTTAATACAGTGCATGAGGCGGTTGAAGCAACGGGTGCTGATGCTACCGTGATTTATGTACCGGCACCGTTTTGCAAAGATTCTATTCTTGAAGCTGCGGATGCAGGGATTAAATTGATTGTTTGTATTACAGAAGGCATTCCTGTTCTTGATATGTTGCAGGTCAAAACGTATTTAGAAAATAACACGGATGCTCGTCTTATTGGTCCTAATTGTCCAGGAATTATTACGCCCGGTGAATGTAAGATTGGCATTATGCCAGGGCATATTCATTTGCCCGGTAAAGTGGGTATTGTTTCTCGGTCGGGAACTTTGACTTATGAAACAGTAAAACAAACGACAGATAAAGGCTTTGGCCAAAGCACCTGCATTGGTATTGGTGGTGATCCTATTTCTGGCATGAGCTTTATTGATGTCTTGACCTTGTTTCAACACGATCCTCAAACTGAGGCGATCATTATGGTTGGTGAAATTGGTGGAACGGCTGAAGAAGAAGCTGCGGAGTACATCAAGGCGCACGTGACCAAACCTGTGGTGGCTTATATTGCTGGAGTTACTGCTCCAGAAGGTAAACGCATGGGTCATGCCGGTGCGATTATTTCAGGTGGTAAAGGTACTGCTGCTGAAAAATTTGCGGCCTTGGAAGCGGCTGGCGTACGAACAGTACGTTCACCGGCGGACTTGGGTGATGCTGTGGCTGAGGTCACTGGTTGGTAATTGATAGTAATTTTGAGGCGTTGTTGCATTTTTCGGCTCCGCTTAAACTATAAACGAGGCTCTAGGGGGCCTCGTCATGGTTTTTGTTGCTTGGATTTTCTTGCGCAGGAAAACTCAGCGCCGGCGCGGGATTTTTAAGTGCCTCCGTTAAGCTGATGAAGGTATAACCATTTTTTTTATACATTTGAATAATGTCACCTAAAACGTAGCTATTCAGTAAATTTGCATGAATTAAAAGAATTTGTTTAACGGGTTGACCATGAGCCCGTTTCTCCGCTTTAAGCGTTTGATCCCAAATGTAGGCGAGATAGCTTGATTTTAGTTTGTTGATGTACGCCTCTCTGGATCGATAAGGCACGTGATAGAGTTGTTCATTAAATCGATAGTCTTTGCTATCGATAGTTACCGGAGCAATCGTGTAGTGATTGGCTTCAAGGTAGGCAAGAACTTGGGGCTTTGTTTGCTTGTTGCCTTCAGCAAGGTACGGATAACGAAAATATTTTGGCTCGGTCATGATGGGGGCAAGTTTCTTATCGGCACGGTCAAGGTCAGCAATGTATTTTTCAGCACTCATGTGGTTTAAATCAAAGTGAGAGTAGGTATGATTGCCGATCATAAAACCTGCATCATGAAACTGTTCAAGAAAAGCCCATTGCCCTTTCCCGATAGCGCCGCCAATAACAAATCCGGTGGCAGGAACATTATTGGCGCTAAGTGTCTGAACCATTTTGGTGAAGCGCTCCGTCGATCGTTGTTGGTTGCCTGGAGTGTCCATTTTGGACGCGACAAGCGGTAAATCATCTATGGTCAGAGCAACTTCATGGGTTCCATTGACGGACTCGCCAAAACAAGAGCTGCTAATGAGAGTAAAGAATAACAAATAGGATGATTTATGCATGTTGATAATCCTTTATTTGAGCGCGATTAATTCACAACCTATAAATTGAGTGTAGCAAATAGAAAAAATTTGTGGGGTTCTCATCATCAATCTTAAGTAGAATGATGTTCACTTCTGGTTTTATATTTTTCATTGATAGACCCTTTGCAGGAATTTACGCTACAATCGGAATCTTTTTTTTTGAATTGAATGATAGATTGAACACACAATATAAAACTAATGAATTAGAGGTAAACAAGACCAACAGAAATTACTGCTTATGGATAGTAGGAGTTTCGGTGGTATTACGCTTGATTTTTATGGCATTGAATGGCTTGTTTGTTGAAGAGGCTTATTACTGGAATTACGGTGAGCATCTTGATTTTGGCTATTTTGATCATCCTCCGATGGTTGGACTGTTGATTAAAGCGTCAGTTGTGTTACTGGGCATTCATGATTTTAGTGTGCATCTGCCCGCGTTAATTTGCTGGGCGCTGACAGCTTTTTTTCTTTTTAAATGGACCGAGTTAATTGCTCGTGGTGCGGGGCAGTATGCGGTGATGCTATTTTCGGTGTTGCCTTTTTTCTTTTTGCAGTCCGTTGTCACGACACCTGATCCACCCGTTATGGTGTGTTGGGCGGCGGCACTGTATTACTTGTATCGGACTCTGGTTCTGGATGAATCTCGGTGTTGGTATGTTGCAGGGATTTGGCTCGGTCTTGGACTTCTTTCAAAATACACCATGGTGTTGCTTGCTCTTCCTCTGTTTCTTTATGTTTGCATTGTCCCGACGGCGCGCCCGTGGTTTTTTCGCAAAGAGCCTTATGTTTGTGCTTTAATCACCTTATTGCTTTTTTCTCCTGTGATTTATTGGAATGCAACGCACGAATGGGCCTCTTTTGCGTTTCAAAGCATTGGGCGGTTCGGCACGGACAGTTCTTTCTCCACGCATAAGTACCTCGGTTTGCTACTGTTTGTGATGACCCCGGTGGGGCTGTGGCAGTTTGGACAGCTTTTTCAACAGAAGATGTTGACTCATTCCAAGCTAGCTATTAAGACACAACGCTTCTTACAGTTATTTACTTTAATCCCCATCATTTTTTTTGGAATGTACAGTTTAAGGTATTCGGTGAAATTTGATTGGGTTGGTCCAGGTTTATTGGCGATACTGCCTTGGTTTGCCGTGCTTATAAAAAACTCAATACCGACTGTTAAGCAAAACCCACGCACGCATTGGTTTTTTACAGCAGTCGTGCTGTTGTTGATTTACGCAGGAGTGATCGCTGTCATAAGTTGGGGTGTTTCTGAAACAATTCAAAAAAGGTTCCTCACAAGGTATTTTTCTTGGCGTGATTTAACGGAAGAATTTTACGAGCTGGCTCGGCGAGTTGAGCTAGAAACAGGCGCCGTTCCATGGTTTTCCCCTTTGGATACTTATAATATAAGTAGCGAGTTTTCTTATTACCAAGCGATGCTTTTATCCGAAGGAAAAATTTCTAAAATTTATCCTGTTGTTGGACGCCATATTTTTAATCTTAACAGTTTAATGTATCAATATTGGTTTGATGGTGAAAATCTTTCAAATAAAACGTTGATTTTAATTTCAACTCAGCCCAATGATTTTGAGATGCTTACGGTTAATATTAAAGCAGAAGTGATTGATAAATCATCAGTTAAGGTGATTTGGTCGCACAGTCAACGAGCAAAAGAAAAGGTACAAGCTTTTTATTATAAAATTGTTCAAATGAAACCTTATGATCAATTGAGATTTAATTCACAATAAATCGGGGTGTTGTCGGGTCAAGGTTAATTTGGCGAAAAATCCTTACGGTTTTTTTCGCCAAATAAAATTGGAGTAGATCACGTAGTTTAGAATGGAGCCAAGGATTATTCCGCTAATCAAAATGATGTTTTCTTGTAAAATGCCAGAGCCCAAATAGTGGATGCCTAAAGATAACCAATAAGATTGTAAGCCAATCATCAAAATTGAATAACCAAGAAACCCCGCGATGGTTTTTATCGTATTATAACTCAAGGTCAGTGGGTTTTTTTTGAACGTAAATCGGTTGTTGAGTGTGAAATTATTGATCATAGCACCAAGGACGGCGATCTGGACTGCATTAACAGGGGGTAGTTTTTGACGCAGCAGATTATAGATTAAATATTGCACCGCAGTGCCGGAAAGACCAACCAAACACATTTTAAAATAGTTGATAAACTTTTGAAAACGTAAGGTTAAGAGAACCCGAAGTGAGTCGATAATGCTGTTGGCGGGAAGTTTACTTTGGCCGTGAGTACGATCAATAAAGACAATGGGGTACTCACAAATAGAGGCTTTGTTTTGGTGCAATAACCACAGCAATTCTAATTTATACGCGTAGTGATTTGATAAAAAAAGCTCAGGAAGGGCTTGCTTGAGTGCCTCTCGACGAGTTGCTCTAAATCCACTGGTGAAATCTTTATACTTCGAGGTTAGTGTAAAACGAGCGATGTAATTTCCAAGAACGGATAAGAATTTACGATGCCATCCCCAGTTGGCGGGAATTTCTCCTCCACGGATATACCGGCTGCCAAGAACAACGTCATGTGTTTTTAGTTTATCGAGCATTGGTGCGATGTATTTGGGTTGATGTGAGAGATCCGCATCAAATTCGAAAATGATATCGGCTGATAAATTTGTTAAAGCATATCGCATTGCTTGTAGATAGGCCGATCCTAAACCGGACTTTTTAGCTTCTTTTTTGAGATGAAGATGCGGGTAAGTTGCTTGGAGTCGAACAATAAGGTCACAGGTGTTGTCTGTTGAGGCACTATCAAAGACAAGGACGTGGATTTCTTGATTGGGAATTAATGCGATAGCTTGAAAAACTTGCAACAAGGTTTCTTCAATGGCTAGTGCTTCGTTATAAGTGGGAATAATAATAACAACTTTTTCAGTACTCATGGTTTAAGATGTCCTCTTGCAAGGTAATAACACACGATATTCATAGTTTTAATACGGTCTACGATTATACTCAAAGCGCGTCATAATGGTACGGTTATCACGAGTCTTGACGTTAACTAACCCGACATTATTACACGAAACGAACAAAATGTATTCATTGTGGGAATAAGACACTGTTTTCAAGCATGGTTTTGCTTAAGACGTCGTTGGTGGGGTAGGCGATGATTTGACGCCACCCCGGGATAAATTAAAACGCAAAAGGCTTCGTTCGTTTAGGTCTTTTTTACAAATTGAGATTTCAATGTCATGGGGCCAATGCCTTCAATTTTGCAATCAATGTCGTGATCACCATCAACTAACCTAATATTTTTAACCTTAGTCCCAACCTTGACAACCAAGGACGATCCTTTCACTTTTAAATCTTTGATGACAGTGACACTATCTCCATCGTGAAGCACATTACCGTTGGCATCTTTAACGACGCGCTCATCGCCAGTCACCTGTTCTAGAACATCTTTTTCCCATTCATGGCTGCATTCGGGGCAAATAAACAGAACACCATCCTTGTAAGTGTATTCTGAATGACATTTTGGACATTTTGGCAAAGTACTCATGATGGTTATTCCAGGTGTTTTTTATTAAATAAGTATACTCAATTTTACAGTATAAATCTGGAAAGTTAACTGTCTTCCCGGTATTATGTTGTCAATTAGCAGCATCCTTATTGTTTGAAGAAAGTGACTAATAGGGAGTGCACAAATGCCGTCCATGAACCATTATTAAAAACATGTTGCTTGCCTATGATTAAATCTTATTATCGAGTAGGGTTGTTATTGTTAGTGATGATTACGCTGGCGGTACTTCTTATGTCGTTTTATTTTGAATACATTCGCGGTTTAAATCCTTGCCCGTTGTGTTTGATGCAACGCTTATGTGTGATGTTGCTGCTTGTTTTAGCCAGCATAAATTTTTATTTCAATCGATCTATTTGGGCAAGAAAAGCTCTCTTATTGGAAATGGGTGTTGCTTGCGCGGGTATTTTTTTTGCAACACGCCAATTATGGTTGCAATCATTGCCTGCGGAGCAAATACCAGTTTGTTTGCCGGGGTTAAAGATGATGGTTCATTATTTGCCTTGGAGTGAGGTAGTGCGTGCTTTGTTGTTGGGTGCGGGCGATTGTGCGGAGGTTTCTTGGACTTGGCTTGGTTTAAGTATGGCCGCATGGAGTGCGCTTTATTTTTTAGGAATGTTGTTTGCCTCGCTGTGGAGTTATAGGTATTTGCGAAAAATAGCTGATTCACTTAATAAAAAATCTTATTTATGACGTCGTTTAATTGTACTGTACTTAAGAGTTATCCTTATAACAATGCACGTGTGATGCGAATTACAACCGCGCACGGAGAGTTCATTACGCCTGTTTTCATGCCGGTTGGCACACGAGCAGGGGTCAATAATCTGATGCCTTTTGAGTTAAAACACGCGAAAAGTCAAATTATTTTGGGCGGAAATACTTATCATATGTTGTGTGCGCCTGGCTTAGAGATCATTGAAAAAGCCGGTGGCATGCATCCGTTGATGGGCTGGCATGGTCCGATGTTAACCGATAGTGGCGGGTTTCAGGTTTTTAGTTTATCGAAAAATCAAGAAATATGTACTATTGATGAGGAGGGCGCTCATTTTAAATTAGCTGATAGCGCCAAGCTCATTCACATGACGCCAGAAATGTCACTTGCTGCGCAAAAGGTGATTGGAGCTGATATTATTATGGCTTTTGATCAATGCACGCCTGATGCTTCGACACGAGATGAGGTGCAATTGATTATGGCGCGCACACATCGTTGGCTTAAGCAATCTGTTGCGTATCATCAAGAGTTTCCCCTGTCTCGTTACGGTTACCCACAAGCCTTATTTGGTATTATTCAAGGTGGAATTTATTCCGATTTAAGGCGCGAATCGGCAGAGTTTGTTGTTTCTATGGCGACCGAGGGTGTTGCCATTGGTGGTGAGACAATTGGTTTTGATATGCCTAAAACCGTTGAAACGATTCAGTGGGTTTATGATGTTCTGCCTAAAAACAAACCTTGTTATACCATGGGCGTGGGTATGTCGCCGCAAGATCTCTTGGATGTGGTCGCGAGTGGTGCAGATATGTTTGACTGTGTTGCGCCAACACGAAATGCACGTCATGGGAGTTTATATTCAGGCGAGCTTGTGTTGTCAAAAAATTGGTTTAAGTTTGAGAGTCAGTATGAGCATGGGCGCTTACAAATTAAGAAAGCTTGTTTTGCTCAGGATCATGCCCCCATTATGGACTCGTGCGTTTGTTTCACGTGCCGCCATCATTCACGCGCTTATTTGCACCATCTTTTCAAACAAAAAGCGAATTTATTTACAGCCCTTGCCAGTATTCATAATATTCATGTGATGAATGATACCTGCGAGCAAATGCGGTCCTTGATTCTAGATGATCAGCAAGCCTCTTCAACAGAATAAGTTCATTTGTGTCGTTTTTCTAAGCTTTTAGCATAATCAAATTTAGGGACTTCAATCGGAAAAAAAATAACGAGCAAGCGTGTGCAAAAAATTGTCGCGAAGGTGATCATGATCGTAAGATGATTTGCAATGTGAAAATGATTTAAAACAATAAACAAAACGGAGCCGCCTAAGGCGATGACGGCGTAAAACTCTCGACGTAATACGAGAGGAATGTCATTACAGAGGATATCCCGCAACATGCCGCCTGAAATGCCGGTGAGCATGCCGCTAATGGCAATAATGCTCGGTGGTAATCCGAGCGCAAGTGTTTTTTGAGTGCCAAAAATAACAAACGTTGAAAGACCAAGTGCATCCAGAATTAAAAAAAGTTTCATGATGCGCGTGAGTGTGTGGGCCATGAAGATGGTGATTAGAGCGCAAATGGAGGTATAAAGCAGATATTCTGGATGACTAACCCAAACGACAGGGTAGCTATTAAATAAAATGTCACGCACTGTACCGCCACCCAAGGCGGTAATGCAGGCAATCATCATGACGCCGAAAAAGTCCATTTTTTTACGTCCTGCAGCGAGAGCACCTGAAATTGCTGAGACGCAGATTCCTAGGATATTCAAAGACTCGAGAAACATAATTTTAGACAGATTATAAAAAAAATAATCATACCATGGATTGCTTCAGTAAGCGAGCGTAGGTTTCAACTTAGGAACACGATTTTTTATTGTTTTAACCACGCCGATATCGCGATAACCGTCTCATGGATAACGGTTAAGGCTTGTTGATAGAGCTGCTCAAGAAGCTCGTGTTGTCCTGTTTTCCAGTATCGTTCAAGATATTGACAAGCCATCTTAAGCCTGATGGTTCCTACGTAGACGGCTCCACCTTTTATTTTGTGGGCTAATTGCTGTATTTCATCCCAGTTTTTTTTAAGGTAAGCTACCTGCATTTTAGCAATGTCTGGAGCTAAGGCTTCGTTGATTAGACACATTAATAACTCACGTAAAATAGGTTCTGTTCCTGCCGTTTCTAATCCTGCGCCAATGTCTAACAGCGCGAACTCGGACAAGGTAAACAAATTCTCACGGTTGGTGGGTAAATCGTCTGCATAAATTAATGCAGTATGATGTGGAATTTGATTTCCTGGAGGAATGGACGTCAACTTATTCTCACTGAGTTTTTATGTTGGGATAATATATCTTATTTTTGTGTTTTTTTGGAACAATTTAACTACGATTCGTAGGACTGAATTTTGATCTT
>JAOAUB010000105.1 GCA_030157805.1 Legionellaceae bacterium
TGTATTTATATGAATATATTTTGGTGAATTTGATTCCATCAATGAAGAGCCAATTATCATGACAGTGCGCTCAAAAAAAGGCTTTGTTTTATTATAAGCCATGTCGAGAGGGGGGGTAAAGGACTATTTACACAGGGTTATCCTATCTTAATTTGATGTTGATCAATTGGCACGATGAGCTCCCTTATCCCACTTATGGGCCAAGGGTTGGTGATGAGGTTGCTTGGTTGTTATGCTGTCTTGAATCAATGGATAGACATAAGGTATCCAGTTGGTTTTTCTCTGATCAATAGCAAGGTGGGTGCAACTTTAATAATTAATTTCTTCTGATTAGAAATCGTTAAATGAATTCTTCGTTGTAAGAATTCGATGGGTAATGCTTGTTGAATATAACGTAGTGGGGTTATTGCGCTTGGAATGACGTGATCAAATTTTTTGATAGGGGCGCGTGTATGGACACTGCCAATCCAGAGTCCTTGTTCATTATTTTGTAAATAATAATTGGAACGCCACAAACGCAAAATTAAGACAGGGCCGTTTTGTTTTAATTTGTAGTTCATAATAAGACTTGGTTTTCTATTGAGGTATAGCTGCGCCATTAAGGGAACATCGTGATAAGCAGGGTATCCGGATAAGCGTTTAATCAGCGATTTAAAAAAAGATTCTTCTTGTTTACACCAGCCTGCCGTTATCAAAGCTTCTGAAAAATGATCAAGAGAGCCTGCATATTGCAAATTAAAAAGCGTAAGAGGGCGTCCAAAACGATTTCGACGATAGATAGGTAACAAGGGCTTTTTCTGTTTCCACCACGTTTGATTGCTGAATGTGTATTGCGTGATCATCCGTTGATGGTTTCTGAGGGTGACATCATAATTAAGCCCCACCGCAGCGATTGTTCCAAGCAACAGGAGGCTGATATAAGTTATCACTAAACAAGTTGTCGAAGGAAAGGATATGAATTTTCGTCGATAAAACAACCAATGAGATAAGCAAATCAATAAACCCAAAAGGTAGGAACCCAAAACATCAGTGAACCAATAGTCACCAAGAAGCATTTGACCGAATCCAATCAATAATAGCAATAAAACAAAGGTGATATTGATGCTGGCTCTAAATGTTATATGAATGTTTTTGTTGAAATATAACAGTAAACTCGTCAACAAGACGGTGCTGTAAGTCAAACTGTTTGAAGGAAATGAGTTGCCTGGGAGGACTTTAAAAATTCCCATGGGATGAGCACTTTGGATTAAAACATGAGCCAAAAAAAGAAGCAGGGCGGTTGATATGAAAAGACTCATGCAATAAACAAGGACTCGACGTTGACGAAAATAAAGGGCGAGTAATAGTGTCAATATCATCATGGACGACAGGGGAATGACACTTGCTATTTGGGTAATACCGACAAAAATGGAGTCTAGAGTGTCATGCCTTAGACTTTGTACCGCAAGATGAACGGGATAATTTATGTCATAAAGCCCATGTTGGCTATGCACCATTATTGTCAAGATGACAAAAGATAGGGCTATTAATGATAGAAAAATAAAAAGGCAGGCGGTCGAATAATGATTTTTTTCATTGTTAGGGGTGATTATTTTAAAGAGTTTGCTGAAGTATGGGTGTTTTGTACCGCGTCGCCATAAGTCATCAAGCGAGGAGCTCAAAAATTGATTTAATTTTATCACGGACCATTTAATCAAAAGACTGACTAACCAAATACCAATAAGCAGGCACAATACTGTGACTAATAATCGTGTAGCGCTTTCTGGAGGTAGCTCACTGCTGGCAGCGCCGAGCAGAACGCCAGGTAGAATATAAAGTACCGACCAAAGAATAGCGGAAATAAAGTTAGCGATGTAAAATCGCCAATGGCTCATGTGCATCATTCCAGCAATCACAGGAATAATCGATCGTAAGGGTCCAATAAAACGACCGATTAAAACGCTTTTACCACCATGACGTACAAAGTATTCTTTACCATACGCTAACCATTGAGGATAACGGCTAAAAGGCCAAACATGAACAAGCTTTTCGCTAAAAACATATCCGAAAAGATAACTGATTCCATCACCAACAACCGCGCCTAAAGTGGCTGCAATGAACGTAAGATCGACTCGCATGATTCCTGAGCCAGCTAAAATGCCTATGGCTGTCATGGTGATTGAGCCTGGGATAATGCTGCCAACCACGGCAAGTGATTCAGCAAATGAAATTAAAAACGTAATAACTAAGGCCCATTCAGGGTTGATTTGCAGCCAATCGGTAACGGGTTGAATATACTCTGTGAATAATTGCATGGTGGAATATACCCCTTAGATTTCAAGCTTGAGCATTATTTATGATGTTATTAAGTCTTGTATGTTCACGTGTTGTTGGAACAACAAAGGCCATCTTACTCATTGAAAATAGTCGTTAAATTTTTTTTCTAGTTTGTTGGACACATCATCGAGATGAATGTCTTTGATGTAATCACTCAGTTGAGTCATTTTCAATGCTTTAAAACCACAAGGATTAATGTCTTTAAACGGGTTAAGGTCCATATTAACATTTAAAGCAAGCCCATGGTAAGTGCGGCCTTGTTTGACGCGCAAGCCTATAGAGGCAATTTTGTTATTATCTACATAGACCCCCGGGGCTCCGGCATGACAACTGGCTTTGATCTTGTATTGTTCTAAAACGGCAACAAGCATTTGTTCTAAATGACACACGAGCGTTCTTATGCCAAGATTTCTACGGTTGATGTCCATTAAGACATAGGCAATGAGTTGGCCTGGGCCATGATAGGTAATTTGGCCGCCGCGGTCGCTGTGAATGATGGGGATAGCATTATGATGAAGAATATGTTCATCTTTTCCTGCTTGTCCTTGAGTATAAACAGGAAGGTGTTCAAGTAACCATAGTTCGTCGGGAGTTTCCTCTGTTCTTTGAGCAGTAAACTCTTTCATCTGTTGCCATACGTCAAAATAAGCTTGCATCCCTAAATGTCGGGTCATCATCATTACAATACCATTTTCATTTCAGGATGTTGGCTTAGCTCTTGGTAGAGTGAATCCAATTCGGTTTGAGTATGTACGTAAACAGTGGCTGTGATTGAAATAAAGTTACCGTTTTTGCTGTTTTGGCATGTTATATCAGGTTTTGGATCCCTTGGAAAATGCGTGATGACTATTTGTGTGACTTCAGCTTGAAATCCGGGAGTGTATTTCCCAATAATTTTTATTGGGAAATAACAAGGAAATTGAATGATGGATTCTTTTGTGTCCATTTTTAAGAATTAAACCAATGTTTCATGGCCAGCCGAACGCTGTCCGTAGTTCGGACAACAAAACCGCCTGATTCAATTGAATTCAACGCATAAAGAGGATGTGTTTCCATTACCTTATTATCAAACTCAATAATCAATTCGCCAATTTTATCGCCTTTTTGGATGGGGGCTTCTATATTTTGCAATACTTTTGTTTTAATGCTTAAACGTTGGTATTGCCCGCTAGGAATAGTAATGAATTGAGGCTTAAGAGGGCCTACAGCGAGCTCATCGGAGCTGCCTTTGTAAACATTAATTTTTGTGATGGGTTGATTTGCTTTATAGAGCTCGTAGGTTTGAAAAAACCGAAAACCATAATTTAATAATCGTTCGCTATCATCAGCCCTTGCGGTGTCATTAGGTGAGCCTAAAACAACGGACAAAAGACGCATGTTGTCATGTATTGCTGAGGAGACTAAACAAAAACCAGCTTCATTAGTATGACCGGTTTTGATGCCATCAACTTGATTGTTTCGCCATAAGAGGCGATTGCGATTAGGCTGACGAATGCCATTAAATGTAAACCATTTTTCTTTGTAATTGTCATAATATTCGGGAAAGTCATTAATCAGAGATCGGCCTAAGATCGCTAAGTCTTTCGCGGTGGTGTAGTGATTTTCATCAGGAAGACCTGTGCTATCTGTAAAGTGGCTAGCGTTCATGCCTAGTGCATGAGCCTGTTGATTCATGATATCGGAAAAGCCTTGTTCACTACCACCTAAATGCTCAGCCATTGCAGTGCAGGCATCATTTCCTGAATCAACAATAATTCCTTTGAGTAAATCTTGAATGCTGACCTCTTGTCCTTCTTTAACAAACATTCGTGATCCGCCTGTTTGCCATGCTTCACGACTAATACGTACATTGTCATTTAAATGAATTTGTTCATTATGTAAAGCGTTTGAAATAACATATAACGTCATCATTTTTGTGAGACTCGCAGGAGGTAATCGTTCCTCACTGTTTTTTTCAGCAATAATTTTCCCGCTGTTAACATCGATTAAAATAAACGCTTTAGCATTAATTGTTGGAGGGGATGGGATCATTAAGGGTTTATTCATGCTTGGGGCTGACGGCACCGATACTTCAGGCAAATTGCTGTCTGCTTGACTGATTGGCGGATTAAACCAAAGAACAGTTAAGAGCAATGAATTTAAAATTAATCGATTTTTCATGTCTTGAGGCCTGGGTTATTTTAAATAAAATGATATTACCATAGCCCTTTTCCGGTGCAAAGGGTACTTTTGTTACAACTTCGCGGGTTTATCAATTTTTTGGCACAATATCATACTCACTGACGTCATCCCTTATTTTGTTTAGGGCGACGCCGAGAGTTAAATGATGTTTTACGACGGTAAGTAGGCTCCATTACCCCACCGTCGTGGGTGCTTGACAATTGGTTTCATACCCATGCTCGTGCATGGCCAAACAAATTTCATGGGCTAGAATACGATGGGTACGGGTCGATGGGTGGATTTCGTCCCAAAACAGGTAATTATTAGGTTGGTTGCAAACCAGATAATTTTTTTCGTTGGGGGCAAAATGCTTATCATGATATTGCAGTGCGCTGGCATATTGCAGCACTAAGTTATGCGCAAAAGGTGAGTTTTTTAAACTATGATAGATGGGTAGTTTCATATCAACACAGGCTTGCGTGGTATTGGTAAAGCCATAATCACTGGGATGATTAAGAACTTTTTGAAGCATCGGTTGAATATCAATAAACAAGAAATCCACCAAAGGAGAATCTTTGCGCCAGGTGTCAACGAGAGCTTCTAAACGTTGATTATGTATGATTACAGCTGAACTTAATACGTTTTGGTCTTGAGTGTACAAAAAGTGTGGTGTCAAACCCATGTCGGGGATACCGAAAATTACCAAATTTTTTGCGCCAGCTTTGGTTAGTTTTTTTACGACACGGGTTAAGCTATCTAGCACATTGTCGATATATAGGCTCATCGTGCTGGAATCGTAATTATCATCAAACGTTAACGAATTAAGGTAATCATTGCTTCCTGAGAAAATAAAGTACACTGCGTTTTTATCAAAATGTGAGTTAGTTATTGCCGTTGAAAGCAGGTGTGCTTGCACCGTTAAACCGAGACTTGGTGGAATTAATTTACCAACGACCAGTGATTTTAGGGAGAGAAGAGGGTGACGAATTAAATTCCATACAGTAAGCTGATAATCATAAGTAACAGCCCAACTCCCGCTAAAAGCTTGATTACTGTAGTGTTGTGTTTCTTCTGGGTTGATATTCAGCATGGATGCTAGGTATTCATTCCAAACTCGGCCATTGGAAAAATGGTTTTGCCAGTAGGGCTCACCAGGAATCACCGGAAGTTGGTTGATTTTGCTGATCATTGAAGCCAGCATTGGGGCCAGCTCATTATCAAAAAACTGGGTGACTTGACTAACCCCACTATCAAGCACCATTTGTGGAACATGATAGTCGTCAGCAAATTCCTCCATTCTATGAATAACAAAAACTTTCAATGGGCGTACTAAAAATGAAGGATTTTCTTCTTGATGTAAGCTTTTAAGTAAGTGTGTGGTATTCCCCGTGTCTGATAGGCTATCACCAAAAACCACCATGGACTTAACGGGTATTGAAGCGACTAGCGCTGTGGAAATCAAAAAAAACAGGCTTGTTATCCACGTGCGCAACAGATTGGAATTATTCATAGTCTCTTCTCCTCTTTTCTATAGAGCACTGAATGCAATTACTTTATAACAAAATCAATGGATGAGATACTAAAAAAATCAAGACGTTATTAGAAGGGTGCCTCATTGAGACAGATTAATAAAAAAGGCCCGTTAATACGAGCCTTTTCATGAGATTTTAGTCACTACTCATCAGTTAAACGAAAATATTTAGTACCAAAGTAGCGTTGCAATTTTTTTCTAATAGTTCCGCGACTTAGTCCTAAGAGTTTAGCAGCTTGCAATTGGTTGCCACGTTTTTTTTCCATAACGGCTTGCAAGAGGGGAGGTTCAACTTCAGAAAGAATCATATCATAAAGATCATCAATTTTTTTGATTTTATTCTCTGCCAAAAATCGTGTCACTAAACTGTATACAAGCTCTTGAAGGTTGTTCTCTTGCTTGACGTTTTGAGTAGATATTGGTGTATTAACGACATCCATCATAACTTCCTTATTTTTTTTAGTTAAATCATCCAAATTCTTTCGAATTTACATGAGACAGCCAAATTTTAGAAGGCTTTTGCGGCTCGGGTTAGTTATTTACTAATATCCCTTTAAACACAACAGCACATCTAAAGCCCGAAAATTTAATTGTTTTTATGTTATATGTTCGAAAGCAAGATTAATTGTACATGAAGGATAATAGATAATCTACCTGTTTAGTGCATAGAATTAGATGTTAAATGCGTTTATTGCCTTAAATAACGTGTCACTAAGCTCATTAATGTTTCATCAATTGTTTCTTCAGACAAGGAAATTCTGAGAGTTTTAAAGCCTGCCAACATTTTGTTAACTAAATCACCACCAATCAAGAGTTGATTTACCATAGCAGTGAGTTCAGTGACATTAAAGTCATATTGTAATAATTCAGGAACAAGCATTTTATTTTGCAGCAAATTACATAGACCCAGATATTTTACTTTGATCATTTTCGTCGCTACAAGATAAGACAACCATGACCCTTTATAAACTATGCACATAGGTTTACCAAGCAGGGCGCACTCAAGCGATGCTGTGCCCGAAGCAACCACAACACAGTCACTGCTCGTGACAACGTCAATGGCCTTACCATTAATTAAGGAAATATTATTGAGATCTTTGGGAATATATCGACGAAGCGTTTCAAGTGAAAGTGTTTTTGCGACAGGAATGACAAAGTGTAGATTTGGATGTTCTGCTGATAAAGAAAGCGCCGTCTCCATAAAAACAGGCATGTGCCGCTCTACCTCATGCCCACGGCTTCCAGGCAATAAACCAATGATTTTTAATTCGAGAGGCAGCCCTAGGAGTTGACGACTTCCTTGCGTTGATCGGCATTCTTGAATATGTTCAATCAAGGGGTGTCCGACAAACGAAACTGGAACATGCCCGTCCTGATAGATTTTTTTCTCAAAAGGTAGAATAACAGCCATATGATCCACATTCTGACGAATAGTCTGTAAGCGCTTGGCCTTCCAGGCCCAAATTTGTGGGCTAATGTAATAAATGATGCGTAAGCCAAGAACTTGTTTAGCAAATCGGGCAAGGCGTAAATTAAAACCGGGATAGTCCACCAAGATGAGTAAATCGGGTTTGGTATTGCGAAGATGATTTTTAATTTGAGTCATGGCTTTTTTAAGAACGCGTAAATGCCAAAAAACCTCCGTTAATCCCGTCACGCCATAACTGGCCAGATCACAAATCAGATTAGCGCCTGCTTGCTGCATGTGTTTCCCACCAATTCCAGACACCACTAAATGTGGGTTATGATGCAGAAGTTCTTTAATTAGATGGGCCGCATGAATGTCACCCGATTCTTCGCCAGCGATAATCACAATATGCTGATTAATCGGTGGCATGGTCTCGATCTAAGGTATTATCAAGCAGAAGATTAGCTTGAATAAGTGATGTGATTTGCGATGCAGTTGAGAGCGCATTCCTTCCTTCAAGACCGCTGACTAAGGGTTCTGTATTTTTTTCTATGGATTCAAGAAATGCTTTTATTTCTGCTAATAAAGCATCTTGGCTAGGAAAAACATGTTCTTCTTTGGTCATATTAGCAACATCAGCCAACGGCTCATGGGCTGTTTTTTTGAACACGGTTAATTTTTTTTCGTGATAATCGAGTGAAAGGTAAGAGTTCTTTTGAAAAAGACGCATTTTACGATGTGTCGTTGAGCTGATGCGACTGGCTGTAACATTAGCAACACATCGATTGGCAAACGTTAAACGGGCATTGGCAACATCAATAAGCGACGTTAAAACCGGCATACCATAAGCTTCGATATGAGCGATTGGACTTTTTACGATATTTTGAATGATATCAATGTCGTGGATCATCAGATCAAGAATAACATTCACATCAGTTCCGCGCGGATTAAAAGGAGCAACGCGTTGGGACTCAATAAATAAAGGGTTATCAAGGTAAGGTTCAAGTGCTAAGCGCGCTGAATTAAACCGCTCTAAATGTCCGACTTGGAGTTTGACGTGATGAATTTTGGCGAGTTCAATGAGTCTATCCGCCTGCTCTACAGTTTCAGTAATGGGCTTTTCGATTAAAACATGAACGCCGTGTTCAATACAGTCTTTCGCAATGTCGTAATGTTGATTGGTCGTGGCAGCGATACTGACGGCATCAACCTTACCGAATAAAAGACGGTAATCGTAACAAGCGGGAACCGCCAACTCAGAAGCAGCATGATCGCAATGGGCTTGATTTACATCACATACGGCAATTAAATCAGCATTGGGCAGAAGTTGATATTTTTGTGCGTGAAAGCGTCCAAGATAGCCCACGCCGATGACGGCACATTTCAACAAGAGAATCAAACCTATTTGTTAATTAACTAAACGAATGATCGCATTTTTTACGTGATAAATCAATTTGAAATGATAGTATGCATGTTGTTATCTACACAAAAACAAGGACAACGCTCAATGAACCAACTGATGACTGCCGGAGTTGATGAAGCCGGTCGAGGCCCGCTCGCAGGGGCTGTTATAACAGCCGCGGTTATTTTAAAAAAGCCAATAACCGGCGTTACGGACTCAAAAAAGCTAAGTTCCAAAAAACGCAAACAATTATCCGAGCAAATTAAAAATGAAGCCCTGTGTTATGCTTATGGTCGAGCCGAAGCGGAGGAAATTGATGCGTTAAATATTCACCATGCGACGTTGTTGGCCATGAAACGAGCCATCGAAAGCCTAAGTTACAAGCCTGACATGGTTTTAATCGACGGCCTCTACCTCCCCGTCATCGATATTCCGTGTCAGGCTATTGTAAAAGGGGATTTGTTGGTCGGGGCAATAGGTGCCGCATCCATTTTAGCTAAAGTAGCTCGCGATGAAGAAATGGAGTGTATGGAGGAATTGTACCCTGGGTATGAATTTTCAACTCACAAAGGCTACCCAACAGCTAAGCATCGTGCTTTGTTGAGGGAGCTAGGTCCTTGCCCTATCCATAGAAAATCATATGCACCTGTAGCTGAGGCCTATGTTCTTCACACATGATTTAGGTTGAATTATGCACCATTATCAAGACTTGATAACTATTTTTAATCGTTGCTTTACTGAGAAGTACAACACCCGATTGGTCAAAGGAGGCAATGAGCCGATTTATTTGCCCGCTCATGAAAACCAGCCTTACCATGCTATTTATTTTGCACATGGTTTTTTTGCGAGCGCGCTGCATGAATGCTCTCATTGGTTAATTGCCGGCGAAGCACGTCGCGAGCTGGAAGATTTTGGCTATTGGTACGTGCCCGATGGACGTACGATGACACAGCAAGCTGAATTTATGCGCGTCGAAGTGAAGCCGCAAGCCATGGAGTGGATTCTTTCTCAAGCAACAGGCCATACTTTTCGAGTGAGTATTGATAACCTTCATGGCGAAGCATCAGATACTTCTGAATTTAAATCAGCAGTCTATCAACAAGTGACTACTTATTGTGAAAAGGGACTTTCTTCTCGGGCGGCTATTTTTCGAACCGCATTATGTCGTTTTTATGGTACGCCAGTTGGCTTGACAATTGCAGACTTTAATATTGACACCTTGTTGTGATGACTATTTTTTGGGAGAAGTTTGATGATTGTTGCAAGTGGATTTGAACCGGCTTGGTGGTTGTCCAATGGTCATGCCCAAACGGTGTTTCGAACACTAACAAATCGTCTGCGGGCGCCGGTTGATAGGTACGAGCGTCTTGAGCTGCCCGACGGTGATTTTATTGATTTAGCTTGGGCTGTTAATGGTTTAAGTCCTGATGCGCCATTAGTTGTGCTTTTACATGGCTTGGGTGGCGGTGTGCATTCAGCTTATGTTGCAGGGTTGTTGCGAGCATTTAATCAGGCAGGCTATCGTGGTGTTTTAATGCATCTTCGAGGTGCTAGTGATGAACCCAATCGAAAACCACGAGCCTATCATTCAGGCGATACTGAAGATTTTTTTTATTTGCTAGAACGATTACATCATCTTGAGCCTCACACTAAGAAAGCGGCTGTAGGCATTTCATTAGGTGGCAATATTCTTTTGAAGTGGTTAGGGGAAACGGGGTCTCAGTCCTTGATTCATACGGCGGCTGCTGTTTCAGTTCCTTTTCAATTGCATTCCGTCGATAAGCGTATTAATCAAGGTTTTTCGCGCTTATATCAGGCGAGTTTGTTACGTAGTTTGCGCGACGTTTTTATGAAAAAACTTGTGATAGTCAATACTCAAATTCCTCTTTCTGAGAAAACCTTATTGTCATTAAAAACATTGCGGGAATTTGATCAATTATTGACAGCACCACTGCATGGTTTTCAAAGTGTGGATGAATATTATCAGCAGTCGAGCTCAAGGCAATATTTAGGTGGTATTGCAACCCCAACTCTAATTATTCATGCATTAGATGATCCGTTTATGTATCCTGAAAATGTGCCGAACGCGCAAGAAATTTCCGCTGATGTGACGCTTGAGTTAAGTGAGCGGGGAGGCCATGTTGGTTTTATTGGCGGTAAAATTCCAGGTCAACCGAATTATTGGTTAGAGCAGCGGATCCCTGCTTTCTTTAGTAACTATTTAGAATGAGTGTTTAATAACGATCGGGGGGGGGTCGAACTATTTTAGTTTAAAAACATGAAGAGTGTGAGCAAAAAGAACCGTTTTTCTGTTCAGAATTTAAATGATAATGGTCCTCCTTATTCACCTAAAATTGTGACCTTGTGCAGTCTATGCTATATTCTTAATTATTCGAGAAGTATAAAATTTTCAATACTAGTTAGAGCGTAAATCTCATGCACGACGGCACTGTTTTTTACACCATTTTTTTGATTTTTGCTGGGGCAGCGGTATTTTCGACTTTGGTGTTATATACCAAGCAGTCCCTTCTTGTTGCCTATATTTTACTTGGCGCAGTCTTTGGTCCGTGGGGATTGAAATTAGTTTCAAATTTGACTACGGTGCAGCAAGTCGGTGACATTGGTATTGTGTTTTTGCTGTTTTTATTAGGCCTACATTTACAACCGCAAAATTTAGTCCATATGCTAGGTAAAGTGACTGTCATCGCGGTCATTAGTTCGGTTTTATTTGCTGTCGTCGCCTATTTTGTTGGGCGTTGGTTTGGATTAAGCAATACGGAATCATGGGTTTTGGGTGCTGCGATGATGTTTTCAAGCACCATTATTGGGTTAAAACTTTTGCCTACAACAATCTTGCATCATCAGCATACCGGTGAAGTGATGATCAGTGTTTTATTGATGCAAGATGTTATCGCCATCATTGTTCTTATTATAATTAACTCCTCTCAAGATGGTGTTGGGTTTTCCTGGGATGATTTATTACTCGTGTTGGTAGCATTACCAGCATTAACATTGCTTGCTTTTGGTGTTGAACGCTATGTTTTGGTTCCTTTATTGGCAAGGTTTGATCGTACACAAGAATATGTTTTTTTACTTGCCATTGCATGGTGTTTAACGCTTTCGTTTATTTCTGAACGCCTAGGGCTTTCTGAGGATGTGGGTGCTTTTTTGGCGGGGGTTGTTCTTGCATCAAGCCCAATCTCTTTATATATTGCAGAAAGCTTAAAACCTTTACGTGATTTTTTTCTTGTGATGTTTTTCTTTTCGATAGGCGCCACATTTAATTTTGGTTATGCCGCACAGGTTATGATTCCCGCGTTAATTTTAGCTTTTCTTATGTTGGCGATAAAACCGTTTTTATTTCGTATCTTATTGATTCGCTCAGGCGAAAAAAGTGCAGTCGCTAGAGAGGTTGGTTTACGTTTAGGTCAAGCAAGCGAGTTTTCTCTATTAGTTGCAACTTTGGCATCACGAACTAAACTTTTATCAGAGGTGGGTGCAAATTTGATTCAAGCAACAACTATTCTAACATTTATAGTTTCATCCTATTTGGTGGTGTTGAGGTATCCAACACCAATTGCTTTAACGGAAAACATGCGTAAGGATTAAACATGAAATTATTAGTGATTGTGTTGTGTTTATTAAGCGAGCGTTATCTTATTCATAAAGTTTCTCTCAATCGTTTCAGTTGGTTTGGTAATTATTGCGATAAGCTGATTGCGCTATTTCCAAAAATAGCCTTCTTTCAGAGTCCATGGGTTCTTTTGTTGATGGCTATTCTTCCGTGGATTGGTATTATAGCCTTGGCGATGGGGTTATTGAATTCGTATTTATTTGGTTTTATTGGGTTTCTAATACAGGTCGTTGTTTTTTATTATTGTCTAGGCCCTGATAACGCTTTTTATCCTTTATCAACACCTCAAAGAAAAAATGCTCATCAATCTTCAGATATTGGAAATTATTTCGCTGTCGTGAATAATCAATTGTTTGGGGTTATTTTTTGGTATATTACGCTGGGTCCTCTTGCTGTACTTACTTATAGGTTAGTTTCATTGTGTCAACAACAATCTAAATTAGCTGCCAAGGCTAAATGGGTTACAGCCCTTCTTGATTGGATACCAGCGCGTTTAACGGCTATTTTTTATTTACTTGTTGGTAATTTTCAGCAGGGATTTAAATGTTTGTTACAAAAAAAATTACTTGCCCCGTCTGAAAATACTAACTTGTTGACAGAGGTTGGTTTACTTGCAGTTCGGACTCAAACTGATGAGCCATTGTCTTTACCTGCAGCACAAGGTCTCGTTGAATATGCCCTGGTTTTCAGTTTGGTTTTTATAGCAATTTTTACTCTTGTTTCATGGTTGTAACACGGAGCAACTTAACTATGACGGCGATAACTCGATGATTTACAGGCAAGTTATTGCTCATTGTAGCGAATTGTTTGCACGAAACCAATTCGTTCAACAGTTTAAGCTTTCAACGACATTGTTGTCGGTGCTTATGTTAATTTCTTGTGCACAGCACTCGATAAACAAGGTCTCTCAGTGCAATACCGTTTGTCAACATCATTATGAGAACTGTCAAAAAACCTGTCGCAATAATGAGATACAATGCCATGCTTATTCGGCGACAACAACATCAACGAGTTATTACCGCTATATCCAAGAGCAGCGTATTAAGGGTGGATTGATTACACGTCAGTTGAATTCTTACCACGATCCATTACAATGCGCCAAAACAACCTGTAATTGTTCTTTTGATTACCAAATCTGTGGGCAGTCTTGCAACGGATTTATTCATAAGCAATTACTCGAACCCCCGCTTAGTCGGTAATTGACGAGGATCATCATGCCAATAGAAAAATCAAATATTCCCGATCTTGACCCCATTGAAACAGATGAATGGCTGGAAGCTTTGCAATCGGTGATTGTGAGCGATGGTAATGAACGTGCTCGGTTTCTTTTAGAAGCATTAATAGCGAAGGCAAATAAGGAAGGCGTGTATTTGGGCGCTCTAATTAATACTCCCTATCGCAATACCATCAACACTTATGATGAAAAATTATTACCTCCTGATGAGGGCATGGCTAAACGTATTTCGGCTCTGATTCGTTGGAATGCGGTGGCTATGGTTTTACGGGCAGGAAAATACGCACCGGAATTAGGCGGCCATATTGCTTCTTACGCATCGGCCTCAACGTTGTATGAAGTGGCTTTTAATTATTTTTTCAAAGGCCCTCAGCACCCCAATGGTCATGATTTAATTTATTTTCAAGGGCATTCATCGCCTGGTATTTATGCAAGGGCTTTTCTTGAGGGTCGACTTAGTGAGCAACAATTAGGAAATTTTCGTCAGGAAGTCGAAAAAGAAGGTTTGTCTTCCTACCCTCATCCTTGGTTAATGGAGAATTTTTGGCAGTTTCCCACCGTTTCTATGGGGTTGGGGCCTATACAAGCGATTTATCAAGCTCGATTTCTTAAATATTTAGAGCATCGTTCTTTAATTAAATCAACAGGACGTAAAGTGTGGGCATTTCTTGGCGATGGTGAGATGGACGAACCTGAGTCGGTCGGTGCTTTATCCATTGCTGCTCGTGAAAAATTAGATAATCTTATTTTTGTCGTTAATTGTAATCTTCAACGTCTGGATGGACCTGTGCGTGGCAATGGCAAAATAATCCAAGAAATGGAAGGATTATTTCGTGGTGCAGGTTGGCATGTCATTAAAGTAGTTTGGGGTGGGCGTTGGGATAATTTATTGGCTCAAGATAAAACTGGTCTTTTGCAGAAGCGTATGGAAGAGTGCGTTGACGGTGAATACCAAGCATATAAAGCAAATGATGGCGCCTACGTGCGCGAACATTTTTTTGGGCAATATCCGGAGTTAAAAAAATTAGTTGAGTCCATGTCAGATGATGAGATCTGGCGCTTAAATCGTGGCGGCCATGATCCGCAGAAAGTATTTGCAGCGTATGCTGAGGCTGTCGCACAACAGGGCAGGCCGGTTGTTATTTTGGCAAAAACCATTAAAGGTTATGGTATGGGCGCCGCAGGTGAAGGACAAAATATTACCCATCAACAGAAAAAAATGACGATCGAGCAGCTACGGGCATTTCGAGATCGATTTAGTATTCCTGTCGGGGATGACAAGATCGTTGAAATTCCTTTTTATCGCCCTGCCGACGATAGCCCCGAAATAAAGTTTTTGCGCAAGCAACGAGAAGCCTTGGGTGGATCAATACCTGTACGATTAACTCAAACCAAATCTCTACCGGTTCCTGCGCTTGCAGCATTTCAAGCAGTAACTGCTGATACAGGTGATCGAGAAATATCAACGACCATGGCATTTGTTCGAATTCTTTCGATATTACTTAAAGATAAAGAGTTAGGAAGCAGGATTGTACCTATTGTTCCTGACGAATGTCGTACTTTCGGTATGGAGGGTCTGTTTCGACAAATTGGTATTTACTCGCCCGTTGGACAGCTATATACCCCGGTTGATCAGGGGCAAATTATGTATTACCGAGAAGCTCAGGATGGGCAAATTCTTGAGGAAGGGCTTAATGAGGCGGGTGCCTTTTGCTCCTGGATGGCAGCAGCTACTTCTTATAGCAGTAATGATTTACCCATGATCCCTTTTTATATCTATTACTCGATGTTTGGCTTTCAACGAATAGGTGATTTAGCTTGGGCTGCTGGGGATATGCAAGCGCGCGGCTTTTTGCTTGGAGGCACAGCAGGACGCACGACGTTGGCTGGTGAAGGGTTGCAACATCAAGATGGGCATAGTCATATTCTCGCGTCAACAATACCTAATTGTGTCACCTATGACCCCACTTACAGTTATGAACTTGCTGTGATTATTCAACATGGTTTGCAGCGAATGGTGGCAGATCAGGACAATGTATTTTTCTATATTACCGTGATGAATGAAAATTATACTCATCCTCAAATGCCAGAAGGCGTCGAAGAAGGTATTATTAAGGGAATGTACCTGCTTCGCGAAACAAAAAAACAGGAAAAAAATCACGTTCAATTGATGGGTTGCGGCACTATTTTGCGTGAGGTGATTAAGGCTGCCGAATGGTTGAAAAATGATTTTGAGATCAGCAGTGATGTTTGGAGTGTCACCAGTTTTAATGAGTTACATCGAGATGGCTTAGCGGTTGAACGTTACAATCGCATGCATCCTGATACGAAACCTCAAAAAGCTTATGTGATGAGTCAGCTTGAAGGACGAAAAGGGCCCATCATTGCAGCAACGGATTACATGCGTCTTTACGCAGAGCAAATTCGCCCGTTTATTAATACAACGAACACTCCTTTTGTAACGTTGGGTACGGATGGCTTTGGTCGAAGTGATACTCGCGCTCAATTACGTCACTTCTTTGAGGTTGATGCGAAGTTTATTGTTTTAGCGGCATTGAACTCGTTGGTACAGCAGGGTTGTCTTAAAAAATCGGTCGTTATTGAAGCAATGAAACGCTATGCAATTGATCCTGAGAAATTAGAACCGTGGCGTTGTTAAGCGGGAGATGATCACCGGGGTTAGCTTTTAATGAAGGCTAAATCCCGTTGCGAGCATGTATAAACTAATGTTTTTAGAGGATAACAATGGCTAATGAAATTGTAATTAAAGTACCCGACATTGGGGGTGCGTCTCACGTTGATGTCATTGAAATTTTGGTGAAGCCAGGTAATGAGATCACCAAAGACAGTCCATTGCTTACTTTGGAGTCAGATAAAGCAAGTATGGAGATACCTGCGCCTGAGGGCGGTAAAGTCATTGATATTTTTTTAAAAATTGGTGATAAAGTCTCACAAGGCGATGCTATATTAACGTTGGCAGTAGAGGCTTCTGAGGAGGAAACCACCTTAAAGCAAGCTGATGAAAAATTATCAAATCCGGTTAAATCAACGGAATCGGTGTTTGTGACTGAAAAAGAGATTCCAGCTCGAGAAGACACCGCGAGCTTGCCCGAGGTAAAGAAATCAGAAGTAAAACAAACAACCACAACCGGAATTGCGGCAGGACCCTCTGTACGACGTATGGCTCGTGAGTTGGGTGTTGATTTAGCTCGGGTTTCGGGGCGTGGTCGAAAAAATAGAATATCTAAAGAAGATTTACAGCTGTATGTGAAAGAATCATTGAGTGAACGATCCTCCTCTCAAGGTTTTGCTTTACCTGACATGCCGACGGTTGATTTTAGTCAGTTTGGACCTATTGACAGCAAACCATTGAATAAAATCAAACGATTAACGGCGATTAACTTACATCGTTCATGGATTACGGTCCCTCATGTCACGCAGTTTGAAGAGGCTGATATTACTGACTTAGAGGCATTTAGAAAGCATGAGTCGGAATTGGCGGCTAAAGCAGGCTACAAGCTAACCTTATTGGCTTTTGTGACTAAAGTTGTTTCTAAGGCCTTAATTCAGTTTCCACAGTTCAATGCATCGCTTGATCCTTCGGGTCAAAACTTGATTTACAAGCAATATTACAACCTTGGTATTGCGGTTGAGACTCCAAACGGTTTGGTTGTGCCAGTTATTAAACAAGTGGACCAATTGTCGGTCTCAGAGATTGCCATTGAAATGGCGAAATTAAGTCAAAAAGCACGTGAAAAATCATTATTACCTGGAGACATGATGGGGGGGAGTTTCACTATATCAAGTCTTGGTGGTATTGGAGGAACGGCCTTTACTCCGATTGTTAACGCACCTGAAGTTGCTATCCTTGGACTTTCACGGTCTGCGATTAAACCAGTTTATGAGCAAGGGGAATTTAAGCCACGTTTGATGTTGCCGTTATCATTATCTTATGATCATCGTGTCATTGACGGGGCGGAAGCAGCACGGTTCACACGATTAATTGCCGAGTTATTGAAAGATATTCGACTCGTATTATTGTAAACGTTTTGAAGAGGAATGTTATGAGCGTCAATATGAAAACACAACTTGTTGTTCTAGGCAGTGGGCCTGGTGGATACACCGCGGCTTTTCGTGCCGCTGACTTAGGCATGAAGGTTGTCTTAGTTGAGCGATATGAAAATTTAGGTGGTGTTTGTTTAAATGTGGGTTGTATTCCATCCAAAGCTTTGTTGCATATCGCTAAAGTCGCCGATGAAGTTCATGAAATGGATGATTTAGGGGTGAGCTTTGGTCAACCAAAGTTTGAACAAAAAAAATTAGTAGCTTGGAAAAACTCCGTTGTGGGTAAGTTGATTGGCGGACTTAAAGCTTTAGCGAAACAACGCAGTGTGGAGATCGTTCATGGTGTTGGCCGTTTTAGTGGCACGCATCAAATCACAGTTGAACAACCAGGACAATCAACAGTCATTGATTTTGAAAAAGCGATCATCGCAGTAGGTAGTGAAGCCATACAATTGCCTTTTATTCCTGAAGATCCGCGCATTTTCACCTCAACGGGAGCACTTGAGTTAGCTGATATTAAGGGTGATTTACTTGTTCTCGGCGGGGGAATTATTGGCCTGGAAATGGCGACGGTGTACGCAGCTCTTGGTGTGAAGGTCACGGTAGTGGAGTTCTTAGATCAGCTCATACCTGGTGCGGACGCTGATCTTGTGACCGTTTTACATAAGCGAATGGCAAAAAAGGGCATTACTTTCTTGTTAAAAACTAAAGTGACGGCTGTTGCGGCGAAAAAAGAAGGTATTTTCGTGACGATGGAAGGGCAGCACGCAACGGATAAACCCCTGTGTTTTCAGCAGGTTCTTGTTGCTGTCGGACGTCGACCCAATGGAAAAACCATTGAGGCGCAAAAGGCAGGCGTCAACGTTGATGAGCGTGGATTTATTGCTGTTGATAAGCAGATGCGCACGAATGTCTCTCATATTTTCGCAATAGGGGATGTTGTAGGGCAACCCATGTTAGCTCATAAAGCTATTCCAGAAGGACGTGTAGCCGCTGAGGTGATTTCTGGATTAAAACATTATTTTGAACCGAAAGCGATCCCAAGTGTTGCTTATACCGATCCGGAGCTTGCGTGGACAGGGCTTACCGAACGTGAAGCTAAAGAGCAAGGCGTTGATTATGAAAAGGCGGTATTTCCATGGGCTGCCAGTGGTCGAGCCTTGAGCATGGGACGCGGAGAGGGTATGACGAAATTCTTGTTTTGTGCGAAATCACACCGAGTTCTTGGCGCGGGTATTGTCGGGGTTAATGCCGGTGAGCTTATTGCTGAAGCCACCTTGGCAATAGAAATGGAGTGTGATGTTGAAGATTTATCATTGACCATTCACCCTCACCCTACACTTTCAGAAACGCTGATGCAATCCGCTGAAATCATGGAAGGAACTATTACTGATTTGTATTTACCGAAGAAAAATAAAAAATAACTGAGCACAACCATGTTTAAAATCAGACTCATGGCGCTTGAGGATGTTGATAAGGTGTTTGCAATCGAGTCTAACGCTCATATCGCGCCATGGGGTTTGCATGTTTTTTACAGCTGTATTTTAGCAGGGTTTGATTGTCGAATTCTTGAAGTTTTTGATGATGTCTTGACGCAAGGTGAGATGGTTGGTTTTTTGGCTTGTAAATATAATGAAAAAGAATGTCATCTATTGAATCTTGGTGTTAACACAGTCATGCAAGAACGCGACTTTGGTCGATTTTTGGTCTAAAATTTAATTAGAGCGTGTTTACAATTCATCTCCACCACCTACGTACCGCGGCCATCTCATTACCCATAAGTATGAATTAAAGAAATAGAGCTATTTAAAATAACAACAATCATTGCCTCAGAGACAAATCCACCGCTGATTCAATGGTACTTATGTCTCTGGCAGATTGAGATTTTTTTTAAAATATTGAAAAGTGGATGCAATATCGAAAAATTGCAATTAATTGATAACCAGTGATTTGACTCTTGTCTCGCGCTGTACCTTATTGTCGCTTGGCACATTTTATTCATGACCATGTTAGGACGTGCTTCTCCAACATTAAGCAGTGAGTGTATATTTGAGCCGATAGAATGGCAAACGGCATATGTTATGCTCTATGAAAAATCGCCGCTAAGTGAAGTGCCGACGCTGAAAGATACTTTGAAAACAATCGCACAACTCGGCGGTTTTATTGGAAGAAAAGATGACGGGACCCAGGTCCTCTATAAATTTTTTGTAACTCCCCAGCTACGTCATCCTGAGCGCGTTTTTTTGCGCGAAGGAT
>JAOAUB010000106.1 GCA_030157805.1 Legionellaceae bacterium
TAATTTATATCAAAACAGAAGAACAACAACATCTTCTTGATGTGCTGAGATTTAGTCTCAATTTAGATGGTTTTTTATGGCTAGGTCCGAGTGAAGGGGTCCCAATCTTACAACCGGACCTTACGATAACTAATTCAACATGGAAACTATTTAAAAAAATACACCGAAGTAATTTTCCTAAACTGATATCATCACCACTCAACGCCCTAAGAACGATCACCCCCCCCGCCAAAGAAATCGCTTTTTCTGCGCAAGCATCAGACCTTTTGCCCCAATATGCTTACGATGCCATTTTGGCGGATGTGGTGTCTTCTGGATTTATTCTTGATGCGTCATGGGTCATTTTACATAGTATTGGTCAAGCTCGTGAACTGCTGACGCTCCCTGAAGGCGTGCCGGTCTTGATCTTACCCAAAATTATTCATGATGACTTAAAAGGCAGTCTCATTACCGCGCTTCATCAAGCTAAAGAAACGTTATTGCCCGTGAAACACGATAAGATCAACGTCCATCAAGCGGATGGCAAACTAATCGCTATCACCATGACCGTTCATCCAATCCACAATCGCGTGCATGGCGTAAGCTATTATTGGATCCGCTTAGAGCCAACGACGCCTTTAAAAAATAAAAAACAACCCATCAGCGCGCTCCATAAAACAAGCAAACACGATGAAGATATTATCTTATATTTAGAATCTGAACTGGCTGAAACTAGACTTTCATTACAATCAACGCTTGAAAACATGGATAGCATGAATGAAGAAATGCAATCCACCAATGAAGAATTAATGGCAGCGAATGAAGAACTGCAATCTGCCAATGAAGAGCTACAATCTGTCAATCAAGAATTGTACTCGGTTAATATGGAGCGCTCTGCCAAAATAGAGGAAGTGGTCCAATCAAAAACGGACCTTGATAATTTAATTTCTAGCGCCGACATATGCACGATTATTCTCAATAGCGCGTTGGAAATTCGTTTATTTACACCTGCTGCAGAAAAAATATTTAATCTGATGAACCATGACGTCGGGCGCCCTCTAAAAAACTTCAAACATAATTTAAAATTGAAGCAACTGATGGCAACCGTCGCGAACGTTATTAAAACCAACGCCGCTTATGAGTCGGAGGTATCCACGAATGACAATTATTGGTATTTTTTGAAAATAAATCCCTACCATTCTAATTATAATCAAGCTATCTCCGGCGTGGTCATTTCACTCACCGATATTAATACAACAAAACGATTGCAAGAAGAAAAAACCGAGCTTGAAAAAAACTTGTCCTTAGCACTTAAAACAGGACTCATTGGCATTTGGCATTATAATATTGACGAATCCAAGTTCACCTACGATAAAACCTTGCAAACTATATTAGGCTTAACCATGAAGTCCAAGCTCAGTGTGCTCACGGATTTTACTCAACTCATTCACCCAGATGATAGAAAAAAATTTGAAACCGCGTTCAGTGACACCGTCAACAAGCAGTACGATTTCGAACTCAAATTTCGAATCATTCGGACCGATGATTCCATCCGCTACCTGTCTTGCTCGGCAAATCCACATCACAATAAATTAACTGGACTCCATCATATCACCGGCATATGTTGGGACATGACCGATCAATATTGGTTAGACGAAAAAATTATTGATGCTGAACATTTAAATTTAAAATTAGATCATATTACCGATGGCTGGTGGTTTTCTGATCTACTGAAAAAAGAGTTTTATTTAAGTCCTTTGATCAAAAAAACACTAGGGTACAAAGATTATGAACTCCCTAATCAACAAGAAAGTTATGAACAACTGATTTATCCCGAGGATCATCCCTTAATCATCCACAAAATGAAGATGTATCTTTTAGAAAACAAAACAGAACCGATGATTAATACTTACCGGATGCAACACAAAAATGGCAGCCTACGATGGATCTTAGACCGCACAAAAGGCATTCCTAATAAACAGGGTCAACTTATCCGAATCATTGGTACGATTACGGATATTACACCCTATCAAGAAGCAATCATCAGCATGGAGAAATTGGCTCATCACGACTACCTCACCCAAATCCCGAATCGGCCCGCGTTCATTTTTGCACTCACTCACGCAATTGAACGTGCCAAACGAAATAAAGCGATTCTGGCCGTGATGTTTATCGATATCGATGATTTTAAGATCGTCAATGATACCTGGGGACATACGATAGGTGATGCGGTTTTATGTGAGTTTACACATCGATTAGCCATCACGGCACGCACAGTTGATTTATCAGCACGCTTAGGCGGCGACGAGTTTGGTGTTCTGTTAGAGGACATTAAAAACACCGATGAACTTTTCGCGATGACAACCCGATATCTAGACGCGTTCAAGCAACCTTTAATCGTCAATAAATTGTCCATCGACATCAAAATCAGCATTGGAGTTGCTGTCTATCCTCAACACGGCAAAACAAGTCAGGAGCTCCTGCTGCAAGCCGATAAAAAAATGTACCTGGCTAAAGGTCAAGGAAAAAATCAGTTTGTTTTGTAATACCAACGAAACAAGGAGATCACCATGCATTACAAGAATATTTTACTCGCGCTTGATGACAGCGATGTCTCTAAACTAGCCTTGCAAGAAATAATCCTTTTCACCAAAAATCAAAAAGCCAACTTACGGCTTGTTCATGTGATTGATGCCAGTTTAATTTATCAAGGAGGTCCTGGCTTTGATTATCTTTCCGTCATTGCCGATTGTGAAAAAAAAGGACAAGCCCTCTTAGATCACGCTGAGCACCTCTTAAGTGAGAAAACTTTACTCCATATTGACCAACGTCTTGTTGAGTTACTCCCATTCCAAGGACGCATTGCTGAAGCCATCATTGAAGAAGCTAAAGAGTGGCCTGCCGATTTGCTCGTGCTCGGAACTCATGGTCGCCGCGGATTTAGTCGATTCTTTTTAGGAAGCGTGACAGAAAATATTATCCGGATCGCAACAACTCCGGTGTTATTGGTTCATGGGCAGGAAAGCTAGGGCTGTTGACATGTCACGTGCGCAGCAAGTCCAACAGCGGCAAGGTCTTAGGTCGTACACCATGCCAAATAAAAAACGCTTCGGCCGCCTGCTCCACTAACATGCCCAAACCATCCACCGCACGAGCACCTTGGGCTTGGCTCCATCGAACAAACGGCGTGGGACGGTTTAGAGCATACGACAAATCATAACAACATACCGCCGACAGCGTACAACCCAAATCCCATGACCATGACGTTTCATCACGACACATGCCCGCTGACGTCGCATTAATGATCACATCAAACGCTTCCTCTTGGGCAAGCGACTCAACACAAACTATCTCAGGAAACTCACGCTGTAAGGCGTACGCTTTTTGAACCGTGCGATTCAAAACCGTTAAAGAAGCAATGGATGCGGCCAGCAAAGGTGCGATGATTCCACGCGCCGCACCGCCCGCCCCCAAAACCAAAACACGCTGATTCACTAAATCAATGTGTCGCACCAAATCACGCAGCAAACCAACGCCGTCGGTGTTATCCGCGTGCATGTGCTGATCCCGCATCCACAAGGTATTCGCCGCACCGGCCTGCTCACAACGCCGTGTTCTCACCGAGGCCTGCGCATACGCCTGCTGTTTAAACGGCAAAGTGATATTCAATCCGCGCCCACCTTGGGCAAAAAAAGAATCGACGTACGCAAGAAATTCACCCTCCGGCACGAGGATTTGTTCATACGTCAACGCAAGCCCCGTTTGCTCGGCAAAATAACGATGAATCACCGGCGACAAACTGTGTGAAATCGGATTGCCCATGACCGCAAATTGCGCGATCACTTAACAGCTTTCCAAGCTTTTGGTCACCACTTCACGCAAATCACGCGACAAATCAAGCTCAGCGAGCGATGCCAACGCTTTTTTCATGAGGTGTTGCCTTGGTAAATCAAACCGCTGCCAACGACTAAAGGGCATGGCAAGCCTTGCCGCAATCGATGGATTAATGCGGTCAAGAATTATTAATTGCTCCACCAAAAAATCATAACCACGACCATCAAGGGCATGAAACTGTCGCGGGTTATGCATCACAAAAGCACCTATCAACCCCCGGACTTTATTGGGATTTTTATGCGTGAACGCCGGGTGATTTAATAAACGTTTCACCCTCGCTAAAGTTCCTGGCACATGACTTGACGCCTGCACCGAAAGCCATTTATCAAGCACCAAATCTTCACCAGCCCATTGCGTATAAAACGCATCATAAGCGTCCTCACGAATTTTTAAATTATCAACATCACTTAATAAACTAAAGCTCGCCACCTGATCCGTCATGGTTTTAGCCTGCGCAAATTGGCGCAAACACGTGGGCAGCGCATCTTGCTCGCAAGCTTTCATCATCAGCCACAAGCAAACATTACGCAGTTTACGACGCCCAAACGCCGGCCCATCCAACGTTGATGTTTCAGAAGACCACAAGCCGTCATAAATTAATCTCGCAGGCTCTAACAGCGCTTGACCTAATTCAAATCGGTAATAATCACGCGCGGCCTCCACCGCATCCACGTCAACCAAAGCTAAATCACTCACCACTTCCTCAAAACTCGGCGCAGCCAGAAGCTCCGCACGCAGGGCTGGATCAAGCGACTCGTCCGTCAAAAGGTGCTTTAAGGTATCCAGCAATGGCGGTGAAACCGTCCATTCCTCTCGTGGCGTTAATAACAAACCATGTAAACAAGTCAACACTAACTGGCGTGCCGCATCCCACTTCGCATAACCATTCGTTTCATAACGAAGCAACGCCAATAAATCGGCTTCTACAAACGGACGCTTTAATTTAATGGGTGCTGAAAAATCACGTAATAACGACACGTAAGGTTTTTCGGATAATCCGTTAAAAATAAAGGTCTGTTCCATGTTTTGCAATTCAAGCAACTCGGGATAACCGGCAAGCTTCTTTCCTTGCGAATTAAACAACGCCACACGAATAGGAATATGAAACGCTTGTTTCTTTTGGCATTCTGGCGTCGGTGGGCATGTTTGCGTGAGCTTGAGCTTGAGTGTCTCGCCCTTAAACTCGCTGTGCACCTCAACTGTTGGCGTTCCTGCTTGACTGTACCACCGCTTAAATTGCGTTAAATCACGGTCGTTGGCCGACTCCATCGCCGCCACAAAATCATCAATGGTCACCGCCTGGCCATCATGACGTTCAAAATAAAGATCCATGCCACGCCGAAAACCTTCCTTGCCTAACAGGGCCTGCTGCATGCGAATCACTTCAGCGCCTTTGTTATAGACCGTCGCCGTGTAAAAATTACTGATTTCCTGATAGGAGTCAGGACGCACCGGATGCGCCATACTTCCTGCATCTTCAGGAAATTGCGTCACAAGCAAGGCCTTCACGTCGGTGATTCGATTCACATCACGTGAATTCATATCGCACGAAAATTCTTGATCACGAAAAACAGTAAGCCCTTCTTTTAAACTTAATTGAAACCAATCACGGCAAGTCACCCGATTGCCGGTCCAATTATGAAAGTACTCGTGCGCAACAATGCCTTCAATGTTGGCGTAATCGTCGTCGGTCGCAAGATCCGCGCGCGCTAAAACGCATTTTTCATTAAAAATATTGAGACCCTTATTTTCCATCGCCCCCATATTAAAATCGCTCACCGCCACAATCATAAAAACATCTAAATCGTATTCACGGCCATATTCTTCTTCATCCCAACGCATCGATTTTTTAAGGGAAATCATGGCATGCGCGCACTTATCCTCGTTGCCAGGCTCAACAAAAATACGCAACGCCACCTTGCGGCCTGACGCCGTAATGAACTCATCATCAACACAAACCAATTGACCGGCCACTAACGCAAACAAATACGATGGTTTCTTAAAAGGATCTTCCCACACCACCCAATGACGACCATCATCAGTATCACCTTTAGCCACCAAATTCCCGTTGGATAACAACACGGGATAATTAACTTTGTCAGCCGTAATCCGGGTCGTATAAACCGACAAGACATCGGGCCTGTCAGGAAAAAACGTGATCCGGCGAAACCCTTCCGACTCGCATTGCGTGCAAAAAAGTGCTCTGGAGCGATACAAACCGGATAGTTGCGTGTTGTCCTGCGGTCGAATACGAGTCACGATACGCAGCGATAATTCAGCAAGACAATCATCAAGAATTAAATCACCGTCCAGCAAACGATACTCACTGGCATCAAGTGGTTGCGTGTTCATGGCGATACTCACCAACTCCAAATCATCGCCATTCAAAAGCAAGGCCCCAGGATGCTGACGTTGAAGCATCATATCATTGGTCACTAAAGCATGGTCGTCAAATAAATCAAATTGCAACGCAATGCTGGTCACAGCAAACGCCGGTTCATGGTAATCTTTTAAGTAAACTGTTTTATTTTTCATCCATTAATCCTTTTTTTTGAAATCTATTGTGCTACAATTAAGTCGATCATAGTTAAATTTCGGGAGAATTAACATGCCACAACCCTTCATTCAAGTGGGAAGTTTTAAAATCGCTCCCTTCAAAGATAGCAACAAAGGCCCCTATGGTCCTTTTGCAAATACCACCAACAAATACCCTGTGACTCAAACAGTCTCGGTGGATGGCAAAGACCATACGTTTGAATGGCCGTCTTCTGAGCACGCTTTTCATGCTCAAAAAATACTGCATTTAAAATCAAAGCTACCTGCTAATGACCCGAAGCAAGCGGAATTAACGACGGTCTTAAATACAATCATAAAGACCAAAAGTAAGTCCAATGAAGAATTTCATCCTGACGACTATACAAACATTGTTAATACGCTAATTCAACGTAATCCCTCTCTTGGCGCCAATAAACAAGAATTTGATAAACGCTGTGACGCCGACTATCATCCTACACATAAGCCCAACGCAGGGATTAATCCAGCCACAAACGAACCCTACACCACCACATTTATGCGCACAGTCTTAAAATTAAAACTTGCACAGCATCCCGCCTTAAATGACATTGCCGAGGGTTGTGCTCGCGAAGGTATTATTCCTGTTGAAGTAAGCAAACGTGATGAAAGTTGGGCCTCTGGCCGCGAGGGCTTTGGTGCAAACCGACTGGGGATCTTAGTCTTAGAACTTGGCAATGAAGGCCTAAAGAAAAAAGGAGAAACTCCCGCCATCACCGACCCCAAGAGTCAGTATTCGCAACTTCGACAGCAACATGACAAGTCTTTAGCACATGGCCAATTAGAGCCAAGGCAATTTGAACAAACACCACCCCCCGTAGGCACTGTCAAATCAACTGCGCTATCCGCAACAACAATGACCCCTGTAACAACAGTAATCGCGCCAAAAGTTACAACAAACCCGAAACCGTTCGCAGCAATTCAATCGACTGGGCACGATTTAGCATCACCCGCAGCGAAAAGCTCGTCCAGCGCGCCCGTGAGTTCAATGCCACCAAAGCAAACCCATCAGGCACACATTGCCCCGCCAATAAGCGTCTTTAAGGGACATGATCAAACCGACAAACCCATCCCCTTGACGGTCGATGAACTGAAAAATCGCATATTTAACGATAATGAACTTCCTAAAAAGTTATTAGACCACTATCTAATCAACAGCTCCCAGAACCAGGTCACTGCCGCTAAAATCGTCGCTGAGGGCTCCGTAAAAAATGTGATGCAAGATCTTCGCGTCAACGCTGAAATCAGCATGGTCGATAACAATCGGCATGGCTCTCAAGCTGCGAATGGTCAAGCTCATGATGAATCCGCCATGAAAGTGACGTTTAAAACGACTGCAGAAGCTCAAAAATTCGTCAAAGAATTGTATGAGAAACACGGCATTCATAGCCATACCTTAGGCGATGGTTATATGAAAACGCCGCAGGGACGAGATAGAAATCTTGTTTTCTTAACGAAAGATGATTTAAATATCATTGCCAAAAATTCAAAACTTTCTGACACAAAAGAGCCTGGTCATTTGGCTTATGATGCCATTGAATCTCAATACAAGAGCATAAAACACGCCGCGGCGCCTGTTCCTGCGCACGTCGTCGAATCAAAAAAACCAGGAATGTAAATCCCTATCGAGGGGCGCAAGCTCCTCACGCTGAGGGCCCTAATAAGCTTTTTAAACCGGCCAAATGTAAACTCGCTATCTTTTTGGATTGCTCTTCATTACGCTCTGCACCCTTCCCAAACCACTCCAAACTCTCTTGCGGTAGCTCGTCCAAGAATCGACTAGGCTGACAATCTTGATACTCACCTGCTCGACGACGCTTCTTGGCGAGGCTAAAACAAAGTGCTTTTTGGGCGCGAGTAATACCAACGTAAGCCAATCGACGCTCCTCTTCAATCTGCTCATCCTCAATACTAACGCGATGCGGCAAGATTTCTTCCTCCATGCCTACTAAATACACGTAAGGAAATTCAAGTCCCTTCGAAGCATGTATGGTCATTAATTGCAGCGTTTCTGGATGATGTTCATCCGACTGATCCAAAATATCAATCAAGATCAATTTATTAATCACCTCCGCTAATAAGCTGCCTTCTTTTTTACGCAATAAGCGCCCAACCCACTCCACCAACTCCCAAACATTTTCCATGCACCGCTCTGCTTTCGTCGGTGTGTCGCATTGCTCATACACATAAGCTTCATAACCGCTTTCCATCACCATCTCACGTAAAACATCGACAACTGGCTCGTTTTGACAGCGCTGCTTGGTCGTTTGTATCCATTGTTTGAACGCAAGCAGGATTTCACGCGGTTTATCACCTAAGTATTCAATTAATGCCAGGTGGTCACAACAGGCATAAAGGCTTTGTTGTCGTTCTTGCGCGTAATTGCCCAACGCTTGTAACGTGACCTCACCAATACCGCGTTTGGGGGTATTAATCACCCTCAAAAAAGCCGTGTCATCGGATTCATTACATAACAATTTAAGGTAGGCAAACACGTCCCGAACTTCAGCACGGGCAAACCACGACTGCCCGCCACTGATATGATAAGGAATACTATGATCACGCAATACCTTTTCAAATAACCGTGATTGATGATTCCCTCGATACAAAATAGCATATTCCCCGTAATGAGTTTGAGTACGTAATTTATGGCTAATTAAATCCGCAACAACCTGCTCAGCCTCGTCTTGTTCATCTCGACAACAAAGCACCCTTAACGCCTCGCCATGACCTAACTCACTCCACAACTTTTTGGTGAACAAATGCGGGTTATGGGCAATTAAATGGTTTGCTGCGTGAAGAATTCGCCCGGTGGAACGGTAATTTTGCTCTAATTTGATGACCGTTAACGCATTAAAATCTTCCTTTAATTGCGCAAGATTTTCAGGCCTGGCACCACGCCATGCATAAATGGACTGATCATCATCGCCCACCACGGTAAAATGACCTTGTTCACCGACCAAGAGCTTCACTAAATCATATTGCGACGTGTTGGAATCTTGATATTCATCAACTAACAAATAACGAATTTTTTTTCGCCACTTTTCTAAACTATCGTGATGTTCACGTAATAAAGACACCGCTAAACGAATCAAATCGTCAAAATCCACGGCATTGTAAGCTTGCAAGGCTTGCTGGTAACGAGGGTAAAGATCAACGGCTTCAAGAAGCGATGTCTCCGGCGGATTCATGAACACCTTTTCAGGTGATAATAATTCATTCTTCCAACTCGAGATGGTTTGCTGCACCGCTAAAACATACTCACGCTCACTGGCTCTGTTTGGCGGTAATAATCCTCGTAAAAGCTGAAAGCTATCTTCACTGTCAAAAATAGAAAAACCCGGCTTTAATCCACAACGACCGACATCTTGTTTAATGATTGATAAACCTAAGGTATGAAACGTTGCGACTTTTAATCCTCGACGTGCTTTCGACGATAAAACGGATAAAACACGTGCTCGCATTTCATGAGCCGCCTTATTAGTAAACGTTACCGCGCAAACACTGGCAGCGGAGTACCCGCATTGCTCAACCAAGTACGCAATTTTTTGCGTAATAACTCGTGTTTTTCCGCTGCCAGCACCGGCAAGCACAAGCAATGGCCCTTCAATAAATTGAACAGCTGCCTTTTGTTGTTGATTCAGCTTCATGAACACTCGTTGGGTCAAACCGTGAATTATAACAAGCCCACCTCCAAACTAGCCAGCACTTCCCCGTTATAGCATCAAGAGACGATGGGTTCGGAAACACAGCCTCCGCCATAGTCGTCCCGTTGTCAGACGCTTTCGGACTGGCTTTGCAGTAAGAGTTCTTGGGCGTGGGAGCGGGTTTGCGGTGTGATGGTGAGCCCGCCTAACATCCGCGCAATTTCATCAATTTTGGCATGATTCGTCAGAGGGAGGATGCGCGAATAGGTTTGCTCATGATCGCTTGATTTTTCAACGAGAAAATGATGGTGAGCGCAAGAAGCGACCTGCGGTTGGTGGGTGACACAAAACACCTGGAGTCTTTCGCCAACATGACGTAATAATTTTCCAACAAGTGCCGCCGTAGCGCCGCCGATGCCCACGTCCACTTCATCAAACAATAACGTGGGTGTGCTGCTTTGTTGCGCCGTAATCATTTGAATGGCCAAACTAATGCGCGATAATTCACCGCCCGAGGCAACTTTTTGTAATGAATCCAGCGGCATGCCCGGATTGGTGCAAACTAAATATTCGACTTTATCTAATCCGTGCGCTTGTATTTTATCGAGCGCGGTCATGGCTATCTCAAAACGCCCATGGGGCATGCCCAATGTTTTAATGATCGCCGTAATCTCCTGAGCTAGTTTCTTTGAGGCTGCTTGGCGTGAAGCACGCAGTTTAAGTGCGGCATCTTGGTAACGAACTAAGGTGTCTTGATAGGCTTTATCAAGTGATGCAATTCGAATTTCTGCGGATTTAAGCAAACTCAACTCTTGATTTAACTGTTCAAGAAGCCGAGGTAACTCACTGATCTCCACATGATACTTTCGTGCCATTTGATGCAATAAACTAAGTCTCGACTCGACCTCTTGCAAACGCAGGGGATCGAGTTGTATTTTTTCAGCAAAATGTTGAATCTCAGCGGCACTCTCTTCACACTGAATGAGCGCACTGTTTAAAAGCTCCGCGGTGTTTTGGATGATGTTGTTTGCCGCTGGCATCTGCTGCAGTAAATGCAGGGCGCTATGGAGTTGTTCGCAAATCGCCGGGGATTCATCTTCACAATGCAATAAGGCGCTAATTTGCTGAGCCGTGCTTAAATAATCTTGGGCATGATGCAACAATTGATGTTCTTCATTTAAAGCAGCAAGTTCATCGTTGTGAAGCTCTAGCGCACGTAATTCGTCAATTTGAAACTCTAAAAGTTCAACACGATCGGCTGTTTTTTGATCGGCGTTTTTTAAAGCATCGAGCTCTTCTTTAATTTGATGACAAGCATGATGAAGCGTTGCAACGCTGTTAACGAGAGGCTCATGATTGGCAAAGAGATCCAGCTGTTGACGGTGCGTGCCATGGTGCAACAACGTTTGGTGTTCGTGCTGACCATGAATATGTACGAGCATTTCACTTAATTCTTTGACTTTTTGTATCGGAAAAAGATGTCCGTTGATCGTGCATTTTGAGCGACCTTCAGCATATAAAACTCGCCTTATCAAAACCTCATGCTGCTCTGTGTCCAAATCGTTTTCTTTTAACCAATGCCAAGGCTCGGAATTGGGTGCAATTTGAAAGCTGGCACTGAGATCGCATTTGTTTTCATCTTGGCGAATAAGCGCGGGCAGCGCTCGGCCTCCTAACAAAAGACTCAAGGCATCAATCATGATGGATTTTCCCGCACCGGTTTCACCGGTGAATGCTGTCATGCCATGAGCAAAATCAATCTCAAGGTGTTTAACGATAGCGAAATTTTCAATGCGCAATGTCAGCAGCATACTTAGTTACCCCGCATTGTGTTTTGATTGCCAACCCAGTTTAATGCGTAAGGTTTCATAATAATGGTAATCGAGGGGATGTAACAAGCGAAGTTGCTGAGTATTTTTTACAACCGACACCCGTTGTCCTTGTTTAACAACGTGAGACTCATGACCATCGCAGCTAAGAATCAAGTTCGTTTCATTTTTCTTGCTAATCAATAAATCAATGGTTGAATCGTCATTGATCACCAACGGCCGTGAACTTAAGGTGTGTGAAAACAAAGGCACAAGGAGCATGGCCTTGAGATTAGGGTTCATGATGGGGCCGCCCGCGGACAACGCGTACGCCGTTGAGCCCGTGGGTGTGCCAATAATTAATCCATCCGAACGGTAATGGCAGACGTATTTTTGATCAATGTACATCTCAAATTCAACGAGGTGAGTTTCATTACCGCGACTCAACACAACGTCATTTAAGGCGTCGTTTTCAAAAAATGTTGTATGTTCATCATGAATTTGAGCGTGCAACAAAAAACGTCGCTCTTCTTGATAGTGACCTTGAATGACATCCTGCAATTTCGTATCAATTTCTTGCGGTAAAATATCGGTCAAGAACCCCAATCGACCACGGTTGATGCCAATCACCGGAACATCCACCTTAATGGCCATGCGAGCGGCAGAAAGAAGACTGCCGTCACCGCCAACCACGATAATTAAATCGTGTTGTTTGCCCATGTGCTCTTGCTCAAGCATCGGTAGATTTAAATCAAAATGAGCGCTGGTGTCCCGGTCAACGTAAGCTTCAAGGGCATGCGCCTCCAAAAATTGCACTAAACGATGCAACGTTTCGTTGACGCCTTGATTCGCTCGGTGTTGTCTTGCATAAAGAATCACGCGCTCAAATTTTTGTTTCATGGTCGAATAATCCTTTATTCGTCGGCATTGCTCCGTGCAACGCGTTTACGATCTTGCTCTTTAAGAAACTTCTTACGAATACGAATGGACACCGGCGTGACTTCAACCAACTCGTCGTCATCAATAAACTCCAGCGCCTGCTCTAACGTTAATTTGATGGGCGGTGTTAAAATAATGTTTTCATCCGTTCCTGACGCGCGCATGTTGGTAAGCTGCTTTTCTTTCGTGACATTCACCACCAAATCATTATCACGAGAATGAATGCCGACAACCATCCCTTCGTAACACGCTGTTTGAGGACCAATGAATAAACGACCGCGCTCTTGCAAATTAAACAAGGCAAAACCACGAGCAATACCGTTGCAATTGGCGATTAACACCCCGTTGTTACGTTGGCCAATACGCCCTTTAATGGCAGGACCATAATGATCAAACACATGGTACATGACGCCTGAACCGGACGTGCTGGATAAAAACTCATTATGAAAACCAATCAAACCGCGAGTTGGAATGACGTAATCGAGTCGAACCCGCCCTTTGCCGTCCGGCAGCATGTTTTGCAAGTCACCGCGACGCTGGCCTAATTTTTCCATGATCGTGCCTTGATGCGTTTCTTCAAGATCAATGGTCAAGCGCTCGTATGGCTCATGCATTTCCCCTTCTTCTTCACGCAGAATCACTTCGGGCTTGGAGATGGCCATTTCATAGCCTTCACGGCGCATGGTTTCAATCAGAATGCCTAAATGAAGTTCACCGCGGCCGGACACACGGAATTTATCCGCGTCGCCGGTGGATTCAACGCGTAAAGCGACATTATGCAACAGTTCGGTTTCTAAACGTTCCGCCAGTTTACGGCTGGTGACGTATTTGCCTTCTTGGCCTGCAAATGGCGAATCGTTCACTTGGAAAACCATGTTAATCGTCGGCTCATCGACCACCAGCGCAGGTAAGGCTTCGACATGATTGGGGTCGCACAGCGTGTCGGAGATGTGCAGGCGCTCCATGCCCGTCACGGCAACGATGTTACCCGCATGGGCTTCGGTAATTTCAACGCGCTCTAAACCTTTAAAGCCTAAAAGTTGAAGTAATTTACCGCTGCGAACTTGCCCTTCTTTATCGATGATTTTGATGGGCGACTTGGCTTGGATGCTACCACGGCTAATTCGTCCAATGCCAATGGTGCCAACGTACGAAGAGTAATCCAAGGACGTGATTTGCATTTGAAAAGGACCGTCCAAATCCACTTGAGGCGGACGTACTTTGTTAATAATGGTTTCAAGCAACGGGCTCATGTCGGTTGGCGTGTCGTCTAAATCAATCAGCGCATAACCGTTGAGCGCGGAGGTATAGACCACCGGAAAATCAAGCTGCTCGTCCGTAGCACCAAGATTATCAAATAAATCAAAAACTTGATTTAAAGCCCAGTCAGGTCTTGCGCCAACACGGTCAATTTTATTAATGACCACAATGGGGCATAAGTTGCGAGCAAAGGCTTTCTGAGTCACAAAACGGGTTTGCGGCATGGGGCCATCGACGGCGTCCACGAGCAACAACACGCTGTCCACCATGGATAAAATCCGCTCCACCTCACCGCCAAAGTCCGCGTGCCCCGGGGTGTCCACAATATTAATTTGGTGACCATGCCATTGAACGCAGGTGTTTTTAGCTAAAATGGTAATACCTCGTTCTTTTTCGAGATCGTTGGAATCCATGATCCGCTCAACTTGAGGCGCTCGTTCATTCAGGGTGCCGGTTTGTTGCAGAAGTTTATCCACTAAGGTGGTTTTTCCATGGTCGACGTGCGCGATAATGGCAATGTTTCTAATGTTTTCAATCATAAGGAGTAGGCCTTGTTGTTTAACGGATAGGCTAAAAGATGCGCTATTATGCCAGAACATTAGCCCAAGTGGTATTGGTTTTCAATGGAACTTCAATCAGCACCCCGAGAGGTGCCGACGTTTAGCTTATGTTGTTGCTTGAAATGCAATCATAGAGATGTAATATGTGAATTATCATCCTCCTCCGGATCCGGATCCGAACCCGGCGTAGTCGTAGGCGCAGCCGAACCCGTCGTAGGCGCAGCCATATCCAAAGCCTCAGGCTTAGGCTTAGGCGAAGTCGTATCGGTAATTGGAGTCATAGGCGTTCCCTTTACTTTGTCGCCGAGTATATCGATCCCTTTTTCTACATAAGCCTCTACTGCCTTATAGACTTTGCTCTCCTGAATGCCTTTTTTCCACTCACCTAACTTCTTGTCAGCGATGCGTTCGCCGATGCCGTTTTCTAAAACTTCCATAAAAGCGCCAGCCAGCGAAGATTGGACCTTCGTGCTTCTTAGCGGGTCACGTTTTGGCTTAGGGTTCTCTTTGTCGTTTTTGGGTTCGGGGCTAACTTTATTGACAGCTTCAAGCGCATTATCCAACTCTTGGAGCTTTGGATCATCATCCGGTATTGGTGGGGTTGCTTTTTTCAGTGCGTCCTTCTCGTCGTTAAGCTTCTTGCGTGCTTCCGCCATCGTTGCTGTCACGTCATCGGGCTTGGAGGGATCGGCACCAAGAGCTTTTGCAACGTTGTCGTTAGTCTCTTTGTCGTCGTTTCCTTTTGGAGCCTTTTTTATAGCATCCATTATGTCTTGAGCCGTCATCTCTTTATTATCGGTATTTTTCTTTAAAGGCATAATATTCTCTCTGGTTGAAACTTATAAGTTAATCATATCACGCCCTGCTGCTCAAATAACGGGCTGATTAGTCAAAAAACTGTAAAGATTTCTCTTCTATTTTAATTATAGCTTAGATCAGCGCTGTTGTTTGCTAAACTTAAACGTAAGAGGTTAAAAAACGGGAGGCGTGTATGCAGCAATTAATTTTACATCCTACGGAAACAAGTCAGTGGCATGCCCTGGTTCATGAGGCGCAGGCGTCAACTTGCTTGATTTTAAATGAGAACACGGAGAGTTACCTTGTTTTTTTACTGATGCGTTTTTGTCATACGTCACGATTGCTTGATTCGGTGGTGGCGCTTGATTTTCTCCATGCAATGCATACCACCCAACGACATAAAATGCAGTTGTTGCAAGAAGTGGGTGATAAAAGCCTGCTTTTTTGCGGATTGTTTCCGGGAATCGCTCAAAAAAAACAAGTGAGTTTGAGTTATTTTACCGAGTTGGGGCAAGCGGCTTATTTGTCGGTGGGTGAGTTGTATGATGAACCCCAATTAGCGTCATTGTATTACGAGCTTAGTCAAAACTTTCTGATTTTGCAGCAAATTTTACAGGCGATGCGCGGTGAGCATCCGCAACAAGGCAGCCTCTTACACAAGATTAGAATGCCATCATCCCAACAGTGAACGTGATGCGGTGATTGACAACGATCAGACCACTTTTCGTTGGAATAGCTCCCGAAACACGGGATAAATATCAACAACCTGATCAATGTTTTGCATCGCAAAATTCGCGTAATTTTCTTGCACGTGCTGATACACTTCCCACAAGCTTTGATGATGCCGCGGCATAATCTCAACGTAGGCAAAATATTGCAATAACGGCATGATTTTATTTTGGAGCAGTTGTTGGCAATAAGGTGAATCGGCATTCCAGTTGTCGCCATCCGAGGCTTGCGCCACATAAATGTTCCATGCGCTGGGTGCAAAACGTGTTTCAATGATCGTATGTAAAAGATCAAGCGCACTAGAAACCACCGTTCCGCCCGTTTCTCGTGAGTAAAAAAAATCCTGTTCGTTGACTTCTTTCGCCGAGGTGTGATGTCGAATGAAGACAAGTTCGATTTTATCGTAATTTTTAGTGAGAAAAAGATAAAGAAGAATAAAAAAACGTTTAGCAATGTCTTTTTTAGCCTCATCCATGGAGCCTGAGACGTCCATGATGCAAAACATGACCGCTTGGGTTGAGGGGGCGGGGACTTTGACGCGATTATTGTAACGCAAATCAAAGGTATCAATGAACGGCACAGAGTCTACTTTTTTCTTTAAACGTTCAATGGTCTGTTGTAGCCGACGAAGGTCATCGGGATCCGGTTTTTTTTTCTTTTGCACCTCAGCAAGCTCTTCTTCCGCCTCACGAAGTTTGTTTTTATTGCCTGAAGACAGCGCAATGCGTCGACCTGTTGCTTGGCGCATGGATTTAAGGACATTGATGTTGGTAGGTACACCGCTGGTGCTGACGCCGGCGCGAATGGTTTTGAAGGCCGTCGTGGTGGCCAATTCTTTTCGAATCAAATCGGGAAGTTCTAAGTCTTCAAAATAAAGTTCAAGAAACTCCTCTCGAGAGATTTCAAACACAAAATCTTCTTCGCCAGAACCTTGATTGCTGGCATTCGAGCCTGTTCCGCCAGCGCCTTCTCCTTCATTGGGTCGTTTGACACGATCGCCTGTCATGAATTGATCGTTGCCGGGGAGGATGCGCTCAACGCGCCCGCCTTGGCCTAAATGAAAATAAGGTTCCGAAGTATCTTTTGCGGGAATTTTGATATGTTCGCCACGATCGATTTCGGTGATGCTGCGTTGACTAATCGCATCAGAAACCGCCTGCTTGATTTGATTTTTATAGCGGCGCAGGAAACGCTGACGATTAACCATGCTTTTTTTACCGGCATTTTGGCGGCGGTCAATAATTTGCGACATGGTGTCTATCCTTTGTGAAAATATCTCGCTCTTATTGCGACTTACGAACCCGTAAATACCATTCGCACAACAGACGTACTTGTTTGCGGGTATAGCCCTTTTCCACCATCCGTGCAATAAACTCCTCGTGCTTTTTCTTTTCGTCTTCAGATGCTTTCGCATTGAAAGAAATCACGGGTAACAAATCTTCGGTGTTCGTAAACATCTTTTTCTCAATCACGGTTTTTAACTTTTCATAACTGTTCCAAATGGGATTATTGCCGTGATTATTGGCACGTGCTCGTAACACAAAGTTGACCACTTCATTGCGAAAATCTTTGGGGTTGGAAATTCCTGCGGGTTTTTCAATTTTTTCCAATTCAAGATTGAGCATGGCACGATCAAGAATTTCACCGGTATCAGGATCGCGATAGTCTTGATCTTGGATCCAAAAATCCGCATAGATGATGTAGCGGTCAAAGATGTTTTGCCCGTATTCAGAATAAGATTCGAGGTAGGCTGTTTGGATTTCTTTGCCAATGAGCTCGACGTATTTGGGCGATAAATATTCTTTAATAAAGGTTAAGTATTTTTCTTGTTGTTCTTGCGGGAATTGCTCTTGCTCAATTTGTCGTTCAAGAACATAAAGCAGATGCACGGGATTTGCGGCTATTTCGGTGTGATCAAAATTAAATACTTTGGAGAGAATTTTAAACGCGAAACGGGTGGAAATGCCGTTCATCCCTTCGTCCACGCCGGCAAAATCGCGGTATTCTTGATATGATTTAGCTTTGGGGTCCACGTCTTTTAACCCTTCACCGTTGTAAACTCGCATTTTGGAATACAAACTCGAGTTTTGGGGCTCTTTTAACCGGGTTAAAATGGAGAATTGGGCTAACATTTCCAACGTGCCGGGGGCGCAGGAGGCACGAGCCAAGGTGCTGTTGGTGAGTAATTTTTGATAAATTCGCGTTTCTTCTGAAACCCTAAGGCAATAAGGAACTTTAACGATATTAATTCGGTCGATGAAGGCTTCATTATTACGATTATTGCGAAAACTTTGCCATTCAGCTTCATTCGAGTGAGCAAGGATGATGCCTTCAAACGGAAGGGCCGACAGGCCTTCGGTCGGGTTATAATTGCCTTCTTGAGTTGCCGTCAGCAAGGGGTGTAATACTTTAATAGGGGCTTTGAACATTTCCACAAACTCAAGAATCCCTCGGTGAGCATGACAGAGTCCACCGGAATAACTGTAGGCGTCGGGGTCATTTTGTGAAAACTCTTCGAGCTTGCGGATATCGACTTTACCCACGAGCGATGAAATGTCTTGATTGTTATCATCACCAGGCTCCGTTTTGGCAATGGCAATTTGTTTAGCACGTGAAGGATACACTTTAACAACACGAAACTGACCAATATCGCCATGGTGTTCATCCAACCGCTTATTGGCCCAGGGCGATAGAATAAAACGTAAGTTGCGGCGTGGGATCCCATAGCGTTCCTCCAATAGTTCGGCATCTTCGTCGGGATTAAACAGCGCCAGTGGAGATTCGTGCAGGGGTGAACCTTTAATGGCATAAAAAGGGGTTTTTTCCATGAGATCTTTTAATTTTTCAGCTAACGAAGACTTTCCGCCGCCAACAGGCCCTAATAAATAGAGAATTTGTTTTGTTTCTTCAAGTCCTTGTGCAGCATGTTTTAAAAACCCAACAATTTGTTCAATGGGTTCTTCCATGCCATAGAATTCTTTAAAAACGCTGTAACGAGGGATGATTTTGTTTGAAAAAATACGTGACAAAATAGGATCGTGGCGCGTGTCGACTAATTCGGGTTCGCCAATGGCCATGAGGAGCCGCTGCGCCGGGTTAGCATAAGCTGACGGATCGGTTTTACAGACATTGAGGTAATCTTCAAGGCTCATTTCCTCTTCTTGATGTGCTGCGTAGCGTTTGGTGTAGTTGGCGAGAAAATCTTGCGTAGTCATGATTCATTCCTCTTAAGAGTTGTCTGAATGTGATACAGCATTTAATAACGTCGTTTTCAGATAAAGGGTTGGTTTCTATCTTTCATTATGATTGAGAAGCATTAATTTTAGTATAGCGTAGAACTTCAAGAGAAAATACGATTTTTGTAACGACCCGCATCATCCCGAACGCAGTGAGGATTGTAACTCATCTTATGCACTGAACCTTGCCTCATAACTAGAATCCATTAAAAAATGTTTCAAGCTGTATGAGCTAAGTGCGAAACTCGTGTTAGGTTCAAATTGGGGCGATATGAATGTGAGTAATATGAGCTTTATGGGCTATAACTAACTAAAACCATAAAAAAAATCGCTATCATGGCAAATAAAGCGGCTTGTTGAATAAAATGGACGCACATACTCCTTGTAGTCTATACTTACAGTAGCGCAATCACTCCTACTGGACTTGTATGC
>JAOAUB010000107.1 GCA_030157805.1 Legionellaceae bacterium
AGGTTGTTTTTTTATATGCATTGGATTCATTGCTGCGCAATTACAGCAAAGCCTTTCTGTCGAGGCATCGCCTGACATGGCTTATTCAATGTATACTCGTCGCCATTGAAAGTGCTGGAAATTTTTTCTGAAATGGATTACAAATATTGCCATCATGAGATTTCAGCCGCTCAGTGAAGAGCAAAAAGAATATTTGGAATTACGTCATCGCTATGAGAATGATGGTCGTGTGCGCGATCGTATAAAAGCAGTCTTATTGAAAAACGAAGGCTGGAAAAATAAAGCGATTGCGCAGGCTTTACGTATTCATGAAGAGACAGTCAGGTACTACATTACGGACTGGACAACCGACGAAAAATTAAAACTTGAAAACGGCGGCTCGTACAGCAAGCTTGATGATACCCAATCACGTGCACTCGAGGCGCATCTCGAAGAAACAACATTCACACGAGTCATTGACATTGGTGTCTACATCGAGCAGACGTACGGCGTGCGCTATACAGTATCAGGCTTAACCCAATGGCTACACCAACATCGCTTTAGTTATAAGCCCCCCAAGGCCGTGCCAGTTAAAGCCGATCTTGCTAAACAAGAAGAGTTTATTGAAAAATACATTGAATTAGTTGCGGATACGCCAATGAATGAATCCATTCTTTTTATGGATTCAGCACATCCAACGATGGCAACTAAAGTAGCTTGTGGTTGGATAAGAAAAGGAATAGATAAGCCGATTGCTCAAACAGCCTCAAGAACGCGAGTTAATGTGATGGGGGCAATTGAGCTTGCTTCAATGAATATTGTGAGTTGCTGCCCTGATTATGTTAATGCAGAAACGACCGTGGCTTTTTTTGATAAGCTTAAAGCCACGTACCCTTGTGCGCCAAGCATCCATGTTATTTTCGATCAATCAGGTTATCACCGAAGCCTATTAGTTCGAGACGAGGCATTAAAGAGAAATATTGTTTTTCACTATTTACCACCATATAGCCCAAATTTAAATCCAATAGAGCGATTATGGAAGGTGATGAATGAGGAAGTAAGAAACAATGTGTTTTTTGCATCAGCAAAGCACTTTAGGGGCTCGACATCAGATTTTTTTGAAACAAAATTACCAAAAATAGCGCAGTCGCTTCGAGCGCGAATTAATGATAATTTTCAGGCGATAAAACCAGTACCTTCAGGTTGGATGGATATAGAGGTAGACGTATCATGATGATTAACGATTTACAACAAAAACTGGATGATTTAAAAGAGAGCCAACAACAACTTCGTCAAGAGAGAGTTAGTCTCCATGAAAAATTATTTGTAGCTTACAATCGATGGGTTTTAGCTGAGTTAGAAGGCCTTGTTGGCGCCGAAAAAATTCCCGTGCAGTTAGCGCAAGCGCTGCAAGGTTTTTTAAATAAAAACTGGTCCTTGGTAAATGGCACCTGCCTTTCCCCCACGGCAATACCTGGAGCGGACGTCACGGAACTGTTGTGTTCTTTGGCCGAGTTTGTGGCTCTTAACCCAAGTTCTGATGAACATCTTTCGGCATTAAAGGTCTTAATGCCCTCAATCAACGGAGAATCGTACCGTGACGGTTACGATTCTTTAGATAAGATGCCACTGCGCGACGTCATTCGCACGCATAGTTTGGGGCGCCATGGTTTATTTCTTGTGCCTATCCAATTGCTGACTGAAATTGATATTGAGAACCCTGATACTAGGATTTTAAAGAACCCTTATTATGATGGAGAGGTTGGTGAGCTCTATATCATCAACGACGATGAGTTGAATCGCCTGATAAGTCATCATTCTTTAACACGAGCGTTGGGTGAGGCATTAAGACGCTATGACGTTTTAAGCAACGACCGAAGTAATTTACTCGGGCAACTCCAGCTCTTATGTCGTCATTTACAGCTAAATAGTGCCCACGGCGGCCGAGGTGTTGAAGAGAATGCGGCTTCAGGCGCTTACGTGCCTATTATTGAGTTTAATGATTACTACACGCAGCTCGATGAGCTCTTCAAAAAGAAGATACCCGAACCGCTCAAAGCTGAAATTGATAAACTTCTCAATCTTGCTTCTAACCCGAAGGCCAACACCAAAGCCACTGAGAATATTGAAACGTGCATAGCAACACGCAGAGAACAACTTGTGCAGGGAATGCGACACCACGAAGAGACTTTATCGGCCATCACCATTAGCCCCGGGCAAAAATCAGGCTTAGTGGCTCAAGCTAAAGCTCGAGTCATTGAGCTTCAACATGAATTACAAACCGTATTAAGTACCAATCAATACCGCGACGGTCATGATGATTTAGGACTTAATGTTAAATTACTCGAAACATTGGGGGTGATGATTGCAATCAACACCCCGAGCGATTTAAAAGCCTTAGAAAAACTGAGCGTTGAAGAACTCGATGACGTTTTAACCAGTGATTTGCTCAGAGCCAGCATGGTCGAGATCTTAGGCAGTCTAGAACGTTTAATTATGTATGTCATTGAGACGTCAGTTTCTAAAGTTGAAATCATCATGCGTCGTTGCGCGGGCGAGATCATTGGGTGTTTTATCAAATCTTCGGAGGAATTTGGTTCCGCTCAAAATTTTAGTGCGATATTAATCCCCTTATCTTTTGAAAAATGTACGGCAGTTTGTCAGGGCATGCAGGCGCATCTTCCTGGCATCATGAAGACTGGCGGTGATTTCATGGAGGTTCTTGAGAATCTGACCACAGAACAAAGAACGGTTGTTTTTCAGGCTATGCAAGAGCGTCTTCCTGGCATGATTAAGACGGGCGGCGATTTCATGATGATTCTTCAGCCTCTGGCCCTTGAACAAAGAACGGTTGTTTTTCAGGCTATGCAGGGTCATTGGCCTAATATCATTAAGAATGTCTATTATTTCATCATGGTTCTTTCTCATCTGCCCCTTGAACAAAGAACGGTTGTTTTTGATACTATGCAGGCGCTTCTTCCTGGCATGATTAAGACTAGTTTTGATTTCATGAATGTTCTTCATAATCTGACTACAGAACAAAGAACGGTTATTTTTCAGGCTATGCAGGCGCATCTTCCTGGCATCATTAAGACTAGTTATGCTTTCATCAGGGTTTTTCGTCATCTGACTTCAGAACAAAGAACGGTTATTTTTGAGGCAATACAAGAGCGTCTTCCTGGCATGATTCATAATGCTGATGATTTCAGTAATGCGCTTAAATACCTCAATCCAGAGCAAAGCATGGCTCTTTTACAAAGCATGCTGGCGTACCTCCCAAGAATAGTCAACAACATCAGTCTGATGCGAGTGATGCAGGCGCATCTCCCTGGCATGATTAAGACTGGCGATGATTTCATCAGGGTTTTTCGTCATCAGACCTCAGAACAAAGAACGGTTGTTTTTGAGGTTATGCAGGCGCATCTTTCTGGCATCATTAAGACAGGCTATGATTTCATGAGGGTTCTTCAGCTTCTGACCCCTGAACAAAGAACGGTTGTTTTTGAGGCTATGCCAGAGCGTCTTCCTGGCATGATTAAGAC
>JAOAUB010000108.1 GCA_030157805.1 Legionellaceae bacterium
GAGAGCAAGCTTCAGGAGCATTGCGATCGTTGGTATTCATTTAGCCCCAAGCTAAATGCCCTTGATCGTTGGTATAAAGCCGCGAAACACGTTGGAATAAATGAGCTAATTTAAGATTAAGTTTTTCTTCTAAATTATCTAATGCGGCCTGATGATGACAGAGTTTTCCTGCGAGGGATTTTCTTGCGAAGATGATAAAATTATCACTAAAAGCACGACAAACTAGTATTTCTGCAAAATGACGTTGTAAATAGTTAATAAAGCTAAGGTTTAGTTCAGGTAATTGATGGTAATTGACGACCAGCCATCCTTCATCATCCAAAACCCGATGACATTGCTTGATAAATTGTTTTTGCAGTTGAAAAGGATTCATGCCATAGCTTTGATACATATCAGCAAAAATGATTTGAGTACTATGATCAGAATAACGCTTGATGGCTAATTTTGCATCAGCAATGGTGATGTTGATTTGATTGCTACAGGGTATTTGAAAAAAATTAACGGCCACGTCATGAACTTTTTTTCGGAGCTCAAAAGACTGTAATGTACAGTGAGGTAACAGATAATGAAGACAGTGCAGCAGCGATCCGCCGCCTAAACCTAAAATTGTAATGTGACGGGGATTAACAAAAGTAAGCACTAACAACATGATTTGCGTGTATTCATGCACTGGAATATGGGGGTTCATGAGATCTATGCTGCTTTGCTCATACACGGGATCAAAAGCTAGTATTCTTAATTTTTGTTTATCCATTACGATAATATCCCCCCAAGGGTCAGTGGTATGATAAACAATGGTATTAGCATAAAAATCATTTTCATTGTGGGTAAAATTAGTTAACAAAAAAATATCCTCTAAGACAAGAATTCAAAGGATCTTCTGCCTCGATATACGAGCGCTGATCCAGGCCTTGGTTAATCGGCTTGCCATTGTTGGCTTAACTGAAGGGCCATTTCCAAGGATTGCTCATAATTAAGTCGTGGATCAACCAAGCTGTGATAAGCACGTTTGAGATCATCACCACTTAAGCCACGAGCGCCACCAATGCATTCGGTCACATTGTCGCCCGTAAGCTCAAAGTGAACGCCGCCAAGACAGCTCCCCATGTGATGATGAATTTGTACCGCTTGTAATAATTCAGACAGAATTGTGTCAAAGTGACGTGTTTTGATGCCTTCCTGGGTGGTTTCGGTGTTGCCGTGCATGGGATCGCAAGACCATGTCACCGGAACATGGCTTGCACGTACCGCATCGATGATGGGCGGTAATAAATTTGCAATTTGATCAGCACCTAAGCGCGTCATTAAGAGCAAGCGTCCTTCTTCTCGAGATGGATTTAGAATGGTCAAAATTTGTTGAAGATGCGAGAGATGAGTTGATGGGCCAACTTTGATGCCAATAGGGTTGTCGATGCCTCGCAAAAATTCAACATGAGCACTGTCAATAAAGGCGGTTCTCATGCCGAGCCAAGGAAGGTGGGTTGAGGAGTCATACCATGGACTATGGTCCATTTGTCGTGTTAAAGCTTGCTCGTAATGGAGGTGCAAAGCCTCGTGCGAGGTATAAAAGTCAATTTTATTGAAGTTGTTGATAGGAGTCTCTTCGATCGTGTCAGTAATATTGAGGGAGTCAGCGATAGCATGGACCATGGCATGGTACTCGTCGGCCTGCGGCGATAATTTTAAGAAATTAAGATCCCATTGTTGAGGGTGATGTAAATCAGCAAAACCACCATCCAGCAAGGCCCTGATAAAATTAAGCGTTGTAGCGGCACAATGATAACCTTGCAAAAGTAATTCAGGATTGGGTGTTCTGGCTTGAATATCAAACCGAGGGGAGTTTACTAAATCACCGCGATAACTGGGTAATGTGATACCACCCTGAGTTTCAACATCGCAAGAGCGTGGCTTGGCATATTGTCCTGCGATTCGTCCGATTTGAATAATGGGTTTATGCATCGCTTGTAATAACAGGAGACTCATTTGCATCAGAATTTTTAATTTATTGGTGATGATGGTTTCCCGACAGTCTTGAAAGGATTCTGCACAATCACCGCCTTGCAGTATGAATGCATCTCCTCGTCCTGCTGCCGCGATCATTTTTTTAAGTTGGGTTATTTCGCCATGACAAATGAGGGGGGGGAGCAGGCTTAGTTGATCGACAACTTGATTTAATCGATCCTTGTCGGGGTAAGCAGGGGCCTGGTGATAAGAGTGTTTTTGCCAAGATTCGGGCGACCATGGGATCATAAGCAACCTGATGAAATGATTGTTCAAACGACTAAGTATGCAATGCATGAGCAGATTATAGCAAGAGATACGATGAGCCCAAGCCTTGAATTTTTAATCATCATCCCCAGATAGTTAAAACTAATTCATGAATGGGGACGTTATAAATGAATAACGATAAAAAAAATAAATGGGGAAAGATTAAGGAAGACTGTGAAACAGCGCATCAGGACAGTGCGACAAAGTCCGAAGAACAGCATCAAACAACCCCACAAGATTTGGATGATGAGTTATTAAATCCAGAAAGGGAATTGGGACATCTTGATTATGAGGAACTTGAAGAAAAATTGACGCTCTCCGAGCAACAAGCTCATGATCATTGGGAAAAGTTAGTTCGAATGACGGCTGAAGTGGATAACGTGCGCCGTCGAGCCGCTCGAGATATTGAGCAGGCCCATCGTTACGGCGTCGAAAAATTGATTACTTCTTTTTTACCCGTTTTAGATAGCTTGGAGCAAGCCATTCAATTGGTTGATAAGGACGAGCATTCGGCGATGTTTGAAGGTTTGCAATTAACTATGAAGTTGTTTTTGGATTCGTTGGCAAAGCAGGATGTTAAGCAGCTTGATCCTTTAGGTGAGTTATTTAATCCTCAAGAACATGAAGTCATGTCCATGATGGATTCGCCCGATCTGCCACCTAATTCTGTTCTGACGGTGTTTCAGAAAGGGTATCGCTTAGCGGATCGAATTATTCGTCCAGCACGAGTAATTATTGTGAAACCAAAATCAACATGATGAACTTGAAAATAATAAATTGATCCCAATATTAAAATACAATCATTGAATAACTAGTTAGCGGAGCTTGAGTAAAATGGCAAAAATTATCGGAATCGACTTAGGTACAACGAACTCTTGTGTAGCAATCATGGAAGGTGGGAAGCCACGTGTGATTGAAAATAGCGAAGGACAACGAACAACACCTTCTATTGTTGGTTATATGCCGGATGAAATTTTGGTCGGCAACGCAGCAAAACGCCAAAGTATTGCAAACCCTGAAAACACGCTTTATGGTGTGAAACGATTAATTGGTCGTCGATTTGATGATGCTATCGTTCAAAAAGATATTAAAATGGTGCCTTATAAAATTGTTAAAGCGCCCAATGGCGATGCATGGATTCGTGTGCGTAACGACGAGAAGGCGCCGCCACAAATTTCCGCTGAAGTACTGATTAAAATGAAAAAATCGGCTGAAGAATACCTCGGTGAAGAAGTTAAGGAAGCAGTGATTACAGTTCCTGCCTATTTTAATGACTCACAACGTCAAGCAACCAAAGATGCAGGACGAATCGCAGGTCTTGATGTTAAACGTATCATTAACGAGCCAACAGCAGCGGCTCTTGCTTACGGTATGGATAAGAAACGAGGTGATTCGACGATTGCAGTGTATGACTTAGGTGGTGGTACATTTGATATTTCAATTATTGAAATTGCTGAAGTGGATGGTGAGCATCAATTTGAAGTGTTAGCCACGAACGGGGATACTTTTTTAGGGGGTGAAGACTTCGATTTAACCCTAATTGACTATTTAACTGCTGAGTTTAAAAAAGACACCGGCATTGATTTACATACCGATCCTTTGGCATTGCAACGTCTCAAAGATTCTGCTGAAAAAGCAAAAATCGAGCTGTCTACCTCGCAACAAACCGACGTGAACTTGCCTTACATTACGGCTGATGCGTCAGGTCCTAAACATTTAAACATTAAATTAACGCGTGCTAAGTTAGAGTCGTTGGTTGAAAAATTAGTGGAACGTACCATTGAACCCTGCAAAATTGCATTGAAAGATGCAGGCTTATCCGTATCACAAATTAATGAAGTGATCCTGGTGGGGGGGCAAACACGTATGCCGATGGTGCAGAAGACTGTTGAGGAGTTCTTCGGCAAAGAGCCACGTAAAGACGTGAATCCAGACGAAGCTGTGGCAGTTGGTGCGGCGATACAGGCAGCCGTTTTGTCAGGTGAAGTGAAAGATATTTTGTTATTAGACGTCACACCTTTGTCGTTAGGAATTGAAACGATGGGTGGCGTGATGACTAAACTTATTGAGAAAAACACGACCATTCCTACGAAAGCAAATCAAGTGTTCTCAACCGCGGATGACAGTCAAACCGCAGTGACTATCCATGTTTTACAAGGAGAGCGTGAGCAAGCATCGGCTAACAAATCACTGGGGCGTTTTGATTTAAGCAATATTCCTGCGGCACCTCGTGGTGTTCCTCAAATTGAAGTGACCTTTGATATTGATGCGAATGGTATTTTGAATGTTTCGGCTAAGGATAAAGCTACCGGTAAGGCGCAATCCATTGTTATTAAAGCGTGTAGTGGGCTTAGTGATGAAGAAGTGGATGCAATGGTTAAGGATGCCCAAGCCCATGCTGAAGAAGATCAGAAATTTAAGGAGTTGGTTGATTTACGCAATCAGTCCGATAGCATGATTCACAATTGTGAAAAATCACTGAAAGATTTGGCTGATGAATTGTCTGAAACTGAAAAAACAGACATTGAAAAAGCCATTGCTGAATTAAAAGAAGCCAGCGCTGGCAGTGATAAAGCACAGATTGAAGAAAAATTAAAAATATTAACCGATGTTTCTGCTAAAATGGCTGAACGTATTTATGCGAAAAAAGGTCAAGAAGGTGGGGCTGGTGCTGAAAATCATGACCATGGTGGCGCTGAGAGTTCACAAAATGCGAGCAGTGGTGATGCTGGTAAAGCAGGCGATGAAACCGTCGTTGATGCTGAGTTCGAAGAAGTGAAAGACAGCGACGATAAAAAATAATCGTTAGGTAAAATGACCGCTGCCCATTCTACACGTTATCCTCGTAAGCTCAGGGTGACGTGATGTGTGGGCAGTCATGTTTTTAGTTTGTTTTTTTTAAGTGAGTGTTTATGCAGCCGAAGGATTATTATGACGTGCTCGGTGTGAGCCGCAGCGCTGATCAGAGTGACATTAAAAAAGCTTATCGTAAATTAGCCATGAAGCATCATCCTGATCGTAATTCTGATAATAAAGACGCTGAAGAAAAATTTAAGGAAGTTCAGCAAGCCTATGCGGTGCTCTCGGACGCGCAAAAAAGGCAAGCTTATGACAGTTATGGACATGCCGGCGTTGATCCCTCCATGCGAGGTGGTCAAGGATTTGGTGGCTTCGGCGGTTTTGGTGATGTGTTTGAAGATATTTTTGAAAATATCTTCACGAATGGTCGTGCCGAAGGGCGACAATCACGTGGCCAGCGTGGTTCTGATTTGCAATACAATCTTCAATTTTCTCTGGAAGAAGCTGCCAGCGGCAAACAAGTTGAGTTGACGATTCCCCGTCATGCCTCTTGTCAGCCTTGTGAAGGGTCTGGCGCTAAAAAAGGTTCAAAACCAAAAAACTGTGAAACATGTCTTGGCATGGGACAGGTTCGTATACAACAAGGCTTTTTTTCAATCCAACAAGCTTGTCCAAATTGTCATGGTGAAGGCAAAGTTATCACGGATCCATGTTCGGATTGTCACGGCCAAGGACGTGTGCGAGAAAGCAAAAAAATATCGGTAAAAATCCCAGCAGGGGTTGATAATGGTGATCGCGTTCGGGTGAGCGGCGAGGGTGAAGCCGGTGTGCACGGTGGTGGTACGGGTGATTTGTATGTTCTGATTAACGTCAAGCCGCACCCTATTTTTGAGCGCCATCAGTCAGATTTGCATTGTGAAGTTCCTATTAGTTTTGCTGCGGCAGCGTTGGGAGGAAGTATTGAAGTGCCTACCCTGGAAGGCCGTATTTCTTTAAAAATTCCTGCTGAAACGCAAACTGACAAAACTTTACGCTTGCGTGGCAAAGGTATTAAGTCATTAAAAGGACAGACAGGAGATTTACTTTGCCGAGTTGTGATCGAAACACCGGTTAATTTATCGCGCGAACAGAAAGACTTGTTGATGAAATTTCAAGAGTCACTTGATAATAGTAAAAATACACACTCTCCTCGTTCAACTTCTTGGTTCGATCGAGTTAAACATTTCTTTGAAGACATGAAATTTTAAGATGAGTGATCTTTCAGGTAATAAACCAGTCAAGGCGATTTTAGCTTTAGCAGATGGCCAAATTTTTGAAGGTGTTTCTGTAGGTGCCAGCGGTGATTGTGTTGGCGAGCTTGTTTTTAACACCGCGATGACCGGTTATCAAGAAATGTTGTCTGATCCATCCTATGCTGGTCAAATTGTCACCTTAACGACAGCGCACGTGGGAAATACGGGATGTAATGATGAAGATATGGAGTCCTCAAAAATATGGGCCTCAGGGGTGGTAATGCGTCATTGCACGATGGATGCGAGCAATTACCGTAGTCGCTATTCTTTTCCTGAATGGTTAAAGAAGCAGGGTATTATTGCTATCGCGGCAATTGATACACGAGCACTCACATTATCTTTGCGTCAACACGGCGCAATAGGAGCATGCATTTCCACCAACGTTGAAGAATCTCAATTAGCTGTCACCAAGGCGCAGCAATTTGCAGGTTTTTCAGGAGTTGATTTAGCTTTTAAAGTATCCCGTCAATCGAATGAAGCGTGGGATCAAGGTGGTGGGGAGTGGAGTCTGCGAAAAAAGGCGCTTCAATATCATGTTGTTGTTTATGATTTTGGTGTAAAACACTCTATTTTACGTATTCTTCATGATCAAGGTTGTCGAGTCACCGTAGTTCCTGCAAAAACATCATTTGATGACGTGATAGCATTGAAACCTGATGGCATTGTTCTATCCAATGGCCCAGGTGATCCGCAGGTTTGTGATTATGCCATTGCCGCTACAAAAGCATTTTTGAAGACAGAAATTCCTGTTCTAGGAATTTGTCTTGGTTTTCAAATCTTAGCATTGGCAAGTGGTGCTAAGTCATTAAAAATGAAATTTGGTCACCATGGTGTGAATCATCCGGTGATTGATGTGCGTGATTCAAAACGGGTCTTTATTACGAGTCAAAATCATGGTTTTGCAATTGATGAAGCGAGCCTTCCTGAGGGATTAGAGGTCACACACCGTTCTCTTTTTGATCAAAGTTTGCAAGGCTTTAGAGATAGACAAAAACCAGTGTTTGGTTTTCAAGGACATCCCGAAGCGGGACCAGGTCCGCATGATATCGATGTTGTTTTTGATGAATTTATTCAAATGATCGAGGTATACTGTGCCTCCCGGCAGTAACTGTTCGTAATTTTGGCAATTAATTAATGGAGGAATTTTTGTGGGTCGTTTTCATGTTTTTACTTCAGAGTCTGTTTCTGAAGGCCATCCGGATAAAATAGCAGATCAAATTTCTGATGCGGTGCTTGATGCCATTTTAGAAAAAGATAAAAAAGCACGTGTTGCTTGTGAAACCTTTGTAAAAACCGGCATGATTTTGGTCGGTGGTGAAATCACCACCACAACCTGGGTGGATGTGGATGACATTGCACGTCGTGTTGTTCGTGACATTGGTTATGATAGCTCTGACATGGGGTTTGACTGGGCTTCTTGCGCGGTATTAACAGCCATTGGTAAACAATCGCCGGATATCGCTCAGGGCGTAGACACATCAGCGACTAAAGTTTTAGGCGCCGGTGATCAGGGGATGATGTTTGGTTATGCGACGCGTGAAACAGATGTGTTGATGCCAGCACCTATTGCTTATTCACATCGTTTAATGCAGAAACAAGCTGAATTACGTAAAAGTAAAAAATTGCCTTGGTTACGACCTGATGCTAAATGTCAATTGACGATGCATTATCAGGATGGCAAACCCGTGGGTATTGATACCATCGTTTTCTCAACGCAGCATGCGCCTGAAGTGACTCATCACGATTTGATTGAAGCTGTGCGTGAAGAAATTATTAAACCGGTATTACCGGCTGCGTGGTTAACTGCAGAAACACGTTATTTAATTAATCCCACAGGACGTTTTGTGATTGGCGGACCGTTGGGCGATTGCGGCTTGACAGGCCGTAAAATTATTGTAGACACTTACGGTGGCATGGCGCGTCATGGTGGTGGTTGTTTCTCAGGAAAAGATCCTTCTAAGGTTGATCGTTCTGCAGCTTATGCCGCACGACATGTTGCTAAAAATATTGTTGCGGCTGGTTTAGCTGATAAATGTGAGATTCAAGTGTCTTATGCCATTGGCGTTGCTGAACCTACGTCAATCAGTATCGACACCTTTGGAACCGGTGTGTTGCCGGAGCTTGCGATTATTGATTTGATCAGCACTCACTTTGATTTAACCCCGCAAGGTATTATTGATCATCATGATTTGTTGCGTCCTATCTATCGAAATACAGCAACGTACGGTCATTATGGGCGTGAAGAATTTCCTTGGGAACGTCTTGATAAGGTTGATGCATTGAAAAGCGCATTATAAATAACTCAAGGAAACATCAAATGAATTTAAGTTGCCCAACAAAAAGGGAGCAAGCTGTGAAACAAGATTTTAAAGTAGCTGATTTATCGTTAGCAGAGTGGGGCCGTAAAGAAATTGCAATTGCGGAAACCGAAATGCCGGGATTAATGGCAATTCGTGAGGAATTTGCAGGAAAAAATCCACTTCGTGGCGCAAGAATAACCGGCTGTTTGCACATGACCATTCAAACCGCGGTGTTAATTGAGACTTTATTGGCTTTAGGTGCAGAGGTGAGATGGTCTTCGTGTAATATATTTTCGACACAAGATCATGCTGCTGCTGCCATCGCAGAGACGGGCGTTCCTGTGTTTGCTTGGAAAGGAGAAACCGAGGAAGAGTATTGGTGGTGTGTTGAGCAAACCCTGTTGGGACCTGATGGTTGGCGGCCAAACATGTTGTTGGATGATGGTGGTGATTTGACCCAGCTAATTCATAAAAAATACCCGGAATTGCTTGATGATATTCGTGGTGTTTCTGAAGAAACAACAACCGGTGTTGCAAGACTTTATGAAATGGCGAAAGCGGGTGAGTTAAAGATTCCCGCCATTAATGTTAATGATTCAGTCACTAAATCGAAGTTTGATAATCTTTACGGCTGTCGTGAATCGTTGCTTGACGGCATAAAAAGAGCAACGGATGTCATGATTGCTGGAAAAGTGGTTTTGGTCTTGGGTTATGGCGATGTGGGCAAAGGATGTGCTCAAGCCTTGCGTGGTCAGGGTGCTACCGTCATGATCAGTGAAATCGATCCCATTTGTGCTTTGCAAGCTGCGATGGAGGGTTATCGGGTTGTGACGCTGGATGATGTCGCTCATCAAGTCGATATTGTTATAACAGCAACGGGAAATTATCATGTGGTGACTCATGATCATATGAAGCGTATGCGTCATCAAGCTATTTTATGTAATATTGGTCATTTTGACTCAGAAATTGATATTCAAAGTTTGCGACAATACGCTTGGGAATCCATTAAACCTCAAGTTGATCAAGTTATTTTTCCAGACGGTAAGCGTTTAATTGTTTTGGCAGAAGGACGATTGGTTAATTTAGGATGTGCCACCGGACATCCTAGTTTTGTGATGTCGGCCTCATTTTCTAATCAAGTTTTAGCTCAGCTCGAATTATTTCAACATCATAATGACTATGCTAATCAAGTTTATGTTCTTCCTAAAAAACTTGATGAAAAAGTTGCACGTCTTCATTTAGATCGAGTCGGTGTTAAACTAACACAGTTGACCCAAGAGCAATCAGATTATTTGGGTATTGCTGTCGATGGACCTTATAAACCTGAGCATTATCGGTATTAAGGCATCACTTTAATATCTTTCGAGCTCCTCTTCCTTTGGGTCAGGAGCTCGAAGTTTGTTGATCCTTCTTATTATTTCTATTGTCCTTGATAACTCGTTGAGAAGTATAAAGAATAAGCAAACTAAAGGGTAGAATAAGTAGATTGTCTATGGGAAATTTTAATATTTTAACTCCGCCAAAAGAGCCTAGATAGGATAAAAAAAGTAAACCAGTCATATAAAAAAGAAGCCAAAATAAGCTGATAGAACATGAAAAAATGCTTTTTCGTAAATGAATAAGATGAATGATAAGTCCTAAAATTATCGCAATATACAGCTTCCAAATAATATCAAAACCACACCAATAGAGCATGAGATTGCAGGCATAAAAGGCAATTCCACAACAAAGCACACTATGTGAAAGTTTGAAGGGACGCTTTTTTTTGGGTTGCAGTTGACGCATTGCTAATAAACAAATAGGCCCAATTCCATAGGAAAGAATGCTTGTTGATGAAAGAAAAGCCACCATTTTTTGCCAGCCTGGAAAGGGCAAAAATGAGATTATTCCAACAATTAAGTTAGCATACAAGGTGACGTAGGGAATTTTATAACGGTTTAATTTTAGAAAAAATGGCGGTAAATGATGGTTAATGGCCATGCCATAGACAATACGTGAACTTGCTGCGGTGTAAATTAAAGTGGTGCCAAAGGGAGAGATAACGGCATCAATCATGAGTAAGAGCGCAACAGTTCCTAAACCCAAGAGCAACGTTAAACCCACCAAAGGGCCACTATCGCCGGGAAAATTTAAACCTTGCCAGCCATGATTTAAATAAGATGGAGGTATGGCGACAATAAAACTAAATTGTAAGAGGGAGTATAAAACAAATCCAATCAATACGGCACCTAGGATGGCAATTGGAATGTTTCGTTGTGGATTTTTAACTTCGCCGCCTAAGATTAAACCATTTTGAAAGCCGGTAAATGCAAAAATAATACCGCCCGTTGAAAGTGCTGAAAAAATGTCTTCCCAAGATTGGGTATGGCTGATATCAATCTGCACATTGTTAAACGATGGCGAGATATAAATTAAAGAGGTAATCGCAATTGTCGGTAATATAAATTTAATAATACTTGCGTATTTGTTGCATTCAGCTAACAGTTTGATGCCAAAACTATTGAGTAGTGCAACACACGACATGATGATTATTGCAGCGAAATAACCGTACGATGAAAGCTCAATTTGAGCGGTATTTTTGCTTGTTAAAAAAGGAAAAAAGTGGCTTGCATATTGAAGGATAGCTTGTATTTCAATAGGCGTCATGACCACGTAAGAAAGCCAAGATATCCACGCAAATAAAAAACCAACTTCTCGTCCGTGCGTTAAACTCGGGTAATTCGCCATGCCGCCGGAGACCGGAAATAATGCTCCCAATTCGCATAAAGGCAATGCAATAAACAACATAAAAAGAGCAGCAATGATCCAGGAAATTAACGCATTACTTCCTGCCATTTGTGCGCTGATAAAAGGGCTAAAAAGCCAACCCGAACCAATCATTCCTCCGGCAGACGCAATCAATATATTAACGCTTGAGATATCTCGTTTTAGCACCAAACTCTCACGGTAGTTAACTGAGTTTTAAATTAAATAGATCTTAATATACCTGGTTTTAGATCAGTAAAACTACTCTTTATTTTTGTTCAAGGGATTTTTATTGAATCCCTATTTCTTGAAGCACCGTTAATTGCCCTTTAGAAAAATTTGAATTATTGATGGGCATGATTTTGTAAAGCCAATTTTACAGTAGTATTTATTTCTGTTATGAATAAATCGCGGATTTTTTCCAATGATGTGTTGTAACGGAAGTTGTCAATGTTTTAATTTTTAAAAAGGAGCTTTACCATTCATTGTTTAGTGCCAGTCGATGGCTCGACGTATGAGCAAGGCATTATTTATTGGGACGGTCAAAATAAAGGCGACACTTTAAAATCTTGTTTGGATCAGTGCGAAAAAGTGAAACAGTTGGATATGCAACGATCGCATATCCAATTAGCGCATCTCAAAGAGCGTTCACGATAAAACTTAAGCTCTTGGTGAACGCTCCTCCCTAAACATCCTAATCTTCATCATCCCAGTTGAGTGTTCCACCGGCTTGGTATTCGATGACGCGGGTTTCAAAAAAGTTCTTTTCTTTTTTAAGATCCATCATTTCACTCATCCAAGGGAATGGATTTTCAGCGCCAGGATATTGTTCGGGTAAGCCAATTTGAGCTAAACGTCGATTAGCGATGAAATGCAGATATCCTTCAAACATTTCAGCATTCATTCCTAAAATTCCATTGGGCATGGTGTCTTTAGCATATTGATATTCAAGTGCGACGCCATCTTTGATCAATTGAATGATGTCTTTTTTAAAAGCATCGGTCCACAAATGAGGGTTTTCAATCTTAATTTGATTGATGACATCAATTCCAAAATTCATGTGCATGGACTCATCGCGCAAAATATACTGAAACTGTTCAGACGTGCCGACCATTTTATTACGACGTCCCATGGAAAGAATTTGTGTAAAGCCAACGTAGAAGAAAATACCTTCAAAAACAACGTAAAAAGCAATTAAATCACGTAATAAACGTTGATCGGCTTCGGGTGTTCCTGTTTTAAAGTTAGCATCACCAAGACTTTGTGTGTAAGGAAGAGCCCAGGCTGCTTTATTGGCGACTGATGGGATTTCTCGATACATATTAAAGACTTCTGCTTCATCCATACCTAAGCTTTCAATAACATATTGATAAGCGTGAGTATGCAGGGCCTCTTCAAAGGCTTGCCGCAGGAGGTATTGTCGGCACTCAGGATTGGTGATATGTCGATACACGGCGAGCACTAAATTATTGGCAACTAAGGAATCTGCTGTGGAAAAAAAGCCTAGGTTTTGTTTGATGATTAATCGCTCATCGAAGCTTAAACCATTAGGATCTTTCCATAAGGCAATGTCTGCGCTCATGTTAATTTCATTCGGCATCCAGTGATTAGCGCAGGCGGCTAAGTATTTATCCCAAGCCCAGCGATATTTGAAAGGAACTAATTGATTTAAATCAGCACGACAATTAATAATTTGTTTATCGTCCACTTGAATGCGAGCAGCACCCATTTGTAGTGCTTCAAGGCCTGTCGCTCCAGTAAGGTCAATCTTGGTAACGGAGGGTTGTACCGTGGATGTTGACATGATGTTCCTCTGTAATTGTTGAATAGTCATTTTGTTGATTCGATACCCTCATTCGCCACAGTTTGAGGAACGAGGGCAAGAGCTTTTAAATTTTTACTGACAAGCCTCACATTCTGGATCAAGAATGGAGCAAACTAAGGGTTGTTCATTCTCAATTTTAACGGCATTGAGAGCGCCATCCGTGATGGTTGATTTTTCCGCATTAGTGGCACCCATGCTGCGTAAGTAATAAGTGGTTTTGAGTCCACGGATCCAGGCTAATTTATAGAGCTGTTCTAGTTTTTTCCCAGAGGGTTTTGCCATGTAAATATTCAAGGATTGAGCTTGATCGATCCATTTTTGGCGACGAGAACCGGCTTCAACTAACCACACGGGGTCAACCTCAAAAGCAGTTGCGTAGCGCTGTTTTAATTCAGCAGGGATTCGGGATATTTCCTGTACACTGCCGTTAAAGTATTTCAGATCATTAATCATGACTTCATCCCATAAATTAAGTGCTTTCAGATCGGAGACTAGGTAGGGGTTAATGACAGTAAACTCGCCCGACAAATTGGATTTGACGTAGAGATTTTGATACGTGGGTTCAATGGATTGCGCTACACCACAAATATTGGAAATGGTGGCGGTTGGAGCAATCGCCATGGTGTTTGAATTTCGTATTCCTTGAGTACGAACCTTGATACGTAACGTTTCCCAATCCAGGCGTTGTGAACGGTCCTGTTCTAGATAGTTGCCACGGGCTTGTTGGAGAAGATTGATGGAGTCAATTGGTAGAATGCCTTTGCTCCACAAGGAACCTTCGAAGCTGGCATAAGTACCGCGCTCTTTCGCTAAGTCCGAGGAGGCATCAATCGCGTAATAACTAATGACTTCCATGGACGTGTCAGCAAAATCAACAGCTTCTTGCGAGGCATAATCCAATTTAAGCACATGCAAGGCATCCTGAAAACCCATTAAACCCAGCCCAATCGGACGATGTTGCAGGTTTGAATTACGTGCCTGAGGAACTGAATAATAATTAATGTCAATGACATTATCGAGCATGCGAATGGCCGTGGTGATCGTGCGTTTTAATTTAGCATGATCTAATTGACCGTCATGAATGTGCGCAGGTAAATTGACGCTGCCTAAATTACACACGGCAATTTCATCTTCGGACGTATTCAGTGTAATTTCAGTACACAAGTTGGAACTGTGTACAACGCCTTTATGTTGTTGTGGCGAACGAAGATTACAAGGATCTTTAAATGTAATCCAAGGATGTCCCGTTTCAAACAGCATGGACAACATTTTTCGCCACAATTTTAGTGCGGAGAGTGTTTTGGTGTTGCTAAGCAAACCTTGGCGTGCTTTTTCTTCATAACTTAAATAAAGCGCTTCAAACGCGGCACCATAGCAATCATGCAAATCAGGAGCTTCATCAGGTGAAAAGAGTGTCCACTCGCCATTTTCATGAACACGTTTCATAAAAAGATCAGGGATCCACAAGGCCGTGTTCATATCATGGGTACGTCGACGATCATCGCCAGTATTTTTACGAAGCTCAAGAAACTCTTCAACGTCAACATGCCAGCATTCCAAATAGGCACAAACAGCCCCTTTACGTTTCCCGCCTTGGTTAACGGCAATAGCAGTAGCGTTGGCGACGTATAAAAAGGGAACAACGCCTTGTGATTTTCCATTGGTGCCTTCAATGTAGGCATTCATGCCACGCACAGGCGTCCAATCATTGCCGAGACCACCTGCAAATTTAGATAACAGCGCATTGTCTTTGATAGCGCTGTAGATGCCGTCGAGATTGTCAGGAACCGTTGTTAAATAACAACTTGATAGTTGGGGACGTACTGTACCGGAATTAAATAACGTTGGTGTTGATGCCATGTAATCAAAAGAAGAAAGTAATTGATAAAACTCAATGGCGCGTTTCTCACGATTTTTTTCACGAATAGCAAGACCCATCGCCACGCGCATGAAAAAGGCTTGGGGTAACTCATAGCGAACGCTGCGATCATGAATAAAATAACGATCATACAAGGTTTGCAAGCTAAGGTAGCTGAATTGCATGTCGCGTTCTGGAAGTAACGCTTGGGCTAATTGATCGAGATTAAAATCCCCCAGTTGCGGCTCAAGAATACCTTGTTTAATACCGTGTGCGATGTAAGTTTTAAAATAACTTGGATACAAGGACGTCATTTCAGCAAAAGTGGCTTCGTTGGCTAAATGAAGTTTATTGAGTGCTTCAGCACGAAAACTGTCCATCAATAAACGAGCGCTCACGTAACTGTAATTGGGTTCTTTTTCTATTAATGGCCTGGCTGCCATGATCAACGCTTTATGGACATCGGCGAGTTGAGCTTGATGAAACAGGTTGCGTAACGCTTCTTTAATGATGGGCTCAGCGCTGACATTGTCAAGATTGCGGCAAGATTCATCGACAATTGTTTGAATACGATTCATATCTAGCGGTTTTAACGTGCCATCAGGCATGGTAATTAAGGGCAGTTGACTATCATTTTTGTTAGGTTCTGAGGTTTGTGCTTCACGTGCTTTCCGACGCTCTTCACGATACAACACGTAGGTTCTTGCGGTTTTATATTGGCTATTGCGCATTAACGCAAGTTCAACTTGATCTTGAATGTCTTCAATATGAATCGTGCCGCCAGTGGGTAAGCGTCGTTTAAATGCTTGTGTAATTTGGTGAGTTATTTCTTCAATTAACAGATGAATTCGATCGGATGCTGCCGCATTGCCCCCTTCTTCGGCAATAAACGCTTTTGTGATGGCGATTTTGATTTTACTTTCATCGTAATTAACCACTTTGCCATTACGTTTAATGGTTTTTAAAATACCGGGCGCCATAGCGTTAATTTCGTGTTGATGGGTATAAGGCATATTCTTTACCGTTTTGGTTCGTTCTGGGTTGAGTGTTTCTGACATAATTTCTCCTGGAGGGGACGATAAAATGAGATTAACAATGTACATTAAATCTTAGGACTGTTTACTAAAGTCTAAAAGTAATTCAGGAAACTGTAAAGCGCAAAAAACACAATATATTGAATTTGTTTGCTTGTAAAAATCTATATATTGTGTTTTTGATGATGATTATGAGAATAAACTGGGGGTAGCTTGTTGATAAGTTAGGGATAACTTCGGGATAACTTATAAGTGACGCTAATGAATTTCGTAACAATAAAAACGAAACAATGGATTTTTTGTTGTTACGAATTCTTTGAAGGAATGATAATGATGCTGTCGCTGACATTGGAAAAACCGTGAACATTAAGTTGAAAATTCTTGATTTTGGCATAAAGTTGACTTGAACTACCGCCGTCGAGATTTAAGGCATTCATGCAATTTAAGGGGGGGGCTTTCATTAATTGTGCTAGTTCAGTGGTCGTCATAGCTGCATGTTCAGTGACTAACACAATGACTTGCCCTTCGCGCGTAATGCCTAAAGCGCTACGTTCATCAAGTCCTTCTCGTAGTGAGGGAATGTGTCCATTGATTAACAGTCTTGGTCCGCTTTGTATCGCAAAATCAAGGCGTGGGGGCTCTTTGAAATCGTTTGCTCGGGAGAGATAAGCTTGTCCTTGTTGAATGTAGAAAATTCCCCACCAACTGATTAGTTTCAGAGGACTAAGCTGTTTATGATGACGAATACGCAAGCCGAGAGGATGATAGTTTTTGTCAAAAAAACCACCATTAATAGCGATTAAGGCATGACTAAATTGGCCGTAGTCATTGACGCTTGCAAAATCACGGTTCATGTCCTTGGCGGTGATTAAAGACAATGTGTTGTGTTTTAAATCTATTCGGAAGACGTGAATGTGCGACCAGGGTGTAAAATGAGTTTTGATGATGTCTTTGTAGTCAATGCCGGGTGCAAGTGGATGCCAATCGTTGGCCGCCCTCGCCATATGAAGACCGATAACAATCAGCAGCAAAACCGCGAATAGTTGACTTAAACGCTGAAGGGTTCTTTGTTTTTGAGGGGTAATAGTTGTTGGCTGCGGCATAGTATTCATTGTATCCTTTTACGGGCGTGTTGACTGTTTTATTAATTAGGGTCAGCGTGCTCATTTTTGAGTGAGGACTAGTGTATGTCGATAATATCGCAAAATAACAAAAAAATTGCTGAAGAGTCAAATTTGACAGCGTTGATGGACGAAGTTTTAGCTAAAACGCGCTCGCTTGGTGCAACTAATGCTGCCGTCTCAGTGAGTCATGATCATGGTTTTTCAGTGGATGTGCGCATGCATTCGGTTGAAACCGTCGCATTTAATGAAGACAAGAGCGTGAGTCTGGTTGTTTATTTTGGACAGCGTAAAGGGAGCGCGAGTACGACAGATACGTCATCTGCGGCGTTAACAACAGCAGTTGAAGCTGCCTGTGACATTGCCAAGGTCAGCAGTCAAGATCCTTGTTTTGGTTTAGCGGATCGTGACTTATTGACAGTGCAACATCCCGATTTGGATTTATATCATCCTTGGTCTATTGAACCGTCACAAGCCATTGAGCAAGCTTTGGCTTGTGAAGAGCACGCCTTGTCTTTGGATAAGCGTATTACGAATTCGGATGGCGTTAATTTATCGACATACAGTTTTTGTCATGGTTATGCCGATACCCATGGTGCTCGTGGTTTTGTGCGAGGGACACGCCATAGTCTCAGTTGTTCCTTGATTGCTGAAAACAGCAGCGGGATGCAAACGGATTACGACTACACAACGTCGCGGCGTGCTTCTCAATTAGTTTCTTTGGAGCAATTGGCTCAAAGTACCGTGGATAGGACGGTAAGTCGCTTAGGAGCGCGCAAACTTAAAACGGGTAAAACACCTGTTCTTTTTTCGTCGCGTGTTTCGAGTAGTTTAATGTCAAGTTTTATTAGTGCTATTAGTGGTTCGAATCTTTATCGTAAAAATTCATTTTTATTGGATTCGTTAGGAAAGACAGTTTTTCCTGAATGGGTCCGTATTTATGAGCAACCTCGATTGTTGGGTGCTCTTGGTAGTGCGCCTTTTGACGGCGAGGGAGTTCCGACACGTCATAATGTGTTTGTTCATGAAGGACGTGTTGAGCAGTATGTTTTAGGCAGTTATTCCGCCAGACGTCTTGGTTTACAAACAACAGCTAATTCGGACGGGGTTCATAATTTAACGGTGGATGCCAATGCGGGTGAATTGAGCGATTTAATTAAAACGATGGATAAAGGATTATTGGTGACTGAATTAATGGGGCAAGGGGTTAATGGTTTAACGGGTGATTATTCCAAAGGGGCTACGGGATTTTGGGTTGAGCACGGTGAAATACAGTATCCTGTTGAGGAAATCACGATTGCTAATAATTTAAAAGAGATGTTTTTATCCATTCTAGCCATTGGTCAAGATATTAATCCGAATCATTCAACTCGTTGTGGTTCAATTCTGATAGGGCAAATGATGGTAGCGGGGGAGTAGCGTTTTCCGCGTTGTTGCAGAGAACAAAAAAATGCCATACCAGCGAGAGATCCTTCATAGCATGGAGGATCTGTTATAAATTTCGGGTCATAAAAAATGGATTAAAAGCAGGTTGATAGCGTCGCAGCTAATTTTTATCGCGAAAAATAATTCGTCCTTTCGTGAGATCATAAGGAGTTAACTCAACTTTGACTTTATCGCCTGTTAAGATACGAATGTAATTTTTTCGCATGCGACCTGAAATATGAGCTGTTACGATGTGGCCATTTTCAAGCTCAACACGAAACATAGTATTTGGCAGTGTGTCGATAACGGTGCCTTGCATTTCAATTTGATCTTCTTTTGCCATAGTTCCTCTAGACTGATTAAATAACGGCCCAATAATGCACTAATTTTGTATTAATGGCAATCCTGTTGAACCAGTTATCATTGACAGTGGTTCGTGAACATCAAACTTTTCTACCGGTATGCAAGGCAAGTTTCAAAAAAATAACCAAAGTGAAGGACTCGAGTTTAGTGAAAAAAGACGTAACACCCCTGGTACGTCATCCTTCGCGCAAAAAGACGCGCTCTGGATGACGGTAGTTCATTTTGCTTAAAAACAGAATAAACTTATCCACAACCTGGGGAATTACTTTTATTACAACTCGAATCGTCGCCTTCACTCTCTGGTTTTGGGGGAGGGGGAGAAAAGAAACTACATTGGCGTGATGTTGTTGACTCGTTCTCCATGGCCGTCGTTACATCATTCGTCAGGGCTAGATTTAAACTAGCCCTTAACTCACCAAGTACCCGAAAGACCTCAACCTGCTTCAGGGCTGGATTTAAATCAACCCCGAACTGACCAAGAACCTGAAGGACTTTAACATAACCCAGCTCTGTGGCAATATATGCTGGCGTTTTACCACTCTTTGTGGCTAGATTTAAATCAGCCCCGAACTTACTAAGTACCCGAAGGACGTCACCATGATTATAGTATGCGGCGATACATGCTGGCGATGCACCATCATTATTGGCTAG
>JAOAUB010000109.1 GCA_030157805.1 Legionellaceae bacterium
GCAATTAAAAGACCTTGATTTTAGCTCCGAGCAGATTGTTAGCATGGTGGGGCATAATGGCGGGTCTAAAAACCTGGAAGCGGTTAAGGCCAATTACCAGGAATTGAAAGACCTTGATTTTAGCGCCAAGCAGATTGTGAGCATGGTGGCCAATCATGGCGGGTCTCTTAATATTGAAATAATAAAAAAACATGGAGCAGAGGCGAGATCACTTTCTATCCCGATAGGTATGATTCGGTCTCGACCAGAGCGAAATGAATTGCTTGGAAAAATTGCTGCGGTTGGATTTTTTGTTGGAATAAATAAAGAAGGCAATGAAAAGAGAAAACGTAGCGAGGAGCCGCCTGATAATGAAGATGTTGTCGACTCGCTTGGTAAGCGGACGGGTGGTATGATATAGGCGGTGGCACGGTGTAGTGGTGTGATTACCTAGGGAAATTGTCGCAATATCATTTGAATATGAAAAAAGCCTCACTAAACCACTTCAAGTGAGGCTTTTGCTTTTGTGACTCTAAGAGCACAAGTATTCATTTCTTCACGAAGCCAGATAGTTCTTACCCCAGCAGGACTCATCTCAATATCACAGTTTGCTTTTAGTTGCGCCGATACTTGGGCTTGTCCTTGGTGAGGATTTATTAATGAGAAGTCGATGACAGTTTTCTCAACGTCCGTGGTGATTCTATTTTTGTGATGGATTACCAAAATAATGTTCTGCTTAAAATGGTGCCACTTAAAACTGAGCATCTTTGACCCTTCCCATGCAAAATTACTAATTTTACTCCGATGACTAACTTTTTGCGACAGGACCGGAACTGCTGCATTATTGATGATGCAACTTGATAAAAATAATTTTATTGTTTTTTATCAATCACATTGATAGAGTACTTGTATTAGTGCCCAGAATTGAAACTATTTGCTGTCTTTAAGATTTAGGATTCCTATATTATGCCAACACCCTCCGCAACCTACACTATCGAAACCATACAAAAAAAAGCACGTAATTTTTTTCCCAATATTGATGAAAAACTTCAATTAACCACAGAACTCTGGGAAAAAATTGTTGGCTATTTGAATACTAGCAAACAACTTCAACCGACCCAATATAACCTCTTAATGATCATTGAACTAATGACTGGTATTCCTAATGTGTGTGAGCTATTGAGCAAAAGAAATCCTGTGCGAGCTACTCGTAAACCAACAACTCCATACCCTCTTGCCTCTACTAGAAAAACGGCACGCGATAGATTTTTTTGCTCCCATCCGAGCACAAGATATAGCACACCAACTTTGGTAGCACAAGGAACGCCTCAATCTCCCCAAACACCAAGAAAAAAAATACTTAATGAGTTTGGAATCCAGTTTTCATCGCTAGAGAACGTGAATACACCAACACAATATCCCGTACTTTTAAAACAACACCCAGGGAATAATGATAAGTCAGCTAGGCTATGTCTGCTTGCCCGAATTGGAACGGCTGACAACCCAGATAGCTTCAGGGATATTTACGCACCTTATCAACCGTCTATACTATCTGATATCGGAGCGTCTACATCGGAAGCACAAGATCAACTTACAAATTTGCTCTATAAGCAAATCTCCTCTTTGTCTGTGACGATTAGTGCAAAGTCTATTTCTGAAGCCCGGGGTAGACGTCCTCATTCCAGTCTGAAGAGTGTTGCTGGTGGTGTGTCTGCTCGTGATATTTTTCAAAAGGAAGGAAAAAGCGCGTTACTAGAAGATGAATCTTTGTGTCCCGCTCATTGGGGACATGCCATTGCACGTATATTCAACGGGCCTGATTTGCCACACAATCTTATGCCACAAACTGCAAAATCTAACAGTCGTATGACCTGGCCGATCATTGAGTCACCTCTGAGAAACGCATTATTAAAGGGAGTAGAAATCACTGCATTATATACGGTTAAACCATCTTATGAGGCTGATAAGCGCTCCCTGATACCTACCAATATCCGTACGGAAGTAGTTCTAAGACGCGAAAGATCAATAATCAGCTATCAATTCAATATCAATCCGCGGTCCAATTGGATATTAAACCAGCGTGATATTAAAGCAATCGAGGCATTATGGGAACACGATGATGCACCTATGAAAATACCAACCCCAACCATTTAAAATCCCTTTTAAGCTGATAGACTAGCCTGATTCATACCACTGATCACAGGCTAGTATACCTTACTGCTCTGTCATATCTCATACAGATACTCCGCTTGTTTTTCGCAGCCTTACTTCAAAATAATTGTTTATTATCAATCAACTCGATGGATAGTTGTTGATTGATATCGATTTTTATAAAAATTTTTCAATGGGCACCATAGACGCACTAAATCAAGGGAAGCCCTGACATAACAGAGTGTCAATTTTCAACGCTGATTGACACTCTAGATTGCTTCGTCGCTGCGCTCCTCGCAACGACGCTCTCAAAAAAATTCTACCGTACTGACGTGATTAAGAACATATTGAAAGATGATTAACTTTTGAGTTTAATGTCGTCGCAGCATCGTGAAGCAATCGATGACTTTGTGTTGGGGTAAAAAAGAAGCGATTTCGATAATTAGAGTTCGGTGTGTTGTTTATTTTATTGATGAGGTTGGTGCACAGTTGCGCAAGCCATTCCCATACTTTTTTAAATCCACGATGTTTTTCTAAACATTGATAACGAGAATCATCGGCATAAAAAGTAAGATTCACTCCAGAAACGCTTTCTTTTTTGTTTTCGTAATTCAGTGCGATTTGATGTAAATTAACAGCGGCTTGTTGAAGAAGGGCTGCTTCTTTGGGAAAACGTGGTGCAAGGTGTCGTTGATGTTCATAAAGGTTTTCGATTCTTTTTTGCATGGTTTTATCGATAAGGGATGGTAATTGCGCAGCGTTTTCAATAAGAGCTAATGCAGGTTTTACGTGAAGTAACTCTCTATAGCACTCGCTGGGGTTGGCATACTGAACGCAATACTCTTCAAGAGTCTGACTTGCTGTACCTTGATTGGTGCAGTTTAGCTCAAAATGGATATCATGCAATAATTGGATTGATTGTAATAAGCTTGTTTCGTCGGTAGCGTTGCTTGTTAGCGCCTGAAATAGTCTGTCGTACCAAATGTTTAATTCGCCTGACATTTTCCGTGAAAATTTGTTAATTTTGAGATTCCATTGGTTCAATTGTTCCCAAAGTTTGGGGTGGAGAACTTGGGTTTCATTTTTTGGTTCAGCTTCCGGAACATAAATACGGTTGAACGCAGTGAGGCTCTGGGTGATGGTGCTTTCGAGTTGAGCTTGTTGACTAAGGCATTCAGCGAGGGTAAGTTGCTGGTCACGGCGCTTTTTTTGGTCCTTTCCAGAGGATGAGTTGAGCTCTGTGCGGGTGCGGTTTATTTCTTCACTGAGTTGTTTCAGTGTGTTAAGGGATGTTTCACAGTCCTTACATGAGTGAAGTCGGGTTGTAAAAAGTTGGCGTTGGAGTTGTTGTTGATCGTGTGATTTTTTTAAAGCAAGCACTTCTGTATCGTTTAATGGGGTGCTGCAATCAACCTTGAGTTTGGAAAAAGCTTGCTGGTGAATCGCTAAGGCTGCTTTTTCGAGATCGATGAGTTGATTAAGCCATGTCAACGCTTGTTCATGTCCGGTCGTTTGAGTGTTGACGGATTTGATTTTTGCAATGACTCGATCGAATAAATCAATATCGTTGATTGTTTTGATTTCGTCCGGATTTAAAGCTAACAACGTGACCATTGCCGGAGGTATTTCTAAGTGGGCTGATTGATTGATTGGATCAAGGTTAGCCTGTTGCTCAGTTAGTTTCTGGTTAATCTCGTCACTTTGTTTGTTGAGTTCATCCTGTGTTGCCAAAAGTTGCATCAATTGCACTTCTAAAGTTTGTGATTTAATTTGTTTGTTGAACTCTTCTTTCGGGGTGGTGATCCATTCATGCCAGGCGAAAAGGTTGAGGTAGGAAGTACGTTGGGATAATGCATCTTGCGATTGTTTGAGCTGTGCTTTTTTATCCAATGCAGCATCAAATTTTGTAGTTACCGGTGCGATAGTCGACTCAAATTGATGTTTAAATGTTGAAATTTGCTCGGTTATTTTCTGCAAATCCTCATTGACCTTTTTTTGTGAATTGCTCAATGTTTCTAGGGTCTCTATTGCTTTTTTTTGAGCCAAATGGGTGGCTAGATGGTCATGAAATCGATGAAGTGATCTGGCTTCTTCTTGACCTGCGTTGAGTTGTTTGTTCATCTGGGTTTTCAGTAAGGGTAAATTTTGAAAGTCGGGTGATAAAGGGGAGATGATAGGATCTTGTTTTAATTGGTTAACAAGGACTTCACGTTGTTGCTGATTCGTGTGGAGCGCCAAGCGGTTTAAGTCAAAAGAGATGTCGTTGATAGCTGTTTCAAGGAGCTCACAATAGTCGCTTAAAATATGTCGTTGATTCTCTAAATCAAGAGCGACATGCACGGCGGATAAAGGATTCTTTTGTTGACGAAGCGCATTATAATCCTTGAGGATCATCTTGAATTCGGGCTCAATAGTGCGTGTTAATTGTTCATGTTCAGCTTGTAATTGAGCGAGCAAGGGTGATGTTTTTTGTTTTACATGTTTTTTTACTGCTTTTAATGGGCGCTTTTGGTGTTGAATGTCCTCGCTCTGTTGCTGTCGTATTTGCCACTCAAGACACTGTTGGTAAAGGGTATTTAAAATTTTCCATTCCGAATATAACGGGTCTGCTTCCGCGCAGGCTTCTGTCAGTAATAATTGGTAAGGATTAAAAAGTTCGATAAGATCGTTGATAGAGTAAGGAGCATTGTGTTTTGCTAGCAATTTTTTTAGTTCGTTGAGCTGAGTCTTTTCTTTCATTGTTGTCTCCAACGTCTTCAAATTTTGGGAATTCCAGAGGCTTTGCGATGAATTTTCTTGCGCATTGGAATAAGTTATTCTAATGTAGAAAATTAAAGCGCTAGTCTCGGAAACGGATTATGTTAAGACATTTTGAGTACACAGTTGTAGCTTTGTTCCTTTGCCTCGTGGGCTGTCATCATGCGCCTCAGTTAAGTACCTCGTCCAAGATTCCTTACCATAACACAACACAAAGCCGGCAAGTGGCGGCTTTTAATCAGGTGGTTGTTCAGGGCGGACGTGTTAACGTTAATTTACATACTGGCTATAATCGCCCTCAAGTTATTCTACAGGGAGATTTGAACGATGTACAACAGGTGGTAACAAGAGTTAAAAATAATACATTATTTGTTGTTGTGGGAGAAAAGCATCCTTATTACGGCCCTTTGACGGTGGATATTCGTACTCGTAACTTAGATTCTTTCACTTATACGGGCACGGGTACCATTACGGGATCGGCGCTGAACACGCGACATCTTAATTTATCTCTTACCAATCAGGGGACGACTCGCTTAGGAGGACACCTTGGTTTGAGTCGATTGGCGGTGTACGGTGGTGGGAACGTGATCTTGAATGGGATTTCTGGCCAGAATGTTCAGGTCTTTATGAAAGGTCAGCCGTACATTCAGTTGGTCGGTGTCTTTAACGTCAGCAATTTAAATCTGAATGGTGATGGATTTTTAAGCGGATATTGGGTTAAAAACGATCGTTTAGTGATTAAGGAACATGGCAACGTCCATCTTCAATTGGCGGGAGTTGCGAATGTGATGGAGGTTGAGCTTTGGAATAATGCGCAGTTCAATGGCCGTTACTTGCGAGCAAGTCGTGCTTTTGTTAAAACGCACGATCGATCGATTGCTAAATTGAGCGCTGTTCGACGACAACATACCTTGGCTTCTGATGCGAGTGATATTTATTTTTATAACTTACCCGAAATGAAAACGGACTTTATGGCTTACGATGGTGCTGTTTTAGACATGCGTGATTGGAATTTGTTATGTGAGCAGGAATATACTATTTATAACAAGTAAGCCTTGTTAAGCAGCCCTATCATCGGGGCTGCGTATTAAGGTTGTTGCAGTTGTTTTATAATGCGCTCAATGTCGCCATCTAAAGGTAAAACATGTGCTGAATTTTCAAGCCAATGAATTCGGACAAGGTCGGAAAGAGGGAATCGCGCGGCGACAAGCTCGGAGTTCACCACCTCATCGTATTTTCCCAGAAAAACGTCGGTTGGGCACTCAGGCAAAGAAAATTGGAATTGCTTAATTAACGTCAACACTTCGTTGATAGCGTTTAACGGCAATTGGCGATAGGCAACTTCACAATAGTGATCTGCGTGGAGATTACCAGCCTTCGTACGGAGGCGCTCAAATCCAAGGGACTGAAAAAAACTGACCAGTGGTAAGATCAAGGGTAAGGATAGATGTAAATCGAGGGCGGGGGCAAGTAAGTACAAATGGTTCAGTGAAAAGCGCTGACTTAAGTGACATGCGAGTAATCCGCCGAGCGATAATCCTAAGACGTCAACCGATGTATAATCTTGACAAAGTACAGCGCACGCTTGTTCCGCCGCCCTTATCCAATCAGAGGCTTTCGTTTTTGAAAAAGTTGTTAGGCTGTCACCATGCCCGGGCAGCGTTGGTGCAATGATGGCATCATAGTGAATTAAATAAGGGAAAAGAATACGAAAGACAGCAGGTGAGGATGAAAAACCGTGCAATAACAAGAGTGCTTTGTTCTTATGTTCATTGCATTGACGAAAGCCTGTGAGTAATTGCTTTTCTTGGGGGCTTAGTGTTGCTAATGTTTTGCCGCGGCGCATGCAGCGAAAATCGTCCTGATTCATCGTCGTTAAGCCATAAATAAAGTTTATAGTCAGAAGTTTAGCGCTTTCATGAGAAATTAACAAAAATCTTGACAGAGTTTTTACATTGATAACGGGGTACAACCGGCATTTGTGTGTTATATTTAAACACATAATGTATTAATTGAGGTAATTGATATGCCAGATCCTGGTGAGAGTAATGATGATGTGATGCCGGATTCAGCTCCGGAGTCTGAACCTGCGTCTGAACCTGCGTCTGAACCTGCGTCTGAACCTAAGCCTGAACCTGCGTCTGAGCCTAAGCCCGCTGCGTCTGAGCCTAAGCCCGCTGCGTCGGGGCCTAAGCTTGAGTCCAAGTCTGCGGCTAAGCCAGAGCAACCTAAGCCAAAGGGTAAAAAGCCAAAGGGGCCAGATCTTGAAGATTTATTGAAAATGCTTCTTGGTTTACAGAAAGGCAAAGACGACAAAAAAGATCAATCATCGCCCTATGATAAGTTGATTGAGATGCTGATTAAGGAGCTTATCAAACAATCTCAAGAAATGAATAAGCAAGCTCAAGCGTCGCCTGGTCCAAGACAAGAAGGTCCAACGGCGAGTCAGCCCCCCCCGCCAGCGCCCCCCCCTGCTGATAAAGAAGCGAGCGCTGATGTGAGTCAATCGATGAGTAGTGCGGCGACCACTTCGGATGATGTTCTTGCTCAGCAGCAAACGAGCATGGTGGATGATGATTTGAATGCAGATGATCGGTCTAATCTCGCGCCGCAGCAGGCAGAAGCCCCTGTTCCGCGCAAAGATGAGCATCATGAAAAAGAAATGGTAAACAGTGACGGCGAAGCGATGGAGGCTTCTTCCGATCAACCCAGTGAGGAGGCCGGGGAAGACATGTCCATTGATGATAAATTCGTGGAGGACGAAGATAATGAAGTCGATATGGGTGTGGACGAAGAAAATATTGAAGAAGATAATATCATTCAGAACGAAAATAATGAAGAGGATGATAGCTTTGAGTTGTCAGCTAGTGCGGATACTGAACAGCCATCGAGTACGGATGATTTTACTCAAGACAATGAAGGTGTTTTTGATGACTATCAATCGATGGTCGATGATAACCAAAATAACGCCAGTGACAAGACATCGTCGCCAGAACCCGATCTTGGTGCTGAGGCAGGGATGTCTATGGGTGCGTCATAGGGTCTGACTCACTGCTCTCGGTTGAGAGCAGTGGGTATTTTTCTTTTAAAGGCATGGTTAAATACTTTTATTTCCCTGAGTTTAGTTTATGAGGTAAGCTTTCTGCACGCCCCGCTGGAGTGACCACCACATAATTTAATTTTCGCTGTAATTCGGCAATGGTATCCGCACCAGCGTACGTTAAGCCTGATCGTAAGCCTCCGACGATGTCGGCGATAATGGCATCGTGATCATGACGTAGAGGAACCTCGGTCATGACGCCTTCTGCCGTTTTCCATTCATGCATTTGTCCCAAAAATTCTTCTTGTGCTTCGCGAGAGGCCATGCCGCGGTATTGTTTGACTTCGGAGCCATCGGGTTTTTTGATGGCTTTGCCTGGGGTGACAGCTGTCCCTGCGAGCATGCCGCCTATCATCACAAAATCAGCGCCAAAAGCTAATGCTTTGACGATGTCTCCGGAAGTACGAATGCCGCCGTCAGCGACGATGGAGCGATCACTGCGAGCGCAGTCTTGAATGCATGTGAGCATAGGAACACCAAAGCCTGTTTTAATGCGTGTGGTGCATACTGAGCCGCCGCCAATGCCCGCTTTAATGAGATCAGCACCGCAGGATGCTAGGTAGTCTGCGCCAGCGTAGGTGGCGACATTACCCGCCATAATGCAGCGATCTGCCAAGATTTGGCGTAACTTTTTCAACGTGCTTCCCACGTATTTCGCATGAGCATGAGCAACGTCAACACAAAAGTAGTCAGCACCCGCATCGCGTAGGGCTTCGGCGCGCTCTAGCTCTGCTTCAGTACAGCCCACGGAAACGAAAGCATGTCCTTCACAACGTTTGAACTCATGAATATTGTCCTCAATACTCAAAAAGCGATGCAGCACGCCGATACCGCCTTTGGACGTCATGAAATTAGCCATGGCGCTTTCTGTGATGGTGTCCATGTTGGAGCTCATGATGGGCAAATTAAGGCTTAGTTTTTCAAGGCGATCGCGCATGCTCACGTCCACAATACGACGTGACTCGTGGTGATTATAAGCAGGAATTAATAAAACATCGTCATAGGTAATAGCAGGATTTGTCATGATTATGATCTCTAAAAGACATACTATAAATGTTCTGCGGCATAATAAGCAAGTCTTGATCGCTCACCACGCGTCAGTGTCATGTGCGCACTGTGTTCCCAATGTTTGAATCTATCGACGGCAAACGTTAATCCCGAGGTGGTTTCGGTCAGGTATGGCGTGTCAATTTGCTTAATATCACCTAAGCAAATAATTTTACTGCCAGGACCTGCACGGGTAATGAGGGTTTTAATTTGTTTCGAGGTTAGATTTTGTGCTTCATCAATAATGATAAAGCGATTTAAAAATGTTCGGCCACGCATGAAATTCAACGATCGAATTTTGATTTTGTTTTGTAGTAAATCCTGGGTCGCATCGCGTCCAAACGACCCACCTTCTTGTTTGCCGTGGAGTACTTCAAGATTGTCCATTAGCGCACCCATCCAAGGCGTCATTTTTTCTTCTTCGGTGCCTGGCAAAAATCCAATGTCTTCCCCGACGGGGACCGTGACGCGCGTCATCACAATTTCTGTGTAGAGGCGTTGGTCGAGCATTTGTGTGAGTCCTGCGGCAATGGTCAACAACGTTTTACCGGTGCCGGCGGGACCTTGCAAACTGACGAAATCAATTTCAGGATCAAATAAAAGATTTAGCGTGAAGTTTTGTTCGCGGTTGCGGGCGGTGATCCCCCATGCCGCATGTTTTGCTTGTGTGAAATCGCGCGCCAGTTGCACAACGGCACATTCGCCTTCCACTTGTTTGACAATAGCCTGAAATTGATCATCTTTGGTGCTGAGGCAATCATTATAATTCCATTGGCAGGTTTGCGGACCTTGAATACGGTAAAACGTTTTTCCGCTATCGTGCCATGATTCCACATTTTTGCTGTGAGTTTCCCAGAAATCATTTTCAAGAAGATGAAGTCCGGAATGAAGTAAATCGACGTCTTCTAGAACTTGATCATTGTAGTAGTCTTCAGCCGCGATGCCTAAAATGCCCGCTTTGATTCGTAAATTAATGTCTTTGGATACAATAACCACTTGCCGAGTTGGAAATTTTTTTTGTAATCCTAATGCTGTTGATAGCAAGGTATTGTCGGGCTTGTGTCCTGGCAATGATGTCGGTAACAACTCTTCAAACTCGTCTGTTTGGAAGAAAAGACGCCCATTGTCGCGGGTTGTTTTACTGTGAAGATAGCTTGGGATGGGAAGTCCTGCAACAATCTCAGCGTGAGTTGCATTCGTCATTAATTCAACTAGCATTCGATTAGTTTGTCGAACATTGCGTGCAAGTTCAGACAGTCCCATTTTATGGTTGTCCAGTTCTTCCAACACCACCATGGGCAGGTAAATGTCGTGTTCTTCAAAATGATAAATAGCGGATGGATCATGCATTAAAATGTTCGTGTCAAGAACAAATAGTTTGCGTTCAGTGGTGTTATAAGTCATTTGGACGTCCTTGTTAATTGATCCATTTGATTCATTGTGGGGGCTTAATGCTTAGTCCGTCAAGAAGTTCATGAGCTTGGATTCTGTAATTTTTTGAGCGTCGTTAAAACATCAGGAACATGGCTTAGAACACTTACTTTTCGCCATTCGTGAGCAAGGATTCCATCGGGTGCAATGAGAAAGGTGCTGCGTTGGATACCGCGCAATTGTTTGCCAAAAAAAGATTTTGTTGTGATCACATCAAACCATTGACACAGTGTTTCATCGGTATCGCTGATGAGCTCAAAGGGAAAGTTTTGTTTGCATTTGAAGCGTTCGTGTGATTCTTGGGTATCTCGAGAAACGCCAAAAATCTCAGTATTGAGGGCCTGAAATTCAGAATAATGATTGCGAAACTGGCGTCCTTCCATGGTGCAACCCGGTGTTCCGTCTTTAGGGTAAAAGTATAAGACCAGCCATTGGTCTTTATAGTCTTTTAGGTTTTTGATTAATCCATTCGTGGCGTGAAATTCAAGAGAAGGAAGTTGATCACCCAGTTTCATAGCATGCTCCTTAATTAATTAGCCTAACAAGGTCGTTAGGCTAGCCTAATTTTAGATCGCAGCGCTATTTATATCTAGGGATCCTAGTGGGGCGATTGTATCCTTTTTATAAGTTGCTGCAAAAGTCCCGAATTGTTGCAGTGCTGCATGATGAGGTTGCAATAAGAGGGGGGCACTTATTGTTGTTGACGTGTTCTTGGACAGCTCCTTGGCGGGTTGCTGAGGCAGTTGTTGTTTTAATGCCTCAATCATCGCGGCAGCTTGCTGCTGAGAATTTGTAACGAGCACGTCCGCATGGGTTGAGAATAATTCCATAGCTTGCGTATGACATGCATGAATAGCCTCAACACGCCCTGCTTTGTGAAGTTCTTGGCCTTCGGCACATAATGCTTTTATAAGATTGAATATTATTTTTTCATGAATAGCTACGGGTTGACATTCAGCAGGGCATCGCTCATAGACTTTCAGCGCTGCTTGGGCTGCAGCAATAGCTTGGGGATAACGTTTTTCAGCATTGTAAATAATGATTAAATTGGAATGCAAGGGAAGTTCTTTGTCGATAAATTGGTTCGTAAGTCCGGGTAAGTCATAAATTTCGAGCGCTTTGTTGTAGGCCTGGATGGCGGAAGCAAGTTTTTTTTCTTTGAAGAAGGCGCTGCCTATTTCTTTCCAACTGGTGGCCAAATAACATAATAAGTCGAGTGTTTTCTTTCGTTGCGATTTCAATGAGCTTGGTAAATCAGACCAGGCGATATTTAAGTTGGTATGAATGTCTTCAAGTTTGGTGATAATGTCGGTAGTGGCTAATGTTGATAGTTTTAACGTTTGCCCGGTCATGGTATGTGTCTCTGAAAATAATTGTCGAGCTTTTTCGTAACTTAAATGCGCATTGAGTTCATGTAAAATAGCATATAAATTCTGTTGTTGGTGAGGTTCTTGGGTCATTGCTAGTGCTTTTTGTAATTTTAATTTGGTGGGTTCAAGAGCGTTTAAAAAAGCTTGTTTCAGTTGAGTTTCCTGATGGATGACTTGTGTTTGATGACCACGAAGTAGAGCCTCAATAGCTTGTTGGTAATCGTCAGAATTAAAATATTCAATGTCACCCTTGAAAATTTCGATAGAGTTCAGCAAGGCATTAATTCGCACGATCCCATTTAAAATTCCATGAGCCAGGTAATAATCGGGGTCAATTTGTGCATCACCAAGAGCAATCACGGTCGGTAAATGGTGGCCTTGATAGGAAACTTTTTGCAAGGCGTTAGCGCTAACGGTAAACGACGTGAATCGTGGTTTAGAAGCGTATTTTTTAGAAGGGGGGAGGTGTTGATAGCTCACGGGTTTAATGTAGCACTCGAGTACGGTTTGAACCCAACGGTCGTAATTCTCGGCAAGTAAGTCTGCGGGGGTTTGTAGATACAAGCATACCTTTCCTTTACCAAAGGGAACACCGTAGCACCGTGGAAACTTAAACTCACGCCAACCTAGCTCCCGTAGCTGCATTATGGATTGGGCAAAATCGGGCGTTTTGATAGCGGATATTGCGTTACTATAGCTAAGACGCTCTTCTGTTTCGCTAAAAATTGTAAGCGTTTTTAAATGGGCTTCGTTCATTTTGACGTAAGCAATAAAATGATGAGGTAAGGAGATGTCAGTTACTTTGTTTAGCTTTAATGGAGAGTCAGGTGCAATATGGTTAACGGCATGAATGACTTGACGTTGTGATCCGGTGCAATCAAAGACATATTTTGAGGGTATAAATTCTTCAATACCAGCTTCATCGGCAATAATAACGCCAGGTGCTATTTTATCTTGGCGCAGGGTGATAAATCGTTTTTTTTCGATGGGTATGCCTAATTTTTGTGCCTCAATATATAATTTTCTTTCGAGATCTTTGATATGACCTTTTTCATCAGGCCAAAATTTTTTGCCAATTCCTTGCTCTGCTTTTTTAAAGACTTCTGAATTTAAATGTCCAGGGCGGGTGTAGCTGCCGGCACGAGGGTCATAGATGACGATGTCTTTTGCGCCGGCTTGTTTTAAACTAATTGCGGTATATAAACCTGAAGGTCCTGCACCGATGATTACGTTTTTCATGTTATTACGAACCCTTAATATTAAAGATCGAGATGATTAATATGTGAAGATTTTGTTGGGTTATATATTAAAAAGATTAACGATTTATTAACATCGGTGACGTAAGAGCTTACTGTCATGAAGAATTGCTAGTATAATTAATGGTTTTGATTGATAAAATATTGAGTCGTGAATGACAACTAAGTCGCCAAGTGCCGTAATTACGGTGAATAAAAAAGCGCGTTTTAATTATTATATTGAAGATGAATATGATGCCGGCTTGGTATTGGAAGGATGGGAAGTTAAAAGCCTGCGCATGGGTAAGGTGAACCTGTCGGATTCGCATGTCATTATTAAACACGGTGAAGCTTTTTTAATTGGTGCTCAAATCCAACCCTTACCTACGGCGGCGATCCATTGTCGTCCTGATTCTCTGCGCACACGTAAACTTTTATTGCATCGTTTAGAGCTTAATCGATTAATAGGTTGTGTTGAGCGTCAAGGGTATACTTTGGTTCCTTTAAAACTTTTCTGGAGCCATAATTGCGTGAAAATTCAGATTGCACTGGCAAAAGGTAAAAAAACTCATGATAAACGTGATTCCGAGAAAGATCGTGATTGGCAACGCGATCGAGCGCGGTTATTGAAAGCTAGATAAAACAAGGAGTGAACATGTGTGGGATTATCGGGGCAGTATCTCAGCGCGATATTAGCAAACTGTTGTTGGAAGGGCTTAAGCGTCTTGAATATCGAGGCTATGATTCTGCGGGCATTGCACTCATTGATGGACGCGGTCATCTTAAGCGTGTTCGTATCCAGGGCAAAGTGCAAGCACTGGCCAATGCCATGCAAGAAACGGCGATAGCAGGCAATGTGGGGATTGCTCATACGCGTTGGGCAACTCATGGTAAGCCTTGCGAGCTTAATGCTCATCCTCATTTGTCACACGGTGAAATTGCCGTAGTTCATAACGGTATTATTGAAAATCACGACGCATTGCGACAACGACTTCAAGCTTTAGGTTATGAGTTTACCTCGGAAACGGATACCGAAGTTGCAGCTCATCTAATTTATTATCACTATCAACAGCATGAAAATTTACTGCTGGCCGTGCAAACTGCAGCGAGTGAAATGAGCGGTGCGTTTGCATTGGGCGTTATTCATCAAAAACGTTCTAATGAACTTGTGGCTATACGCAAAGGCAGTCCTTTAGTCCTAGGTGTTGGGATTGGTGAGCAATTTATAGCCTCCGACGCCATGGCGTTGCGAACCTTTGCGCAAACGGTGCTTTACCTTGAAGAGGGAGATAGTGCCGTATTGCAAGCCCATGAAATTCGAATATTTGATCGTGATAAAAAAGCGGTGGAGCGAAAATCGCATCCTTTGGACAATGATAGTTATTCAATTAATAAAGGTCCTTATCGTCATTTTATGCTCAAAGAAATTCATGAGCAAAGCCAGGTTTTAGCCGATACTATTGAAGGCCGTATCGTGAGTCTTGAGGTGTTAAGGGCGAGTTTTGGGGAGCGAGCTGTTGCCATTTTCCCGAAAGTAAAACAAGTCCATATTGTGGCTTGCGGGACCAGTTATCACGCAGGATTAATCGCACGTTATTGGTTTGAATCTTTAGCAGGCATTCCTGTTTCCGTAGAGTTTGCGAGTGAATATCGTTATCGCGATACGGTGGTGCTTGAGGATACTCTTTTTATCACCATATCCCAATCAGGTGAAACAGCAGATACTTTAGCCGCGCTTGGTAAAGCAAAAACATTAAATTACTTAGCCACGTTAGGAATTTGTAACGTAGCAACCAGCAGTTTAGTCCGTGAATCAGATTGCGTGTTTTTAACGCGAGCTGGTGTTGAAATTGGTGTTGCGTCAACCAAGGCCTTTACAACGCAGTTGGCAGGCTTATTGATGTTGGCTTGTGCGCTATCTAACGATGCGCAGGCCAACGTGGTGTTAGCTGAACTTCAGGAGTTGCCGATCATTTGTGATCGTGTTTTAAAATTAGATGAGAACATTGAGGCGCTTGCCACGTTGTTTGTGAACAAAGAGCATGCGTTGTTTATTGGGCGTGGTGTGCAATACCCTGTTGCTCTAGAAGGGGCATTAAAGCTTAAGGAAATCTCTTATATCCATGCAGAGGCTTATCCGGCGGGGGAGTTAAAGCACGGGCCACTTGCTTTGGTTGACAAAAACATGCCGGTCGTTGCTATAGCTCCTGATGATGAGTTGCTTGAAAAGTTGAAATCTAATCTCCATGAAGTGAGTGCTCGCGGGGGGCAGTTAATTGTGTTTTCGAGTGAATCGCAGGACTGGCATCCTAAGAAGGCGTCGATCATTGCGGTACCGTCCTGCGGTCAATGGATAGCGCCGATTGTTTATACCATCCCATTGCAGCTGTTAGCCTATTTTGTGGCTGTGGCGAAGGGAACTGACGTGGATCAGCCTCGTAATCTTGCTAAGTCGGTCACGGTAGAGTGATGGGGCGGATCTGTGTTTTGATTGTAGAATCTATTTAAATGAAATTCAATTCAAGGTGGTGTATGCAATTTATTGTTGTAGGGGAGGGGCATCATGGGTGAGTTTTCTGTATTAGAAAAAGTGAAATCAAATCGCCAATCTCAACTGATTTTTGCTTGGATTGTTTGGGGCTTGGCGGCGACATTCTACTTTTCGGATTATCTTGCGCGAGTCGCTCCTGGTGTGATGCACCGCAGTTTACAGCTTGCTTTTGGCATCAATGAGGCAGGATTTGGTATTCTTACCGCGTCATTTTATATCCCTTATATTATTATGCAAATTCCTGTGGGTTTGACGGTGGATAGAGCGAGTATTCGCGGTATTTTGACGACCATGTCGGTGATTACGGCTTTAGGATGTGTGGTGTTTGGGCTCGCTGATAGTTTAGCAGTTGCATCCATTGGGCGTATGCTGATTGGTTTTAGTGCCGCATTCGCATTTGTCAGCGCCTTACGCTTGGCAACATCTTGGTTTCCTCCTGCAATGCTTGGATTGCTCGCGGGATTGACGCAAGCTCTTGGAATGTTGGGCGCTGCGGCCGGTGAGACGCCGGTGTCTTTTTTGTCTGTCCATGTGGGTTGGCGTCATACGATGGTGATTATGGCGATTTTATTTATTGCTTTATCGGGATTATTGTATCGATTTATTCGAGATAACCCAGGTGAAATGCATCGAGCGTACAAAGCGCCGCCAAGGATGAGTATTTTTGAAAGTTTGCGTATCGTCTTATCTCGACGTCAAACGTGGTTAAATGCATTGTATGCCGGTTTTTTATTTGCGCCAACAGCAGTTATTGGGGAGGCTATAGGTCCTGCTTACCTTCAATATGGTCGTGGATTGAGCGCTCATTCAGCCGCTTTTGCAACAGGGCTTATTTTTATAGGTTGGGGTATTAGTGGCCCGCTCTCCGGATGGCTTTCTGATCGCCTAGGGAAACGAAAACCCTTGCTCATTGCTTCGGCAGTGTGTGGATTGGTGCTAACGTCATTATTTGTTTTTTATCCCAACATGAGTGAATCCACTCTTTATATTTTATTTTTTATGTTTGGGGTAACCAACACGGGTGTTGCTATTGCTTATGCCGTTTGCACCGAAATTCAGTCAAGCCGAGTCGTTGGTACAGCAATTGGGTTCACCAACATGGCGTCTATTTTTGTCGGAGCCTTAATGCAGCCGCTTGTTGGTCGTTTAATTGATTCGGTTTCTGGAGCTCGCGCTTACAATGTCGAGAAGCTTTTGTTGAGTGATTTTCAACATGGATTGAAATTATTGCCAATCTGCTCGCTTATAGCACTTTTCTTGGCGTTTACTGTGAAGGAAACTTATTGTAGACATCTTGAACCACGTGCAGACTAACTTTAAAAGCGTTGTTACTCTTTGATCTTGATGTTCTCGATCTTAAACACGGGGGGGGGATTGGTTAATTTTTTTGGTTGGGTCTTACCGATAGTTTGTGAAAAAATAGTGCTATTCAATGGATTAATAATTCTTATATTGGGATACTTTTTTCTTTAATCATTGAGTATGCTATGCGATGATATTAAAGTTTTTTGTTGGTCATCTCTCTTAGCTGTAAGTTTTGGAGAGTTATATGATAGAACGTGGAGATAATAAATGAAAAAAATCACAGGATTAGTGATTGTTTTGGCGGTTCTTATTTTGGGTGGATATTATGGTATGGGGGTTATGACGGAGCGCACCCTGAAAAATAATCTTGCTATTGTTAACCAGTCCAACGGTCTTTATGCTGAGGTGGTGAGTTATACGCGAGGTTGGTTCCAGTCGCAGGCTGTTCTAAATTGGAGCTTGCATGTTCCGGCTCGGATTGTGAAATCAGCCAGTGGTCAGACGGAATCTGTTCCTGCTCAAGATTATCAAGTTAAAATGCCGCTCGTTATTTATCATGGTCCTGTGATATTTTCTGATCATGGCATTCGGTTCGGACTGGGGTATGCTCATACCGCATTAGATTTGCCTTCAAATCTTTTAGATCAATTTAAAGCTTATTTTACCAAAGAATCCACGCAACCTAAAATGGAGCTTTGTTTGTTTGTTGACTACCTCAACAATAGCGAAATTAACATGAACGTACCTCAATTTAATTTGATTGCTAAGCAGGGCAAGATGACCATTGATTGGATGGGGATGTTGAGTTCGGTGAAGGCAAGCTCGTCATTAAGTCATGTTAATGGGAAGGTGGCCATTGAGGGTGTGCGGTTTACCCAGGATGCCTTATTGATGACCTTTGGCAAGGTTTCCGGGCAATATAATTTGCACAAAACAGACAGCGGATTATATTTAGGTGACGCTAGCACTGTTGTGCCCTCGGTCGTTGTAAAAAATAATGATGAAAAATTGTATGAGATGGATGAGTTCACGGTGAATTCAAACACGGACATACAAAATAATTTATTCAGTGCTTCGTTCAAGACGTCGATGGACAAGGTGTTTGTGAATGGAAAGATTTATGGGCCAGGTCATTTAGAAGTTGGTATTAAAAATCTGGATGCTATTGTTTTAGCAAATATCAACTCACAAATTAATAAAGCTCAACAAAGTCCTGATATTGAAAAGCAACAGGCTATGTTAGCAGTGCTACCTGAATTACCTAAATTGCTTGCTCAGGGTGCTGTATTTGATATTTCAACGATGAGTCTTGTTGTCCCCGAAGGTATGGTTGAGGGAGATTTATCGATTTCATTGCCAGCAGGGAGCTTTGCTAACCCCTTTGAATTAATTCAAAAGGTTGAAGGCCATGGACAATTGAAATTGCCTGTGTTGCTTGTTAAAGAACTTGTAACGCAATCGATTAAGCAAAAATTATTATCACAATCGTTGGTAGCTTCTGAGCCTGCAGCACCTGCATCTGTACCTGCATCTGCACCTGCACCTGCATCTGCACCTGCATCTGCACCTGCATCTGCACCTGCACCTGCCGCTGTTGGGGCCGTTAATACGAGCCTTTCCATATCATTGGCAGACATTAACCAGCAGGCGATGACTCAAACTGACCAGGAAATCAATAACATGGTTCAGTCTGGTCTTTTAACTAAGCAGGGTGCTGATGATTATCTGATTGCAGTCAAGCTTGATCAGGGAAAGCTTATGGTTAATGATAAACCATTTAATGCGGCTATGCTTAAATTTTAATTTTATTGGCAATGACTGCGCTCCTTCGACCACGACGTCCTGCGATTTGTTCACGGGCCTCCGTGCTGAAAATGATTCTACGCTCCGGCGGACAAGCCGCGGAGCGTAGGTTGATCGGAATGGCAGTCAAGCCCCCCTTTTTTGTGTATTGATTTATGCTGATAAACAAACCGAACTAAGCGTTTAGAATTTTTTGTGGCGTGGGGTTCCATTGTTCCCTAAAACAAATCCAACAGACTCTTTAATGGTGGTTTGGTTATTGATTTTAATTGTTTCAGCTGCAGATTGACGGTGTGTCGTTAAGTGATAAAAATTGAATTGCTTTCCGTTAATATGTGGATAATTTTTAATCGTTGATTTTACAAGAAGGAGTTAAACAGAATGACAACAATCAGTAATGAAGCTGTGGAAAAAAATACATCCGTTGCAGCTTGTGTTGCACAGGCAGTGCAGAAATATTTTGCCGAGCTTAAGGGAACTGATCCTGTTGATTTGTATCAATTTGTGATTGAAGAAGTTGAAACTCCGCTTTTTCGTGCGGTGATGGAACATTGTAAGTATAATCAATCACGTGCAGCTGTGATGTTAGGAATTAGTCGTGGTACATTAAGAACAAAATTGCGTCGCTATTTTGATGACAAATATGTTGGCTCTCGAGGTTAATTTGTGTTTTTCAGCGTACTTTTATAGATGGTGATTGACTATAAACTAGGGCGAGTTTACAACTCATCCCCACCACTTATGTACCGCGGCTTGTCCGCGGTATCCATACGATTTAATCAACAGCAAATATCTTCATATAAATCGCACCATTGTGGGTTTAGAGTTTCAATTAAATTTATCTGTAACTCCCCAGCTACGTCATCCTGAGCGCGTCTTTTTGCGCGAAGGATCTCC
>JAOAUB010000110.1 GCA_030157805.1 Legionellaceae bacterium
TTGCCAGGGATTTAAATGAAAAAAATAAAAGCGGCCTTGAGCCGCTTTTTTTTTGTGTGACGCATTACGAGCCGTTTACGATAAATCAATAGGATCTACGTCAATATGCCAACGAATACTAGTATCTACGTTATTGATAGTTGCCCATTCACGCAGGCTGGTTAATGTCGTTTGTAGATGCGTGCGTGAAGGTGATTTGAGCAATAATTGCATACGGTGTTGATTGGCTTTGCGTGCCATAGGTGCTGGCGCCGGTCCGTAGCTGCGTACGGAGAGATAGGGCGACGTTGTTGTGGCTTGTAAATGAGCTTGTATCGCTTTTAAAAAGCGCAAAACTCGTAATGACTTTCGACCTTGAGCGCGGATAAGGGCCAAAAAATAATGCGGAGGTAGTTGGGCGTGAGCTCGAGTTTGTAATAATTCGGTTGTAAAGGAATTATAACCTTTTTGGATTAGTGTGTTTAACAAGGGATGATTTGGAAAATGAGTTTGAATAATTACCTCCCCTGGTTGTTGAGCACGACCAGCACGACCAGCAACTTGCGTAACTAATTGTCCAAGATGTTCAATAGCGCGAAAGTCTTGATTATAAAAACCACAGTCGGCATCAACAATAACAACCAAGGTTAGTTTTGGAAAGTGGTGACCTTTAGCCATCATTTGTGTGCCGACAATAAGCTGGGCTTCTCCTTGATTAATTTGCTCCAGTCGTTTCGTCAATTCATTTTTTTTACGAACTTCATCGCGATCAATGCGTATTAGGGCCACATTGGGAAACTGGGTTTGTAAAAATTCAGCGAGGCGCTGCGTGCCTGTCCCGACCGGGATTAGTTCTTTATTCTGACATTTTGGGCAGTTATTGTAATTATATTGTTGTTTGCCGCAATGATGGCATATCAAACGATTATCTTGACGATGCAACGTTAAATGGCTGTCACAAGCGGGGCAATCTGCAATCCAGCCGCATTGATGACAGAGCAATACGGGCGAAAAACCACGGCGATTAATAAAAACTAAAACTTGTTTATTTTGTTGTAGATGACGTTCAATGTGTTGAATAGCGCTTGGAGCTAAACCTTGTTGTAGCTTGACGTTACGTAAGTCAGTAATAATCCATTGTAATGGAACGGTGGCGATCGCTTGGCGGTTGATCGGCAATAATGTGTATTTTTTTTGATCGCAGTTATGCAGGCTTTCAAGGCTTGGGGTAGCTGAGCCAAGAATAATGGGTATTTTTGCTTGATGTGCCCGTACTAAGGCCGTATCTCGTGCAGAGTAGCGCACGCCTTCTTGTTGTTTTAATGAAGCATCATGTTCCTCATCAATAATAATGAGGCCTAAATTAGGCATCGGGGTGAAAATCGCGGTACGGGTACCAATGACCAATTGTGCTTCGCTACGGCTTGCCAGATACCAAGCCAATTGTCTTTCATGTTCACTGAGGTTGGAGTGAATCACCACTAAGGATTCGTTGAAACGGGCTCTGAAGCGGGAGACCAATTGCGGGGTTAAGCCGATTTCGGGGACAATCACTAGTACTTGTCGTTGTTGAGATAATATTTTGGCAATAACGTGCAGGTAAACTTCAGTTTTACCACTGCCGGTGATCCCATGAAGTAGAAAACGGTGATTGCTGTCTAATTTGCCAGTAATTTTTTCAACAGCGTAGGCTTGCTCATTATTTAATATTAAAGGTAATTCAACACGGCGCTGTTGTTGATTGGTTGTTGAGCTTAAGGTGTGTTGATGATGTTGTATTATGTGGTGAGCGAGCAAGGGTTTTAAATGAGGCGTAGTAAAACCAGCTTCACGAAGTTGTTGCTGGGTTACGGGGTGATCTTGTTGTGCTAAAAAATCGATTAATTGATGTTGACGAGTTGCACGTTTATTAATCATTTCATGCGCGCTGGTGGCGGGGGTAGATAAATGATAAAAATCAATCATCGGTAATATCGGCGCACCGCCGTTGCGGTAATGCTTGGGTAAGGCTAGAGTGATGACTTCAGATAAAGGGGCTTGGTAATATTGACTAACCCATCGACATAAGCTGAGTATTGGTTTGCTCAAAAAGGGACTTTCGTCCACCTGCTCGAGAATTGTTTTTAATAAATGCAGTGCAAGAGAGGTTTTTTCTTGTACGGCAACGATGACTCCTAAGTGTTTTTTTTCTCGAAAGGGAACCCAAACACGCGCACCAATGATTGGGTTGATGTTGCCGCCTAGGTACGTGAACGAGTCTCGTTTGGTTTGGGGTATACAGACTTCAATGAATACGGTCATGTTTCGGTTGAGTCGTTTGAGGGAAGCGGTTCAGTGCTGGGGCGTTGCCATTCGTGACTTGCTGATTGCCCTGGCGCTGAAAATACTTTGACGACGATTTTTTCAATGCGATGGCGATTTAATTCATCGCGATCATCGATTAGCCCCTCAACCAACCAGCGCGACAACTCTTCAACTGTAATGTTCGTGAGGGGTAGTACTGTCACGTCTTCGGGAAGGAAGGGAATTTTTTTGTGATTAAAGGTGAAATAGCAATAAGTTTCGTCTTGATCATATTTAAGGTAGGGGGACAGTCCAGGCATGAGAAAAGTTTGATTAAGTTTTCGGCATAATTGGTGAATGCGTTCTTTATAATAGCGGTAGTCAAACGTCATGCCGTTGTGTTCTACCCAGGTGGTTAATCCTAAGTAAACTTGATAAAGATGTCCGTGCAGTGGTTCTCGCTCGGTTGCTGAAAAAATCGTAGTATGTCCTGCTGAAAATTTCATGGATTCTTTTTGGAGTTCGACAGTGGTGAGATATTTTTTCATGGATTTATCGTGTTTGTAGAAGAGCCTTAACAGGCAAGTTTAACGTTCTCAAGACGGCATCGCAAGCAGCCGATGCGCTGTGTTTTAATCTAAGGTAAAAACACAGTGTTAGCTAATGAGGATTGTCACAGTAAAATTATAAACCCAACATCGATGATTTGTCTTCAACACAAACGGGAGAAGTAGAGTAAGCTTTGATTTTACTGATTAATTGATTTAGTGGTGTATGTTGTTTGTATCTGTTCGATATAAGGACTCAGAAATAGGGGCGGGATACCTCGCTTGGGGTAGTCTATCTATTGATGGACTTGAAAAATGACTTTCACCTAAATTCCTATGAGCTTGCCAAACTTCACATGGGATAGTTTCCAATCACCATTAAAAAACGCACGATTGATGAGCTCCTTGCCGTATAGTTTTGGCGCGATGCGATGGATAATTCGAATTGTTTGACAAGGATATCATCAACGTCATTATTAATAGTTGTTTGATGATGTCAAATGATTTTTATGTTGGCAAATAATGATTTTTATTTGTCATGGCTCATTTACGATGAGCCATGACAGTGAGGAATTAAAGCTTCGTTTATCTCAAGCAAGATGTGCCAATCCCACAATGCCGTAATAAAGCATCAATTTGAGCTTCACGACCGCGGAAGGCAACAAAGGCGTCATGAGCTTTTTTTGAGCTACCTACTTCAAGAATGGTATGTAAAAAATCATGTCCTGTGTGGGGATTAAATATTCCCTCTTCTTCAAAACGAGAATAGGCGTCGCTGGATAATACTTCGGCCCATTTGTAACTATAGTACCCGGCGGCATAACCTCCGGCAAAAATATGAGAAAAACTATGTTGAAAACGATTGAATTCCGCAATGGGAACGACGGCAGTTTCGCGTCGGATAGCGGCTAACAGTTGAGCGACATAGTCGGGAGTTGGTGTGTAGTTCTGATGTAGCTTGAAATCAAAAAGTGAAAACTCAAGTTGGCGAAGCATGACCATAGCAGATTGGAAATTTCGCGAGGCCATTAAGCGCTCAAACAGTACATCAGGCAGTGGTTCATTCGTTTTTATATGCCGTGTTAACAAGCTTAGCACTTCTTTTTCCCAACACCAGTTTTCAAAAAATTGACTGGGAAGCTCTACTGCATCCCATTCTACGCCATTAATGCCTGAGGCGCTTAAGTCGTCAACTTGGGTAAGTAAATGATGCAAGCAATGCCCTAATTCATGAAACAGGGTTAAGACTTCGTCATGTGAAAATGTTGCCATAGTTTTGGCTTGGGGTTTAGCAAAATTACAAGTCAGTGTTGCAATGGGCAGTTGAATTGTTCCGTCGCTAAGTTTTCGACGTCCTTGTTGGGAGTCCATCCAGGCCCCACCGCGCTTATTGGGGCGTGCGAATAAATCGACGTATAAAAAACCGCGCAGTTGTTGTTGATCATCCAAGAGTTGATAACAGATGACATCATGATGCCAGGTATCGATATCATGAATTTCAATAAAGCGAACGCCGTAAAGACGCTCAACGATGGTGAACAAGCCCTTCATGAGTGTGTCTTGTGGAAAATAGGGACGTAATTCTTCTTGCGATAAGCTAAATTGACGTTGGCGCATTTTTTCAGATAAAAAGGCGATATCCCAAGGTTTAACGTCGTTGAGTCTGTATTCTGTTGCTGCAAATTGTTGAAGTAAGGCGAATTCTTGTTGCGCTTGCGGATGACTGCGTTGAACGAGACTCTCTAAGAAATCAATCACGTCGTGGGTCGATTGGGCCATTTTGGTGGCCAGTGATAATTCAGAATAATTCGCAAATCCCAACAATTGAGCTTTTTCATGGCGTAACGCTAGAGTCTCATTGATAATTTCGGAATTATCGTATTGTTTTGCGTTGGGTCCTTGATCGGATGCACGCGTGACGTAAGCGCAATACATCGTTTCTCGTAGACTGCGATCTTCAGCATACATCGCCACTGCAAGGTAGCAAGGCGCGTCCAAAGTTAAAACCCAACCCTCGCTCTTTTTTTCATGAGCCAGTTCTCGAGCTGCATTTAAAGCATGTTCGGGTAAGCCTTGTAAACGTTGTTCATCCGTAATTATTAACGTGTAGGCTTGCGTGGCATCTAGCACGTGATTATCAAATTGATTCGATAACTCAGACAAGCGTGTTTGAATTGTTTCAAAGCGTTTTTTTTGGGTTTCTGATAATGCAACGCCAGAGAGCTCAAAGTCGCGCAACATATCGGTGATGATTTTTTGTTGCGTGGTGTTGAGATGATCCTTTGAAATGCTTTTGATGGCATTGTAGAGCGTACTGTTTTGACCAATATAGGCTTCATAGGCAGATAATTTAGGTAAACAGGATTGATAGCATTTGCGCAGTATTGTCGAATTCACCACAGCATGCAGATGAGATAGCGGTGACCATAAATGCTCAAGGGCATCATCCATATTTTCAAGGGGATATATTAAATTATCCCAGTTGAAGTGAGTTTGTTGTAAGAGCACTTCAATTTGTTGGCGATGATCGTTTAATAAGTGGTCCAATCTTTCTGGAAACGTGGACAGATCGAGTTGACTAAATTGGGGTAATGCTGGGTGTGTTGAGCCTGAGTTGAGTGAATTTTCATGTGTTTGGTGTGGCATGGCTTTAGTTTTGATTGATTGACTTGCGTTAAAGTATACCCTTTTTAGGAACTAGGGACCAGATGAGGGTTATTTAGGCGTTCGCTGGAGCTATGACGTGTATCGGCCGAAGGTTCGGCTGTGTTTGTTTGTGGCTCGGCACTTTTAAAAAATCGAAGAGACGATGTTGGTGGAGTCAGTGTTATGGGTTTTGTTTTTTCATGTTGTTTTAAGATGATAAAAGAAAGGAGGGTTACTGCGACGAGTAAGGCGGCACCTATTAAGGGAAACAATGGACCGCTGCCGACAAGAATAGGGAGGGTAAAAGCAATCGCAACAGTCAGCGCAGTCATGCAACTAATATTGATGTATAAACGTCTTTTTTCAAAGGCAATGAGGCAATTAAGTTCTTTTTGTAATGCTTGGGGGGCTTGTGCATCTTGGTAATCCCGTTTTAATTGGTATAAGCGATTCAGTTCAACATAAGCGCGCAAACTAGCTAAAAAAACATCGTATACGTAAAGTGCGGCGATAAAATAATTGGCCACAGGAAGCAAAGAGCCAACCAGTAAAAAGGCGCAAAGTACCCCGCTCGCCAGCCAGACGCTGTCATTAGCAAACTCAAACCAGCGTCGTTTGAGTTGTGCACGACAACGTATGCTGAAGGCTAGGCTTTCTTCTTCTTTGGACATCCACGGATGAGGCAGGAGATGCTTTAATACGATCCCAATATTCGTCACGAGACGCGGTATGTAAAAAACCCAAGCAAAATGCGAAAAAAAAGGATTGGCAATTTTTTCGATCGATTTCATGATGGGGTGATAACTGTTGTTGTTGTCTATGAAGGGGTGCAAGCTGTTAAGAAGGCGCCGGCATCGTACTGCAAAAACACGTATCCAATTAGCGATAATGTGTTTATTGCGGATGGTTTGAGTGTCAAGTCTGGACGGTGTCCGTTGAGTCGCGGGCCATGGATTGTGTAGCTGTTGTTCTAAAGGTGAGCTTGGTTGATTCAGCAGAGCTCTAAAAAAAACTTCATCTTTCAGCAATCGGGCAGTTTCTCGGGGAACATTCAGGTGTTTATCGTAGATATAGGCCAAAAAAATTGCTATTTTTCGAGCAATAAGAATTTGTGCAATTAATTCAGCATCAATTTCTTGATTTTTTGTTTGTCGAAGAGCAAGCGTGTTACGCAAGTAGGTACTAAGGACATTGTATTCCAAGCTTAAAATAAGATGTTGTGAGATAAGAAGATTAAAATTGAGCTGAGAATAACTTTCTTGGGTTAAATTAAATTCATTGCCCAAGTAAGATAAAACATGAGTCTCAAATCGTGTTGATACACAAGGCATATTGATTTATCAAGGAAATAAAAAAATGACATTATCGCTCTAAATGATCAAAAAGAGAACTCATATTTGAAAGTTTTGGCAATGAAAGGCTATTTAATATGGTTTTGCTAAGCGTGTAACTCGAGCAGGACGTTTGCAATGCTTGCCGATTAATGGCTTCTGAGAGACAATATGGCCTCTTGATATTAAAAAATCGCCATCATTGTTCATTTTCACGTGAAAGATCGCACGATAGATGATTAGGCTCGACTTTGGCCATTTTTGTAAAATTAATTAATAAACTGTCTTTGCGAGCTATAGCGAAGCAATCTAGATCGGAACCTCAATTGAAAATCGAACTAGTATGTTTCGTTATCGTTCGCAAAGACGACACTTTTTAGTGTTCTGTGAAAAAAGGCAAAGTCCAGTGAGGAAGACTTAGATGAATCAGCTTATTTCTTTTAGCGAACTAACGAATGCACTTCGATTTTTAAGTATTGATGCTGTTGAAAAAGCTCAGTCTGGACATCCAGGCATGCCCTTAGGTATGGCGGATATTGCTACGGTGTTATGGCGACAATTTTTAAAACACAATCCGGCTAACCCGGCGTGGTTCAACCGCGATCGTTTTGTGTTATCAAATGGCCATGGCTCAATGCTACTCTATGCGCTATTACATTTGACGGGTTATAAATTAAGTCTTGATGATCTTAAACAGTTTCGTCAGTTGCATTCAAAAACGCCTGGTCATCCGGAGTATGGCGAAACCCCTGGCGTTGAAACCACAACGGGTCCTCTTGGTCAAGGTTTAGCAAATGCGGTTGGTATGGCGCTTGCGGAAAAAATAGTGGCGACAACATTCAATCGACCAGGACTGGAGTTAGTTCATCATTATACGTACGCGTTCGTGGGTGATGGTTGTTTAATGGAAGGTTTGTCGCACGAAGTGTGTTCTCTTGCTGGGACTTTAGGTCTGGGTAAGTTAATTGTGTTTTATGATGACAATGGCATTTCCATTGATGGTAATGTCGATTCGTGGTTTTCCGATGACACGGCGATGCGTTTTAACGCTTATCACTGGCATGTGATTGGTCCTATTGATGGCCATGATCAAAACGCGATTGCAGCGGCAATTATTGAAGCACGTGCGGAGCACCATAAACCATCGTTAATTATTTGCAAAACTATCATTGGGCTCGGAACGTCTGTGGCAGGCCATGAAAAATCACACGGTTCACCGCTGGGAGCTGAGAGCATTCTAAAAGCGCGGGACTATTTTAATTGGCCTCATCCGCCGTTTGTTATTCCAGAATCCATTAACGCAGCATGGGATCATGTTGAAAAAGGGCAGCATGATGAAAATCATTGGTTGGCTTGCTGTCAAGAATATCAGCAAGCTTTTCCGCAAGATTACGATGAATTTTTGCGTCGTATTAATGGTGATCTGCCTGATCAATGGCTTGCGACAAGCCACGCTTTTATTGAACAATGCATGAGTCATGATCAATCGATAGCGACACGAAAAGCCTCGCAGCTTTGCCTTGAAGAATATGGCAAGTTATTGCCTGAGTTGTTAGGCGGATCTGCTGATTTGACGGGCTCGAATAACACCGACTGGTCCGGTAGCGTTGCCGTGACTGCACAGAATAGTCACGGTAATTACCTTCATTATGGTGTGCGTGAATTTGGTATGGCAGCCATCATGAACGGAATTGCTTTGCATGGCGGCTTTATTCCTTACGGTGGAACTTTTCTTGTGTTTCTTGATTATGCACGTAACGCCGTTCGTTTAAGTGCCATGATGAAGCAACGGGTGATTTATGTGTTTACGCATGATTCGATTGGTCTCGGTGAGGATGGCCCAACGCATCAACCGGTTGAACAAGCCGCCATGTTGCGATTGACTCCTAACATGCACGTGTGGCGTCCTGCGGATTTAGTGGAAACAGCGGTGGCTTGGCAACAGGCCATTTTACGTCATCATGGGCCGAGTTCTTTGCTTTTGTCACGACAAAATTTACCCGCACTTCATCATAATAATCAAGATGAGGCGAGTCAGGAATCGCGCGCGGCGCTCATCGCACGCGGTGCTTATATTTTATCGGATGATGTTGGACTTCCTGAAGCGATCATCGTTGCTACAGGTTCAGAGGTTCAGCTTGCTGTTGCGGCAGCAGAACGTCTTAGAGCAACAAGTCAGCGACGTGTCCGTGTGGTTTCTATGCCGTGTTGCGAACAGTTTTTAGAGCAAGATATGAATTATCAGCAAGCGGTTTTACCGGATTCCGTGACGGTTCGAGTTGCAATAGAAGCTGCAGCAAGTGGTTATTGGTACCGCTTTGTGGGTTTAGAGGGTGCGGTTATCGGTCTTGAAAGCTTCGGAGTCTCTGCCAAAGCGGAAGAGGTATTCGCTGATTTAGGTATTACAGTCGATCATTTAGTGAAACAATTGAATCGTTTATTAAGTCCTCTATAATTTGGAGATGTAACATGGCAATACGTGTCGCAATCAATGGTTATGGTCGCATAGGCCGTTGTGTTTTACGCGCTATTTTTGAATATGGGCGTCATCAAGAATTTAATATTGTGGCCATTAATGATCTGGCTGGGATCGAAACAACAGCACATTTAACACGTTATGACTCAACCCACGGGCGTTTTGCCTCTGATGTTAAAATTGATGAGAATCGCTTGATTGTCGATGGCCATTCGATTCGAGTGACGGCAGAACGTGATCCTGCGATGTTGCCTTGGCGTGAATTGAATGTGGATCTTGTGTTTGAATGCACGGGACATTTTACCAGTCGTGAAAAAGCCATGCTTCATCTTGGCGCTGGAGCCAAAAAAGTCTTAATTTCTGCACCAGGCAAAGAGGTGGATGCAACGATTGTCTATGGCGTGAATCATCACTCGTTAAAAGATTCAGATCTTATTGTTTCTAATGCTTCATGTACGACAAACTGTCTTGCCCCGGTTGCTAAAGTGTTGAACGAGGGCGTTGGGATTGCTTATGGTTTGTTAAATACCGTGCATGCCTATACCAAAGATCAGATGTTATTGGATGGTAGTCATGCTGATTTATGTCGGGCACGTTCGGCAACGCAATCGATTATTCCTACAAAAACAGGCGCTGCACAAGCTGTAGGTCTTGTTTTGCCTGAACTTGATGGTAAATTAGATGGTTTTGCGATGCGTGTGCCAACGCTGAATGTGTCGGTGATTGACTTGACCTTTATCGCAATGAAGGCAACCACTGTGGATGAAATTAACCAAATAATGCGCGTTGCAAAAAGTGATATTTTACACATTAACGAAGAGCCGTTAGTATCTTGTGATTTTAATCACTGCTCAGCTTCGGCAGTATTTGATACCACACAAACTACCGTATTGGGGAATTTAGTGAAGGTGATTGCTTGGTACGATAATGAGTGGGGTTTTTCTAACCGTATGCTAGATACTGCTTCGTGCATGATGAGTCACCGCATGACGAATCGCTAAGGATACCATCATGAGTTTAATAAAAATCAATGAATTAAATCTTACGGGTCAACGAGTATTGATTCGGGAAGATTTAAATGTGCCGATTAAAGACGGATTGATTACCAGTGATCAACGTTTGCAAGCGGCCTTGCCCACCTTGAAAATGGCTTTGGATGCCGGAGCTGCGGTTATTGTTTTATCGCATCTTGGACGCCCGGAAGAAGGTAAGTTTGATAAGCGGTTTTCGCTTCAGCCTGTTGCCGATTATTTTGCGGAAAATTTAAGTTATCCGGTGCGTTTTGTTAGTGATTATTTGAACGGAGTTGATGTTCAAGCCGGAGAGCTTGTTATCTGTGAAAATGTTCGTTTTAACGTCGGCGAAAAAGAAAATAATGATGAGCTAGCCAAGAAGCTAGCGGCACTGTGCGATATTTTTATTATGGATGCTTTTGGAACGGCGCATCGAGCTCAGGCTTCAACGTGTGGTGTTGCTAAATACGCGCGCATTGCTGCAGCAGGTCCTTTGCTTTTGAGAGAGCTTGAAGCTTTGGAGCAGGCCTTGGAAGCGCCAGAGAAACCGATTCTCGCCATTGTGGGTGGGGCTAAAATTTCAACTAAATTGACCCTGTTGCGAGAAATGATTTGTCGAGTGGATTTTTTGATTCCTGGAGGTGCCATCGCGAACACCTTTTTAAAGGCTCAAGGTGTGGAGATTGGTCAATCACTTTATGAAGAGGCGTTGCTTGATGAAGCGCGATTTATTTTGCAATTAGCGGCTGAGCGTGGATGCCAAGTTTTCTTGCCGGTGGATGTGGTGGTTGGTAAATCTTTTTCAGACAGTTGTCCCGCGTATAACAAATCATTAGTTCATATTGCTGATGATGATATGATCATGGACGTGGGTCCTGAAACAATTCGTCATTATCTTCATGTGATTGAGCAGGCGAAAACCATCATTTGGAATGGGCCTGTGGGTGTGTTTGAGTTTCCACAATTTGCTTATGGAACGCGTGCATTAGCTATTGCAATTGCGGATAGTCAGGCTTTTTCAATTGCGGGGGGTGGCGATACGCTTGCGGCAATTGATCAATATGATTTAACTGGGGAAATTTCTTATATTTCAACAGGCGGTGGTGCCTTTCTTGAGTGCCTTGAGGGTAAAACGCTGCCAGCTGTTGCGATGTTGGAAGAAAGAGCGATTTAGCGTTGATTCAATGAATCTATTTTTAGTAATGACTAGCTATGAAAAAACTACATGATATTCCCGTAATCATTGAAAGCGGCCAGAAATATAAAACGACGCACGGTGTTACGGCGATCAAAGACGGTGTTAAGCCTGTTGATAGCCCTCTTGAGCGTTTACCCAAGCCTAAATGGTTACGTATTGTTAATCAAACAACACCGAATTATCAGCGTGTTAAAGCGGAGGTGGATAAGCATCGTCTTGCGACAGTTTGTGAAGAGGCAAAATGTCCGAACATTGGTGAGTGTTGGTCACACGGTACCGCAACCATCATGTTGATGGGGGCGGTGTGCACGCGTGCTTGTCGTTTTTGTGCCGTTGACACCGGCAATCCTCACGGTTGGTTAGATAGTGAAGAACCCGCAAATACTGCAAATACTGTAGCGCTGATGAATCTTGACTACGTAGTATTGACTTCCGTGAATCGTGATGATTTGCCGGATGGTGGCGCAACTCATTATGCCGCCGCAATTCATGCCATCAAATGCAAAAGTCCGCGGACAAAGGTTGAAGCGCTAACACCGGACTTTCAAGGAGTTCATGACCACGTTGCTATTTTACTGGATAGCGGTGTTGATGTGTTTGCCCAAAATGTTGAAACGGTGGAGCGTTTAACTCATCCTGTGCGTGATAATCGAGCGGGATATTGGCAAACCATTCAGGTGTTGGATTTTGCTAAACGTTATCGTCCTGAGGTGTTGACTAAAACAAGTTTGATGTTAGGTCTTGGTGAAACTGATGAGGAAATTCTTGCGACCATGGATGATTTACGTGCTCATCACGTTGATATTTTAACCTTAGGACAATATTTGCAACCAACACGGAATCACCTCCCTGTCGTGCGTTATGTGACACCTGAGAAATTTCTCGAGTTTCGTGAAATTGGTCTTGCGAAAGGCTTTTTTGAAGTGGCGTCAGGGCCTCTTGTACGGTCCAGTTATCGGGCAGATCGTGTGTTTAAGCGAGATAATTTAGGTTTGTAGGTTTTAGGTATCTTTATTTTTTGGCAAGGATAACATCAATAACATGGGTATCTTGATAAGGGAAAGTAAAGATTTTACTAAAGAGTCGTTTCATTCGATTAATCAAAAAACTTTTAGGTAACATTTGAATGGCAATACTGTTTAAAAACCAAGTTCCTTCAATGCCAAATAAAGCAAGATCATCAATGGTGTTGAGTGTGATTGGAATTTCTAAGCGTTGGTGATCCACAATTTCAAAATGATGGGCTGGAAAGGCTTTGAAGAGTTCTTCTTTATTACTGGCGACGGTCGTGTTTTTGACCATTGCTTTGTAATAATGGCCGATGATGCAGCCCAGCATGGTATTTTGTGCAATAAACTCAGCCAAGTATTGTTGAGCCAGTGGAAAAGACTCATACGTTGTGGTCACAAAAGAAAAATAGCCATTTGCTTTAGTCAGTAAGTTCGCTTCTTGAAATAAAGTTTGAATAGGAATATAGGCATTGATGAAATGCGCAATGACTAAATCTTGGCAATGGGGTGGTAAATAATGATTGGCTTCAGCCGCACTGGCCTCAATGGTTTTTAGCGGCAGTTTTTCTTCGGCACGCGCAAGCATGTTGTTTGAGATATCAATGCCGGTGAAATCAGCGTGAGGAAGATGTTCATTAAGTTTAGCCAGAAAAGCAGCATTACCAACGCCTAAGTCGAGGACATTGTAAGACGATCGTTTGCCGAGGTCTTCTTTTTTAATTTGCTCAATGGCAACATCATGACTCCGGGAGATCGAGCCAAAGCGATCTGCCATGTCATAATGATCTGCAATTTCGTTATACATGGCCTTCAAGGACATGCAACTACCCAATATGATTAGGAGACGTCAGTTGATTATATACCTCTCGCTATTCAAGTTGCAATGAGGTGGAAGACAAATCGCGATCAGCGGCAATTGAATTAATTGGAGTGTGATTTTAAGATTTCTGTCTTTCTCTTGGCTTAAATGGAGAGAAATTTGTGTTATGTGTAAAAAATAATTTATTCCTTGTTCCGCTATTCGCTTTTCGTCTAAAATCGTACCCAATTAATCATAAGAAATTATGAAGGGATAGGACATTACATGGAATCTCCGTTGCTAGCTCGTTTAAAAAATAAAGAAGCTATTATTAGTATTGTCGGATTAGGTTATGTCGGATTACCGTTGATGTTGCGTTTTGCCGAACAGGGCTATCGGGTCATCGGAATTGATGTGGATCAGTATAAAAACGAAGCGATCAATCAAGGTCGTTCTTATATTGAACATATTTCGTCGGAAAAAATTTCACAACTGAAAAGTTGTCTTAGGGCGACAGCCGACTTTGCGGAAGCCGTTGAAGCGGATGCCATTATTTTATGTGTGCCAACACCACTGAATAAATACCGTGAACCTGATTTGAGCTTTGTGTTGCAAACGATGGATTCTTTACTTCCTTACCTACGCGCGGGTCAAATTATTTCTTTGGAGAGTACGACTTATCCGGGAACAACGGATGAAGAATTGAGGCCACGCATTGAAAGCCGTGGTTTTACGGTGGGTCAAGATTTGTTCCTAGTTTATTCGCCAGAACGGGAAGATCCTGGTAATGTTCTTTTTACAACCTCGACCACTCCTAAAATCTGTGGTGGGGATACGGAGGCTTGTCGTGAGGCAGGGCTTGCGCTCTATTCAGAGGTGATTGACAAGGTTATTCCTGTTTCGTCAACTCGAGTGGCTGAAATGACGAAATTGTTAGAAAACATTCATCGCTCGGTTAATATCGGTCTTGTGAATGAAATGAAAATGGTCGCTGATAAAATGGGAATTGATATTTTTGAGGTGATTGAAGCTGCGACGACCAAACCTTTTGGTTTTGTGCCTTATTATCCGGGGCCTGGTATTGGCGGCCATTGTATTCCAATTGATCCTTTCTATTTAACTTGGAAAGCGCGTGAATTTGGTGTGCACACGCGGTTTATTGAATTGGCAGGTGAGGTGAATAGTGGTATGCCGCATTGGGTATTGAATAAAATTTCGGATGCACTGAATTTACGCGAAAAAGCGTTAAAAAACAGCCGAATTCTTATTTTAGGTGTGACGTATAAACGTGATGTTGATGATACGCGTGAATCGCCTTCCTTGGAGCTTATGAAATTAATCGAGGAAAAAGGGGCTTTTTTGAGTTATTCCGATCCACATGTTCCTGTTATGCCGAAGTTGCGAGCCCATCATTTTAAAATGAACAGTATTGAATTAACGCCGTTCACGCTCAGTAGTTATGATTGTGTGGTGTTAGTGACAGCGCACAGTGCGTTTGATTATGACTTAATAGCGCAACATGCCCCGTTGATCGTGGACACGCGAGGTGCATTTAAAGCGTTTAAAAATAACACTCATATTGTGAATGCATAATGGGTTGGGTCATCACTGCGATCAAAAATTATTTTGGGGCAATGACACATGGTGTTGACGAATGTGTATAATCTGCGTTCAATTATTTCTCAAAACGAGGAATCTCGTGATATGTGGGTTAAAAGAGGCGCTACGTTGTGAAGTCGATACGAATTCTTGGTATTGAATCATCCTGTGATGAAACGGGTGTGGCGGTGTACGACGAAAGGCTAGGTTTATTATCGGATGTCTTGCATTCGCAGGTGAAGCTTCATCAACAATACGGCGGTGTGGTCCCTGAATTAGCTTCGCGCGATCATGTGAAATATTTGGTAAGTCTGGTGGATGAGGCGTTAAATCAGGCGGGTCTGGTTAAAACCAGTCTTGATGCAATTGCCTACACGGCAGGACCTGGTTTAATCGGGGCGTTATTAACCGGTGCATGTTTTGCCAAAAGTCTTGCTATGGGACTTGGTATACCGGCGATTGGCGTGCACCATTTAGAGGCGCATTTGCTCGCGGCACTTCTTGATAATTCTTCAGTAAAATTTCCTTTTTTAGTGTTACTCGTTTCGGGCGGGCATACCCAGTTGATGGAAGCGCGGGGTCTGGGAGATTATGTTCTTTTGGGTGAAACGCTTGATGATGCGGTAGGTGAGGCTTTTGATAAAACAGCTAAACTCATGGGATTACCTTATCCAGGTGGCGCAATACTTGCCAAGCTTGCCGATGAGTGTCCTTCGGTAGACCGTCATCGATTTCCGTCCTTTCCACGTCCTATGTTGAATAGACCGGGCCTTGATTTTAGTTTTAGCGGTCTTAAAACGCATGTGCTGACGACATGGAACGCGAGCGAAAAAGACGACTTAACTCGAATGTCAATTGCTTACGCGTTTCAAGAGGCGGTGGTTGAAACTTTATTGACAAAATGTCGACGTGCTATTGAACAAACAGGTCTTTCGCGTTTAGTGGTTGCGGGAGGGGTTGGAGCCAATCAAAGTTTACGTGCGGCATTAACGAAGATGATCGCGGAATATGTCGGTGAAATTTATTTTCCACGACCTGAATTTTGTACGGACAATGGTGCTATGGTTGCTTTTGCCGGTTTTTTGCGATTTCAATCAGGACAGCAGGATGACCAGCTCGCGGTTGACGTTAAGGCTCGTTGGCCTTTATAGTTTTTTTGGTTTTTAGGTATGATTTAAAGAGCTAAGACGTGATAAGCGCACGGTAGTCGAGTTCAGTGTGCTTATCACGGTGGTGAGAGCGTTTACTTCGCTGGTTTTTTGGGGGCTGTTTTTGCAGTTGCCTTCTTTTTGGTTGCAGTTGTCTTATTTTTGGTTTCGGGTGTTGTTGACGTTGCCGTGGAGGATGCCTTTTTGATCGGTGCTGCTGTGTTGCGGGTACTTTTCGCAACAGTTTTGTGGGTTGTTTTGACTTTCGCTTCAAAAAGTTGATCCGTGATGTCGCTGAGATCATGATGGTGCAATTTAATTTTGGATTCTGTACCATCCATCAAGCGCGTAAAGTTATCGCGGTGTTGGTAAAGTACAAATAACACGATAAAGCAAAGAGGCGCTATCGTGTTCAAGTTATGGGTTATAACGATTGCGAAAAATGGCATTAAGATGATGGATACGATTGAGGCTAAGGAGGAGTAGCGGAAAAAGTTGGCAACAACTAACCAGGTTGCAGCAACGGCAATGCCAAGCATAGGATGAAATCCTAACAAGACCCCAATGGTGGTTGCAACACCCTTGCCTCCCTTAAAATTAAAAAACACGGGAAACATGTGACCCATCACCGCCGCAAAACACGTGAATGCCACGGTATTAGGACTCGCGCCAAGCAGTTGTGCCAATAAGACCGGAATTAAGCCTTTTAACATGTCGGCACTTAAGACAATAGCGGCGTATTTTTTCCCGGAGAGGCGTAATACGTTCGTTGCTCCAGGGTTTTGCGAACCTTGGCTGCAAGGATCAGGTAAATCAAAAATGCGACTTACAATAACCGCGGTGCAAATCGATCCTGATAGATAACCCATTGTTACAAAAAAAACAAATAAAATTGCACTAGTCATTGTGTGCCTCCAGCAGATCCTTAAGTTTTACTCCCAGCTCTATTGTATTATCGGTCTTAAGTTAAAAACAAGCATTGTAAGTCATTGGTAAAATTTCGGCCTAACTCACTGATGATCCAGTGATCTTTGTTGATTAAAATTAAACCTTTTTCTTCGGCAATTTTAAGTTTAGGCATTAATGAAGAAAACTCAAGACCCGTTCGTTCGTGAAATAAGCTAAAAGGGATGGGTTGTTGCAGACGCGTGGTGTTAAGCATGAATTCAAATAAAAGTTCGTCGGCTTGGATTGACGTTTGGGACGCTAAAAAAGGTTTTTTGGGATCGAGGTAGTCGTGGGGTTGTCGGTATTTCTGAGTACGGATGACCTCGCTTGTTTCAGGATGAGTTATTTTTCCATGAGCACCGGCACCAACTCCTAAATAGTCACCAAACAACCAATAATTGAGGTTATGTTGTGATTGTTGCTTGGTTTGGCAAAAGGCTGAAATTTCATAACGTTCGTAGTTCTTGGCAGCTAACAGGTCGAAACCCTTTTCTTCCAGGGTTATGCACGTGTCTTCAGAGGGCAGTTGTGGTGGATGTTTATAAAAAAACGTATTGGGCTCTAAGGTGAATTGATACCAAGAAAGGTGTTCAGGCTGATAACTTAATGCGGTTTCTAAATCCAGCAAGCCTTCATGGACGGTTTGTTTCGGTAAACCATTCATGATATCTAAGTTGATGTTATCAAACCCTGCTTTTCGCGCAGTTTCGATGGCAAGGTGGGCTTGTTTGCCATCATGAATGCGACCTAATATTTTAAGATGATGCTCATTGAAACTTTGTATTCCTAGCGAGAGGCGATTAATTCCCGCTTGGCGATACTCTTTAAAACGTTGTTGTTCGACCGTGCCAGGGTTGGCTTCCATGGTAATTTCAATCTTGGGTTCGAAAATGAATTTTTGTTTTAAATGGTCCATTAATGTGTTGTAAAATTCTCCAGAAAGTAGGCTGGGTGTTCCCCCGCCAATAAAAATGCTGGTGAGTGTCCGTCTGGGCCATCGCGCATAGTCAGTATCCAGATCGGCCATCAAAGCATTAAGGTAGGCGATTTCTGGTAAAATCTTAGGGCTTTGATGCGAGTTAAAATCGCAATAAGGGCATTTGCGTAGACACCAAGGCGTGTGGATATAAAGAGATGTTGGTAGTAACATAGGTCTTAAGTGTTGACTCAGTACTGGATGTTTGTCATCCAGTTGATTGAAGAAGCGAATAAGTCTATCATGATTTGAATTTGTTCAAAAGGATCTAATAATGAATCAAAAAGTACGTGTTGTTGTGACGGGTGCAGCGGGGCAAATTGGTTATGCCTTACTGTTTCGAATTGCGTCTGGGCAAATGTTTGGACCCCATACTGATGTGGAAATTAATATGTTGGAGCTTTCTCAATCTCTGCCTGCTCTTGAAGGGGTTGCGATGGAACTTCAAGATTGTGCCTTTCCCTTGTTGAAGCGTCTGGTTTGCACCTCTGAGTTAAAAGTAGCGATGGATGGCGTTAATTGGGCTATTTTGGTAGGCTCAGTTCCCCGTAAGCAAGGCATGGAGCGCTCTGATTTATTAAAAATTAATGGTGGAATTTTTATTAGCCAAGGTCAGGCCATCAATGATTATGCTGCGGACAATGTTCGGGCCTTTGTGGTCGGTAATCCTTGCAATACGAATTGTTTAATTGCAATGAATCACGCTAAAGATGTTCCTTCGGATCGTTTTTATGCGATGACAACATTGGATGAATTACGAGCTCGACAACAATTAGCTGCTAAGGCAGGTGTTGATGTGACGGCCGTTAGCCAAATGACCATTTGGGGTAATCATTCGTCAACGCAATACCCTGACTTTGATCTGGCCAAAATTAATGGGGTATCGGCCGCCCAAGTTATTGCGGATCAACACTGGTTACAAGAGACTTTTGTGACGACGGTACAACAACGAGGCGCTGCCATTTTAAAAGCACGTGGAGCGTCATCAGCGGCTTCCGCGGCTAATGCAGCGATACGTGCTGTGAATAATTTAACAATCGATACACCGGCGAATGAGTCGTTTTCCATGTGTTTAAAATCGAATGGAGAGTACGGTGTTGATAAGGACTTAATTTTTTCATTTCCCTGCCGTCGTGAAAATGGACTAATTAAAGTCATCGAGGGTTTGGTTTTGAATGATTTCGCACAAGCAAAATTTGATGCAAGTTTAGCTGAATTGCGGCAAGAACGTGATGCGGTGCGGGAGTTAGGATTAATTTAATGGAGTAAATGACGAAGGATTCTTGCTATGCCTAATGGATTTGTGGCAGTTGACGTCGATAGTTTTGAGTGTCCGGCTGTTGATGAATTGTATTGAGCGGATAAAGGGACGCAAATTACGTGCGGAGATGTGCACGGTAATGTGGTAAAACTACTTTTTCTGCTAGTGAAGCATGGTATAGCAAAGAATCTTGGCGCAAGTCAGTATCAATAATTGGTTCAGATTGATTTAAAATCCTTCGATGATTGAGGTCTTTTAGCTGAGGACCTTCAAAAATTTAAGGACGTGCTTGCTTCAGTTAATTTTATATCATCGACCACAATCCGATGTCTGGGCGATTTGCTCGCGGATCGTGGCGGTAATGATTATTTAACGCTCCTTCTTT
>JAOAUB010000111.1 GCA_030157805.1 Legionellaceae bacterium
TCTTAATCCAATATACCTAGCTCTTGGTCCTTTAGCGACGAGCGGAGTTATTTTGGACGAGGATCCAAGCCGCTTTCATTCCTTTGTTTTTAACAGCAACAAATTGTTTTATTGCGTACTCTGTACGAGTGACAAATTATACACCAAAAACCATCGCAGATTTCTTATCCGAGAACATCAAAAAGTTGTTTCAAAGAAACCCTCATCCTCGCTGTAATTTTCTTGCGTCGGCCTAATTATTATGATTAAAAAAGCTGGCGCAAGACAATTCATCTTGTCTTAGTCTACAATGAGCATCATAGATGCTCATATCAAAATTCATGAGACCATCCCCGAGATTCAACAATTAATATTTCAAGAAAAAAATAAAAGTCGCGTATAATCTGATTTTTTAGAATCACCTATTCAAGGAAAACCCATGCAACGACGTCATCCCCCCTTTCTCATGATCAATATGTTTTTAATTGTCCTGCTTTGTTTAAGTTCAATGGGCTATGCCGAACAACCCTTAACGCAGAGAAAAGATGTACAACATTTTATTAATAACATGGTCCATCAACATCAGTTTAAAAAACAAGAGCTTGTTGCTGTTTTTAATGATGCCAAACTGCAACCGCAAATTATTGAATCAATGAATGCACCGTATGAGAAAAAAGATTGGGATACTTACAGAAACATTTTTTTAACACCACAACGCTTACAAGAAGGACTCACCTTCTGGCGAGCCAATCAACAAAGCTTACGCGAAGCTGAGAAACGGTATAAAGTCCCTGCAAATATTATCGTCGCGATTCTTGGTGTTGAAACACTCTATGGCAAACATCAAGGAAACTACCGCGTCATTGATGCTTTATCAACGCTGGCCTTTAACTATCCAAAACGCTCTGACTTCTTTACAAAAGAACTATCTGAATACCTCTTGTTATGTCGTGAACATCACATTAACCCCAATCAATATTTAGGCTCTTATGCTGGTGCTATCGGTAAGCCGCAATTCATGCCCAGCAGCTACCGTTATTATGCCGCTGATTTTAAAAACAACCCGAAAAAAGACTTAATTAATGATGACGAAGCCGTTATTGCAAGTGTTGCTAATTATTTCCATAAACATGGCTGGGAATTAAATCAAGGTGTCGCCCAACCAGCGAAAGTTACGGGTCATGGGATTCAACGAATTAATACTCAATATAAAAAAGCAGTGTATAGTCCATCCGTGCTAGCACACGCAGGTATTCAACCCTTAACTGCGGCAATCAACCCACCTAAAAAAGCAGGTGTCATTGAATTAAACACCGCTAAAGGCAATGAGTACTGGCTAGCTTACCCTAATTTTTATGTCATTACTCGATATAATAGCAGTCCACAATACGCTTTAGTCGTCTACCTCTTAGCGCAACATTTACAAAGGCAATGGCTAGTCTCGGCAAACAAACTATCGTACGCTTACAGCTAATCAGGACGAAACTACATAAGGTCATTGCGTGGCAACCACTTTTATCTTCATTTCCCGATTTAACGAACAAGGCTATCCATGCCTTGTTCTTGACATTCATGGAGAGATTCTACAAACTCTTGAAACACGCGATTTTGGGGCGTTGCGCTCTTTGTCCGCAACATACGAAAAAACAACCGTGGTTCTACCTTGTGAGCAATTTAGTTTACATGATGTAGAATTGCCTTTATTAAGTGATAAAAAAGTAAGGCAAGCGCTTCCTTATGCGTTAGAAGATAATCTGACCGAGGCTCTTGAAGAATTGCATTTCAGCTTCGATCGCCGCTACGTTAACCAAGGACACTACCTAGCGTGTGTCTGCAGTCAAACCTATTTTCTCAACATCATGACTCAACTCACTGAACAGTCCATTCACGTTGATACCATCACCCTCGATTGGTTTGCTTTAAAACAACATGAGTCGGCGGTCTTATCAGCATCAACTTTAATTTATGAGAACTCTTTTCAAGGAGCATTGGATCATCCACTTGCAACATCTTATTTGAAAGAACTTGAACATGAGCACGTGGTGTATCAATTTCAAGACAACATCCCCATCATGCTACCGCAGACAAAATCGTCCTTAACTCTGCAGCAAGTTGAGACGCCCCAAGCACTTTGGATTGCCCAACGACTGTTAGAAAAAAAACCCATAAACCTCTGTCAAGGACGCTTTGCACTGAAAAAAACCAATCATCGCCTCAAACTATGGTATTTTGTTGCAGCAGGTCTTTTTGGAGTTTGGCTCATCACCTTGTTCGCAATGAATGCCTATCAACTGCTCGTCGACAATCATGAAATTAAAACCCTAGAGTCACAAATTGCGGTGATTTACCGTCATTTTTTTCCTGACGCCAAACAAATTATTAACCCTCGTTTTCGAATCACACAATTTTTGAAATCATCCACAGCATCAAGCGATGAAGGACTTTGGATCTTGCTCAGCAAAAGCAGCCCGATTATTCATAAAAGCCCAATCACCTTATCCAACTTCCATTGGCAAAACCACGTTTTATTCATTACCTTGACGGTGAAAGATTTTAAAGCATTAGATGCCTTTCAAACTCATCTTAAACAAACGGGTCTTCAAGTAAAACAAACCCAAGCTTCTACCAAAAACGAGCAAGTGATAAGTACATTGGAGTTATCTCTATGAAACTTTTAAACTATTGGAAAAATTTAAATGAGCGCGAGCAACTAAGCCTGGGATTCGCGGGCCTTTTTTGTGCTGTTTATTTGTTTTATATGGTGATTTACTCGCCCTTAGTTTCAGAGCTTGAAAACAAAAATATGCAGTTACACTCTCAACGCGAAACCCTTGCCTGGATGCAAAAAATTCAACAACAATACCGCCATTTGAACAAAATTACCCAACCCATGAATAACAGTAAACTTCTTTCATTGATTGCCTCCGAACTAAGCCAACCAACATTTAACGCCTATACCTACCAAATGCAACAAACTGGCTCTGGGGATATTGAGCTTAGTTTTGACAAAGTGCCCTACAATGCCTTTGTAAAATGGCTTTGGGAAACTACCCATCGCTATACGATACATATTAAAGACTTTCATGTTGAGCATAGCAAAACATCTGGCATCGTTAAATTAACTCTTTTGCTGACAACTAACACTTAACGACTACTCCACAACCCCTTGCACATCACGCCAACTCTTAACACCTGCTTGCTGTTTTAGATGATTAGGTAACGCGTCAAGAGCTTGCTGAGCCGCTTCTTGGGTCGCGAAACTTCCATATAATCCCTTGTAATGTTGCGTGCCATGTCGCAAATAGGGCACCTCAGCCACACGTTCTTTTTTAGGTGCTTGTACCAATTGGCTAGCGACCTGAGAGGCTTTTTCACTGTCGCCAATTTCAATTGTGTACCCTTGCGGACTTTGCTCAAAAACCCAAGCTTTATCGCGATCTTTCGCAGGAACTGGCGCATGATAGAAGCCAACATGGTAAGTTTCCGGAACATTGACGTCCTGTCCACGTGACGATAAGTCTTGATCATAGGGTTCTTCATAAGAAGTATTATACGAATAAGAAGACGATGTCTCTGCGTTTAAAGGGGTAGACGCGCCATAATACCCACCGCTCGTTTCATAGGAATAATCACGTTCATAATTCATCGTGTTACACGCGGGTAAACCCACACAACATAAACCAAGAACCAATAATCGCTGCGTGATCATCATGCTCTCCTTTGTTATTCTTCTTCCATAGTTAAGTATTAGCAGGCAAATCTCAATTCGACAACTTCGATAACATCAACTCAATGAACCGACTTCAATTTTTAAATTTCCGCTGTTCGAGTATACTGGGTGGTGTAACTTGGTATCCGAGGAGTAAACATGTGGACCCATCGACGTTCAGGACTTGATCATCAACGCAGTTTAGAGGACCATCGTGAACCTTATGAGCGTGATAAAACACGTGTTATTCATTGCCCTGCTTTTCGACGTTTACAACGTAAAACTCAAATTTTAGGGGCCGATAGTGGTGATTTTCATCGTACTCGCCTAACCCACTCCCTCGAGGTGGCTTCTATTGCCTGCAGTATTGTCCGCAATCTTGCGAATAATCCAAACACAAACCATTTAGCAGGCCTACTTCCCAATGACGATCTGATTAGTACAATTAGTCTATTACACGACATTGGACATCCACCCTTTGGACACAGCGGCGAAGTTGCCCTGAATTTTATGATGAGCGACACTGGTGGATTTGAAAGCAATGGACAAACATTACGCCTCTTAACCAAACTTGAGAAGAGCTATGGCGCTTTTGGTCTTGATTTGACCCGACGCACCCTGTTAGGTATTCTCAAATACCCCGTCAATCGCAATCAGCTCATCGCTCCAAATCCACCTTCAGCAGCGCTCTTATCTGATCCCATTAACAACATCCATTCTTGGTTTCCGCCAAAAGCCTATTTAGATTCAGAGCAAACCGAAGTTGATTGGCTGCTTTCCCCTTTTAGCAATGCCGATCGCGATTTATTTCAATCATTGAAAAAAAAACCCCTCAAGCATCAACATGGCGAATCAGCCTACCATACCTTGGATTGCTCGATTATGGACATCGCCGACGATATTGCGTATGGCGTCCATGATTTAGAAGATGCCATTCATTTGCATCTCGTCATCCGCGATCAAGTGGACAACGCCGAGCTGCGCGCTCGTTTACACCATGCGGGTTTAGCTGATACTAAATTCACGTTACTAAATCAATTATTTTCACCTGAAATTCATTTAAGAAAGCAAGCCATTGGCGCACTCGTGAATTATTTCATCACGTCGGTCCAACTTATGATAACCCACGAAGCTTTCCAAACTCCTCTTTTTAAACACAACCTGACGTTGCTTCCAGATGCCAAATTTTTATTGAACCACTTAAAAGACACGGTATATCAGCAGGTTATCAATTCACCATTTGCCCGGACTTCAGAGAGAAGTGCCCAAACCGTGATTTTTCATCTTTTTAAGGCCATCAACGCGAACCCCAAAACATTACTGAACACACAAGAACTTCATGATTATTATCAAGCTAACAACACCTCTGACGCATCCCGTGTCATTTGTGACTTTATTGCTAATATGACCGATGAATCCGCTTACCAAAAACATAAGCAACTGCAAGAATTTTAAAAACAAGGAGCGACTCAACTCGCCCCTGATAGGGTATGCTAATAACTATTGCGAGTCGTTGTCGTTGTTGTTGTTCCCGCTTTAGTCTCAGTTACTGTTGGTTCTTTTGCGACAGGAACAGAAAGATTCACGGTGGTATGTGACGCACTCCAAAATCTAGAAAGTAACGATGGACCGACTGATAATGGCGTGGCTTGCTTTTGAACTACAGCCAACCGAGCAAATTGCTCTTTAGTGAGTTCACTGGAAGCCTCCGCTTTTAATTTGATTAAACGATGAAGAAAAGATTCTAAATTAAAATCTTTAATATCAGCAAAAGGATGATCCAAACGCAAATCTTTGCTTAATTTACCATCAACATGAATAAGATGAACTATAAATTGATCCAACAGATCAAGCATGTTTCTTCTACAAAGCGCTTCAAATTGATTGCTTGGCGTGATGTTCATCGCCACTTGCAAAGCACTAAATACCTCACTGCGTGTTGGATTAAAAACGGGTACCAACGCCTCGGTGTAAGTTTGATGAATTTCATCAGAAATGATGTACATGCAGGCGGTCAAAATTTTTGACTTTACGGCACATATATCCTCTATTTTATCTAGTTTTAATTTATAATCGTCCAGTTGAGATATAAATCTTTGAATAAACTGAACCTGTTGCCGACGAGGTGCATCAAGTTCATCCACCGTGGTCAGGCCTTTATGTAACAAAATTGATTTAAGTTGTGATGCAAAATCAATTTTCATTTGCAAATAATCATTATATACATACATCCATTTCTCCTTAAACTCTGTCGATAACTACCCCTCAGTAACAACCGGTAAATTGCTATAAACCTCAAATTTCACAGTCTTGATTTTCAAAGCACAAACCAACCAGTAAACCTGCTACCCGAAATTAGTGTAACTGAATTCATCTCGTCCGTGGATCCTTTTTAATTTAAAAATAAACTGAGAACCCCTCGAGTCAACGGATCTGAAAAATAACGACCATCGTGAATAGTCATTGAAATTCTTCCCGTAAGCGCTTAAAATTCAAACAAATTTTTATGACGATCTCATTATGAAGAAAAAAGTTATCATCATCGGTATTTCAGGTCCCTCTGCTTCTGGCAAAAGTTTGCTCGCGAATACAATTATCAACGAATTAGGTTCAGAACAAGTCATTGTCATCTCAGAAGACTCTTATTACAACGACAGCAGTCACCTGCCTTTAGAGGAACGTGAGAAAACGAATTACGATCACCCCAAAGCCTTTGATCATGCGTTGCTTTGCGAACATCTACGAATCTTGCAATCTGGTGAGAGCGTTGAAATTCCCATTTACTCCCACTCCGAACATATTCGTCTTCCTGAAACACGTTTTGTTGGCAACCATGCTATTATTGTTCTTGAAGGCATTCTTTTATTCTCTGATAAAGAGTTACGCGAATTAATGGACATTCGCATCTTCATGTCAACACCACTGGATATTTGTTTAATTCGCCGCTTAAAACGTGATGTGGTTGAAAGGCACCGTTCTTTTGATTCCGTATTGCGTCAATATGAAACGACTGTTCGTCCAATGTATCTGCAATTCATTGAGCCATCCAGTCGTTATGCCGATATTATTGTGCCACGTGGCGGTGAAAACCGTATTGCGATTGATATGATTCAAGCTAAAATGCGAGAACTACTCGCAAGTCATAATAACGAGTAAGGCTCATAAACACGACCGACCGAGGAGTAACGATGGGATTTCTAAGTGGAAAAAAAGCTTTAATTGTTGGATTAGCCAGCAACCGATCCATTGCTTATGGCATTGCCAAAGCCTTGCATGAGCAAGGTGCTGAGCTTGCCTTTACCTATCAAAATGAAAAATTACAGGAACGCGTCATCAATATGGCGGTTGAGTTCGGTTCAAAACTTGCTTTTCCTTGCGATGTCGCGAGTGATGCTGAAATTCAAGCCTTATTTACTGATTTAAATCGTTATTGGGATAAGTTTGATATCCTTATTCATTCCGTTGCTTTTGCCCCCATGGAGCAATTAAACGGTGATTTTATTGATTGCGTCAATCGTGATGGTTTTCGCATTGCCCATGATATTAGCGCCTACAGCTTAGTTGCCCTGACTAAAGCCGCTTTACCCATGATGGAAAGCACACAAGGTTCAATACTGACACTCAGTTATTACGGCGCTGAAAAAGCCATTCCTAATTACAACGTGATGGGAATAGCCAAAGCCAGCTTAGAGGCTTCGGTGCGCTACTTGGCCGCAAGTTTAGGTCCTAAAGGACTGCGAGTGAATGCAATTTCCGCCGGCCCAATTAAAACCTTAGCTGCCTCAGGCATCAAAGATTTACGTAAAATGATGACATCCTATGCAGAAACCACCCCTTTACGTCGCAATGTAACCACCACCGAAGTCGGTAATACAGCCGCTTTTCTTTGTTCTGATTTAGCATCAGGAATTACCGGTGAAGTGGTGCATGTGGATGCGGGCTATCATGCCGTGTCGTCGATGAGTGAGTAGTAAATTAGTAGATTAATAGATTGGTAACCTGGTTGCGTGCAACCAGGCTACTCAAAAATGCAGCTGTTTATTTCAGTGATTAATTTCGGCCCTTTATAAATCAAGCCCGTGTAGACTTGCACCAAAGTTGCGCCCGCCTCAAGACGATCTTGAGCCGCTTTTGCACTATCGATTCCACCTGACGCAATCAACGTGATAGCATCACCCACCTCATGCTTTAATAAACGCAAACATACCAACGCTTTTTCACGTAACGGTGAACCGCTGAGTCCACCGACTTCTTCAGCGTGCCTTAATCCCTGGACTTTATCACGAGAACACGTCGTATTCGTTGCAATAAGACCCGCTACTTGATGCTGCAAAAGAACAGCTGCAATGCGTTTAAGCGTTTCATCGGACTCATCAGGGGATAACTTAACAACCAAAGGAACATGCCGTTGATGCTCATCACGCAAGCGTTGATGCTCTTCGGTTAATGCTTGCATAAGGTGGGAAAAATAGTCTCCGTATTGCAATTGGCGTAAATCAGGCGTGTTAGGCGATGACACATTCACCGTAATATAAGAGGCGTACGGATAAACCGCCTTCATGCAATATTTATAATCGTCTGCAGCATGGTCCAATGGTGTGCTCTTATTCTTGCTAATATTGATCCCAAGAATTCCTTCATAACTAGAAGTAAGGAGCTTATCCACCAAAGCATCAACCCCACAATTCTTAAATCCCATGCGATTGATTAAAGCATTCATTTCTGGCAAACGAAAAAGTCTGGGCACAGGATTACCTGGTTGCGCTTGGGGTGTCACACCGCCGGCTTCAATAAACGCAAAGCCCAATTTAGATAATCCATGAAGATGCGCTGCATTATTATCAAAACCGGCCGCAAGACCCACCCGATGGGGGAAACGAATCCCCATGGCCTCCACTGGCGATGACACAGGAACCTTAAAACAACAACGAGGAACATAATGCAATGCCTTTAAAACAAGTTGATGCGCACGCTCAGGGGGAAGTTTAAAAAGTAAAGGGCGTAACCACTCATACCACGGCAATAGAGTCATTTTTTTAAAGTTGAAAGTTGAATCAGAATCGGTATAGTCTAGCGTAATTATTATTAATCCTCAAAGCAGGGACTAACTTATGAATACTGGCTTAAACTTTCATCTTGGCGAAACGTACGATTTACTACGAGACAGCGTCCATCAATTCGCCCAACGCGAAATAGCACCTATCGCTGCTGACATTGATGCTCGCAATGAATTTCCCAATCATCTATGGAAAAAGTTGGGCAACATGGGCCTTTTAGGCATTACCGTCAGTGAAGAATACGGCGGTGCCAACATGGGCTATCTCGCGCATGTGATTGCTATGGAAGAAATTTCACGCGCTTCCGCGTCCGTTGGCTTAAGTTATGGCGCCCACTCTAACCTTGCGGTGAATCAAATTTTTTTAAATGGCAATGATCACCAAAAACAACACTATTTGCCCTCGCTCATCACCGGCGAAAAAATCGGCGCCTTGGCAATGAGTGAAGCCAACTCAGGCTCTGATGTCGTCAGTATGCGTCTTGATGCTTGCGTCAAGTCCGATCATGTTGTCTTGAACGGCACTAAAATGTGGATTACCAATGGACCCGACGCTGATGTCTTTGTGGTTTATGCCAAAACGGATAAGACCGCGGGCAGTCAAGGAATCACCGCGTTTATTATTGAAAAAGGCATGCCTGGTTTTAGCACGGCACAAAAGCTCGACAAGTTGGGTATGCGTGGTTCCAACACTTGTGAACTTGTTTTTACAAACTGCCAAGTCCCTCTTGAAAATGTGCTGGGACAATTCAATGGCGGTGTCAAAGTCTTAATGAGCGGCCTTGATTACGAACGCACCGTGCTCGCAGCCGGCCCTCTTGGAATCATGCAAGCTTGTTTGGATGTGGTTTTACCTTATGTGCATGAGCGCAAACAATTTAATCAGGCCATTGGCGAGTTTCAACTGATACAAGGAAAACTTGCGGACATGTACACCGAATTAAGTGCCTCAAAAGCGTATCTTTATGCCGTTGCTAAAGCTTGTGATCGGGATCGCGTGAGCCGAAAAGATGCTGCTGGTGTTATTTTGTACACTGCCGAACGCGCAACACAAATGGCCCTGCAAGCCATTCAAATTTTAGGCGGCAATGGTTACATTAACGAATTTCCCACCGGACGTTTATTGCGTGATGCTAAATTATATGAGATTGGCGCAGGCACTTCTGAAATTCGACGTATGCTCATCGGACGTGAGTTGTTTAAAGAGACCGCATAATTTACCCCTCCTCACTCATGGCATCACATGCATCAAGTGAGGAGGCTTAAAACACTGTCACACCGTCGCGGCTAACGCCATCCGAGATTGAAACAGGCTCGTTAAGTCTGTAAAACCCAACTTTGTCAAATGATGGTTAATAATCTCTTTTAAATGCGGATTCGTTTGATAAATTGCTTTATTCTCCCAAGCCACACGCTTATTTCCTTCATGTTGCAAAAGCGCCTCCTTAAGCGTTGTAGCAGCCACTATTTTATCTTGGCGCGTATGAGCATGATGTCTAAAGAAACCATGCGTGACTGATTGTCCTTGACTTTCCTTTTGCTCCTCCAACCTTTCCTTGTCAATATAGTGATCAAGTTTAGCTCTAAATTCACTTAAAATTGACGTTGACTTTTCTTTTCGTGATTCAAAATCGCTGGACGAGGTGCTGTGCTTGAGTATCTTTAATGACCCATGAACATCATCTGGTACCACACCTTCAGCATGCATAAAAGAATTGACTGGCGTTTGACTTCGCGACGCTGGCTGAGGTAACGAGTTAGCATGGTTTGTATCAGGGCCTGTGGCCATAATTTCAAGACTCGGTATCGGCACCGTCAATGATGAAGACACGACGAGATTTGTCACACTGACTGCCTCACGAAGCGGCGTGGACAGTACGGGCGATGATGGCAATGAGGGTAATAATGGCTCCTCCATGACAGAAATCTTCGTAATAAAAGCATCCAATGCGACCACCGCATCTTGGCGTAGTTGGGTATTAAGAGCCGGCAGCTTAGTTTCAAATTCGGCCAATTTATTGATTTTCTCTTTTAGCTCCTGAGCTTCATGCAAAACAACTTGCAAGTAAATCTTCATCGTTCCTGTTTGTTGCAATAAATCATGACCCTTGATCGCGTCAATAAAATTGAGAGTTGTCGTCATGGTTGCATCAAGCAAAGCAGAAAATTGACTGGAATGTTGTGGAATTAAGTGCTCTAAGGAATTATAACCAAAAATCAATTTGGACCCACTCCGCCGAATATGATGTTCTGCCTCAAAACAAATGAGATCTTTAGGGCTCACGGACGTGGATACGTAAGCAATATCAACGCGCACTGCATCAGCAACGTAAGCTAAATCATTTAATGAGCGAGAATAACCGAACGTATCTCGAAGAAAACCTGCGTCAGGATCGGGTTTGATAAGCAGCGCTTGATTCAAAATATCATCAAACGCAATGTCAGGATTGCATTTTAATTGTTGCCGCGCAAACAGTTTAATCTCTTCTTTAATGAAAGGATCCACACGATGATTGTTAGGATCGGCTAAATTAGCCAATTGCTTCACCAATAACATGCGATACAAAATAAATTCATCATTATTTTGAAACGCTTGTGTCCATGACGTGATCGTGTTGTTGTATTGATTCAACGAACAAAGGAAATCAAAGGACGCTGTTAAATACCGCTGTATTGTCTGGCTGGTGATGCTATCTTCACGATGGGCAACGTCATCCTGCGGCGAACCCAGCAGTTGTCGATACTGATTATCACCACGAAAAATGAAGGCCTGATTAGCTGCTGCATTTAATTTTAAATTAATACTAAATGCGGTTTTAATTAAATGATAATAAGGATGGTGCTCATCGGCAGCAACATGATCAGCAACCACAGATGCTAAGGATCGTACTTGGTCAAAATCACTCAACAGACCACCTAAGCCACCTTGATTCACAGGAGCCGTATAAAAATTAATAAGAACCGTTGGTAGTTTGAGCGATATCGTCAAAGGAAGGTGTCCAACGACCTCCATAATTTGTTCTTTGATTTTTTGAACCGATTCAAATGTTGTTATAAATCCGGCATTGTCTGGATGCTGCAAATACTGTTTCGTGTCATTAATAAATTGGGTCAAATACCCTAAATCGGCTTTATTAGGTTTGGTCATCAAACCTAATAAAACTTTTTGTAAATATTCTGTTTGGTCATGGGCATCATGAATAATTGATTTTATTCGATCGGATAAATCAATTTGAATGAACTTACTTTCTTGAAAACGGCTTGCCAATTCTCTAACCCAAGCTCGCACACCGCCTAACGCCACATTTTGTGTTTTCTTAAGTGTCAATATTTTTAAAAAACTAGATTCATTCACATCATCATAACGCTTTAAATCGGCAAGATCTTTACGTGTTGTGGGCACTACCTGTTGAATTAAATGACGTAATCGATTGCGCTCATTGCCTATACTATCAATGGCTTTTCCAATCGCTTGACGATTGCCCATGTCACGAACATAACGTAAGGCATCGATCTTGCTCACGGCAAAATAGTGACTCACCGCGGTAATACTTGCGACCACCACACCAAGACCCACTAATCCTGCTAAAGGTATCACAGCCGACATCGCAGCAACGAGCGCCAAAGCAACACTTCCGGCGATTAAACCCATCATTGATGCTACAAAATAAGGATGCCGACCCATGAAACCCTTAGCGTCTTTTTCTTGCTCCAAGAATCGCAAACATTGATTAATAAAATCAAGTTGCATTTGTTGGGTAAATCGTTGTCTGATTTTTTCTGATTCAAAATGGCGTTTGAACCATTTAATAAATTTAGGCTGCGCCGCCTCATCCGTAATTTCTTTATCATGAATGTTATAAATACCCTGAAATGCCTCATGAAATAAGTCATTAAGTTGTTGTAAAAAATAAACCTCAATGGCGATATTAAAATCCGCATCCACAAAAGGCGGTGGAAATCGATTTTTAAAGGCCGTGCGCATGTTCACCTTCCCTTTATTTTCAAGACCTAACAATAAACACTCACGAAAATGAAATAACTTCACTAAACTCTCCGCCATGTCGGCGTATTTTTTTTTGGAAAATCCTGCTTCTTCCATGTCTTTTTCAAACGCTTCCAACTCTTTTACAGTCGGTTTCTCAACACTTGTTTCCCAAGCTTTATAAATCAAAGCACTGCAGCTTACGCCAATGGTTGCAGCAAATCCGCCTTGTATCGCCGTCTTAGCGCCAAAGATATCGCCCGCAGGTGCTTTTTGTTCCGTGCCAAACACGAAAGCCCCAACCCCCATGCCTAATAAAGATGCAAAAGCACCTCGCCCTACTTTCTCAGCGACGGTTGGCCCGGTCATGGCATAGTCCAAATCATCCGCTTCGACTTGATGATAAGCCTGGATGTGCGTAAGATAACGTTCAATGATCAATGCCTTACTTTCAGCACCGTCTACTGCAGCAAGATGAGTCACCATGGTCGCATCCAGATAACGCTTATGATTTTTTTTAATAATATCGAAGTACTCGTCCGTGGATAATTTTTTAAACATAATAAGGATCCTTCCTAAATTAAATGAACTATAAAATAACTATACAGACAGCTTGCCTCGATAAACCACCCATTCATGGAAAAAATATAAAAAACTGGGTAAAATTAACACTAGAAGAGCATATTAAACGTGGGGAGTTAACAATACGTCTTGTGACTGTGGATGAAATCACCCATTTAAATAAGACCTATCGTCAACAAAATAAACCAACGAATGTTCTTGCCTTTCCTAGTCAATTACCGGAAGGTGTTATACTTAACTACCCCTTGCTTGGCGATATTGTCATCTGCCCTGCGATTCTTCAACAAGAAGCGACGGCACAAAAGACTCCAATCGCAGCGCATTGGGCGCATATTGTGATTCATGGCGTTCTGCATTTGCTGGGTTTTGATCATCTTGAAATTGAGGATACACAGCGCATGCAAACCGCTGAAATAAAATTACTGGCAACACTTGGATTTAATAACCCTTATCAACATGAGGACGATGATCTTGACTAAAGAGGATGAAAGCCATTCGTGGATCATGCGGCTTAAACACATTTTACAAGGTGAACCACAAAATAAAGAGGAATTAATCGAGTTGCTGCGCGATGCGCATGACCGTGCACTCATTGATTCAGAGACCTTAGCTATGGTGGAGAGCGTCATCCAACTCGCCCAACTGCGCGTGCGTGATGTCATGCTGCCCAAAAATCAAATGACCTCAGTCTCTCAAGGGGACACCCTCGAACAAGTCATTGCGACGGTGACAAGCTCTGGGCACTCTCGTTTCCCTGTGATGGGCGACAGTCAGAATGAACTCATTGGTATTCTGCATGCCAAAGATTTGCTGCGTTATCGTATGGAGGATGCACCATCCTTTGATCTCCATGATATTATTCGTGCAGCGGCTTTTGTTCCCGAAAGTAAACGCCTGGATTTATTACTGCGTGAATTCCGAAGCAACCGTAATCACATGGCGCTCGTAGTTGACGAATACGGCAGTACCATTGGATTTATCACCATCGAAGATATTATTGAACAAATTATTGGCGATATTGAAGACGAGTTTGATATTGACGATGAGACCTATATCAAAGCGCACGGCGACAATCATTATATTGTTAAAGGACATACTCCTATCAACGAATTTAATGAACAATTGCACGCCAATTTTAGTGACCAAAACTATGATACCGTCGGAGGAATTGTCATGGCTCACGTAGGGTATTTGCCACAACGTGGTGAAATCATAACAATTGAACCGTTTGAGTTTAAAATTATTAATGCCGATGCGCGGCGAATCAAGCTAATGAATTGCCTTGATAAACGTCATTTAAACAAGAAAGAGTAAACGCGTATGAACAATACCATTTTGGTTGTCGACGATGATATCGAGCTTACTGATTTGTTGGTTCAGTATCTTACGCCTGAAGGATTTAACGTTATTTGTGTTCATGATGGCGAGGCTGCGGTTAAAAAAGCACTTAATCAAGCTTTTGATGCTATCATTTTAGATGTAATGCTTCCCAAATTAAATGGATTCGAAGTCTTAAAAGCCATTCGCGAACACGTCGAAATCCCGGTACTGATGTTAACAGCGCGAGGCGATGACATCGATCGTATTGTCGGACTTGAAATTGGTGCTGATGATTACCTCGCCAAACCGTGTAATCCACGTGAATTACTCGCAAGATTACGTGCCATTTTACGACGAGTTCAAAAAATTCCCACCCATCGTCCTTTAATTGAATTTCATCATATCATCGTGGATTGTTCAAAACGAACCGCTAATTATCATGGCACGCTTCTGGATTTAACGAATGCTGAATTTAATATTCTTGAAATGATGATTAAATCCCCAGGACAAGCCTTTTCAAAAGAAGAATTAACGGAGTATGCGCTGGGCCGAAAATACACTGCTTACGACCGCAGTATTGATGTTCACATCAGTAACCTGCGTAACAAACTAGGAGATGATACCGCGGGTGAGCCGCTGGTCAAGACCGTTCGTGGGTTTGGGTACATGCTGAATGCGTAGCTTATACTGGAAGATTTTCATCTCCTTTTGGCTAGCATCCACGCTCATTATCGTTACAACTGCATGGGTTACGAGTGAATTAGCCCGACAAGCATCCATTCCCGCTCATGAAAAAGTCTTCATGGACAGTTATGCTAATGCAGCCGTTCTCACGTTTGAATCAGGTCACTCAGCAGCCTTACAAAAATGGCTCATTCAAGCCGGCAAAGCTCGTGACATGTCCTTCTACTTACTTTGCAATACCGGTGAAATTATTAGTAACGATAATCCGCCACCTGTCATTGTACAAATAACAAACGATCTTGCCCACGCTAAACTTAACGATGGCCTACTCAAATTCGGTAATATTATTGTTAGTCACGAAATTTTATCAACATCCGGCAAAGCCTACCGCCTGGCGGCGATAAGTGATAAACCTCTTTCACATTTTATTCAAATTACTTGGGCGGGATTATCACTTCGCCTCATTATTGCGGTAGTTATCAGCGGAATCATCTGCTATTTGCTGTCCATTTATCTCACAAAACCTTTGAGCACCTTAAGTAACGCAGCCAACGCCATTGCAACCGGGCAATTAAGTACGCGTGTTGGAAAATTTAAGGGCCATTATCGTGACGAAATTGCGGAGTTAAGCCATAATTTTGATCATATGGCGGAGAAAGTTGAAAAAATAGTTAAATTAAAACAACGTTTATTACAAGACATTTCGCATGAGTTACGATCACCTTTAGCGCGCCTTCAAATTGCCATTGAATTGGGACGTCAACAGTCAGGGCATTTAGCGCAAAACGAGTTTTCTCGCATGGAACAAGAGTGTCTTTGTCTCAATCACTTGATTGGTGAAATTCTTGAGTATGCCCGCTTAGACAAATCAGTTTATCAATTACAACGAACCGTCATTAACATCCCTCATTTACTGCAGCACATTATCGATAATGCTAATTTTGAATTTGCTAACGACCATCGGCATGCCGCATTGTCTCAATCTTTTGATTGCAAACTTTATGCTGATGAACGCCTTTTACACCGAGCGCTAGAAAATATTCTACGCAATGCTTTACGTTACTCGCCGGCTCAAGAATCAGTTTCTGTGATCATGGCGCGAAACGAAACAAAACAAAGCTTAGTGATTGACATCAATGATCACGGCCCCGGAATCCCTGAAGACCAATTAAAAAAAATATTTAATCCATTTTATCGTGTTGACCAATCTCGCGAAAAAAAAACAGGCGGTTATGGTTTAGGACTAGCCATTGCCCATCAAGCAATCCATTGTCATGGCGGTGACATTCAAGCCATCAATCAGATCACAGGAGGGCTCAAAGTACGAATAACACTCCCTCTTGCAGAAAATCAATTAACTGAGAATAATGTAGAGAAAGGGAGCGGTAATAATCATTAATTCAAAGATAACTACTCATCCGTTATTCCAAGCATAAGAGAAACGACACGTGAGTGCGCTGTGAAAGCATTGACATTAAGACCATCATAAACGGAGTTCGTGATATGACCCATGCCAAGCGCCTAGATGATGCAAGTAGTAAATTTTTTCTTGTGGGTTTTATAGCAGCAAAACTTCAACTGCTTCCTGTTCCTGTTATGCCAACAATTTTCAGCCTACTTTCGTCAAGCAGTTATTTGTTAGGTTATGCGCTTTGGTTGATTGCATGTCACTTTCACCCCGATCATCCTCCCAAAAAAGAAGCCTGGTATGGTTTTAGCCAAATTAAAAATCAACATCGAATTGCCTCTGGTGTCGGTTTTATTGGTGTTAGCCTGTGTTTACTGTCTTTTGTCTTTCCCGTGCTTCTCTTGCCGGGAGTGATTGCTTTTGCAACAAGTAATGTGGTCTGGAGTATTGCAGAATATCACAAAAGAAATAATCCACCAGCTGACAAGTCGTACTCGCCTGAACGACAAAATAATTATTTGAGCTATGCCATCCTTTCAACGTTGGTTGGTGTGATTGCTGCAACTTCATTAGCTTTAGTTGTTATTTTTCCACCGATTGGTGCAGCAGCTCTTTTTATTTCTTCAGTGATTGGCTTTTCACTTACCGTGGCTGCTTTTTATTTTCTTTTAAGTACCCCTAAACCGAAAGAAGACTTCTCTTGCAGTCACCACAAAATTAATCAACAACTTTCTTCATCCAGTCTCAAAAATCAACCATCTCATCACTTGAATCAAGAGACTCTACACCAGCCTCTATTTAAACAAGAAGCAACCCGCTATCGCTGCCGTTCCAACCTCGATGTTCCACAAAATGTTCACGAAATTCAACATGCTACGCAAGAGGGAGGATATTTTACGGTCCTCTAAAAAATCAAAATCTTGACGTGAAATGAATAACGATAGCTGTCAAAGTCCACCTGGATATGTCACCAAAATAAATTAGAAAAGCCTGATTGCCTTATAGGCTCGAGGTAATAAGGCTTTTTTTTAAAAAAAATCGATCACCCAATAGACCTCTTCGGAAACCCTTACTCAGCTAATTCCATGTTATACATTGCTGAAATTAGATTAAATTTTAATCCACAGATGGAGTTGGTCTCATAAAAATTGTCCTGTGCAAAGCATGACAATTCGTAGAAACCTAAAATTTAATGATTCCTTAAGGTTAATTCTATATTATCTATATTTTAGCCATGTTGCACAGAATGAACGGCATAACTTAAAGAGATCATAATGCCTATTATAAACCCTCACAAATGCTATATCGCTCCGCCAAAAAGTGAAATTAGCAGCGCTCATAATCTAGATCCTAACACCTTTATTGACACCATTGCTCAAAAAATTTCAGAGATTTCTGGAGAGAATCAGACTACGGTTAAAACCAAACTAAATATAAAGGTAGGCCAAGATTCAACCTATACCAATAAGCGTTACCTTATAGACGCGCTCTTCATAGTGCAAGGCTCTCTTAATGATTCTAAGGTTTCAGACAATGAAAAAAGTGCGATCGTTGTAAAACTGCTCGAAGGGATAGACCTATGCGCTCCTGGCTTTGATGATCGAGTAAACAGCATTGTTTTAGGATTAAAGCGCCCACAAAAAATAGATGAGTTTCTTTTAGTGCTACGCATAGCCATTGTTGAAAGGGCTGCAATGAATGACAAGGGTAATGATGTTCATAATCATAATTCATTTTTCAATGCTGCTGCCGCTTACGGTGTTCACCCCTTGAATAATAAAGATATATACTCTTCTACTCTTAAAGAGAGTCAGGTTAATGCCCTCAAGAAAACCTTTGATGAGCACTACAGCGCAATGGCTATCTTGAATGATTTACTAGTTCAGATCGCCAGTGAGCTAAATTACTATGGTTACGCTGGGGAAAAGAGCGCTGGCTATGAATCGCACGAATATGAAAATATATTCGACTTCATGAAAAAAATGCTTAACGATGAGTTATCTTATGAGGCTATATTTATCATGAAAGATGATAAAATATGCGATATTAATTGGATGAAAATAAATGATAGTCTCTATAAAAAATTAAAGGATGCCGATTACTTAAAATTCTCTGATCAAGAGGAAATTTTATTTAATGCATTATATAGCGATGAACCCCAACAATTACCAACTTTATTAAGCGCCGACCAATACAAAGAATTAATACATGAACTCCAATTTATTGAATATCCTGAACTTATAAAATATATCAACAATGAGAACCAAGAATTAATTATAAAAATTTTTTTTGATATTAATCCTAACAACATGGAGATAAAAAATTTTATAAAGTATCTCTCTCGGCTCGATACTTTTTTAAAAAACAATAAACAAACAGTATGGCATGATTCTTTCCGAACTATCTATACTGAATGGTTAACTGAAATAAGTCTTTTAAAATGTATCTCAAGCATGACTGAAAAAAATATCTTAGGCATGACTAGAAAAAATAAAACGGGAATACAGGATTTATTAAAAGAAGTATTTTTAAAATCCAAACACAATGCAATCGAACCCCTATATAAGGCTGTAGAATATGAGCCTCAAGCGCTAGCGCCTATATGCGACAGTATTGCCCAACTTCCAGAAGAACACCGGGTTAGCATATGGACCGCAAAAAATAATGACGGCTATAACGCACTGATGCTTGCGGTACAAACCCAACCTACCGCAATACCCGCTATCTTAGAAGGTATTGCCCAACTTCCAAAAGAACACCAATTTAGCATATGGACCGCAAAAAATAATGACGGCTCTAACGCACTGATGCTTGCGGTACAAACCCAACCTACCGCAATACCCGCTATCTTA